>JAESRU010000135.1 GCA_016764455.1 Hyphomicrobiales bacterium | reverse complement strand
GGTGGTTCTGGCGCGGCGACAGCAAATGGTAGACCACGTCAAACCGCTTTTCGCGACCTGGATAATCAACGCCGCAAATATCGATGAAACAAACAAACCGGCATTGGCTATCGTCGCGCAGAAATTTGAGGACGCGCAAAATATGGTCGATCTGTATTTCAAGATTCAACTCGTTATCGGCAATCTCACTGGACAGCATTTCGTCCGCAAGTGCGCCGTCCAGATAGTCTTTTAATTCCTGCAACATTTCATCCATGACTTTACGGTCCGTGATGCCTATCGCTCGATGGTGCCGGTACGGCGGATTTTTTTCTGTAGCAGCAATATTCCATATACCAACGCTTCCGCCGTGGGCGGGCAGCCGGGTACATAAATATCTACGGGCACGATCCGATCGCAACCGCGCACTACAGAATATGAATAATGATAATAGCCACCGCCATTGGCGCAACTACCCATGGAGATAACGTAACGCGGCTCTGGCATCTGGTCATAGACCTTGCGCAAAGCCGGTGCCATTTTGTTGGTCAAGGTGCCCGCCACGATCATCACATCAGATTGACGCGGGCTACCGCGCGGGGCGAAGCCAAACCGTTCAACATCATAACGCGGCATGGAGGCCTGCATCATTTCAACGGCACAACAGGCAAGCCCGAAAGTCATCCACATCAGCGAGCCGGTTCTGGCCCAATTGATGAGATCATCGGTAGCGGTGACCAGAAATCCCTTGTCTGCCAATTCGGCATTCACGTCGGTGAAAAAAGCGCTGTCTTCTCCAGCAGGCCGACCAGTGCGCGGATCAATGATCCCCGTTGGTGCAGGCGCTACGACTGGGCCATCGTTTAATCCCATTCCAATGCCCCTTTGCGCCATTCATAAGCGAACCCGATTGTCAGGATGCCAAGAAAAACCATCATCGACCAGAACCCGAACCAGCCGACTTCCTTGAAAGAGACCGCCCAGGGAAACAGGAACGCGACTTCCAGATCAAAAATAATGAATAAAATCGCTACCAGATAAAAGCGCACATCAAATTTCATGCGGGCGTCATCAAATGGATTGAAGCCGCATTCGTAAGCAGAAAGCTTTTCCGGATCGGGGTTTTTATGGGCGATCAGAAAGGATGATGCCATCAGAGCTACGGCAATGACCGTAGCTACCCCGATGAAAATCGAGATAGGCAGATATTGCATCAATAATTCCTGCATAATCCGTACCCCTAAATCCGGCCTCTAAAAACCGGCATGCATCTAGGCTTGAACCTGAAAGGCAGCCCTCTCCGGCTTAGACCAGTCAATGATTCTAGGCAAGACGAAACAAGGCTGAAAATTGGTCCTTGGACGCGGAATCAGTGGAAGATTCGCTCTACTTGCAAGCGGGTCGCAACAGGAGGTCGAACTAGGCCAAAATCAGTTCAACATTGGAAGTATCATTGTCGATAATGCATTGTCGGTTGCGTGCAACATTCCGTAGAGTGAGGCACCGCCAATGACGATTGTCAGGCTGGACAGCAGCCAATCGTGTTTGAGAAAAACATCAAACCCGTATTCCAGTGACCAGCGCGACAGCCATCCGCGCAACCGGTGAAACACATACCAGGCAAGGCGGAATAACGAGACCGCGCTAACGATGCCGGATGCTGTCAGACAAACCACATACGAGACCGACGGATAGGGTTGGCGGGCATAATGGAAAAAGACCGCCGTGAAGGCTGCGAACAGGATTACGAAGCCGCAGAAATCAAAAAACTCTCGGGCCTGAAAATAGAGATGTACGGCACGGGATTCCCGCTCTTCCAGAACCCGGTGATACACGCTCACCTTTTGTGTTTGTACGGTCATGGCAGCAGATTATCAGATTTATAATCACGCCCGGATCAAAAGATGCTGAACCGCGCATGATCAGACGCATTGTGCGGCACTATCGTATGGGCAATCTGATTTGGAAATAATGGCGGGAGTGACGGGACTCGAACCCGCGGCCTCTGGCGTGACAGGCCAGCGCTCTAACCAACTGAGCTACACCCCCGAATGCGTCGAAACGCTGAAGGTCGCGATCACTTAGGACAGCAAACCTGCCAAGTCAAGTTTGCATCGGCGTCCTGCTGTGATTTCCCGGATTTATTTCGAACTGATTGAATTTCAAAGCCGTTTTCGGGCCAAAATGAAGCACGGGAAAACAACAATCGGCCGGAGGCAAAACCATGTTGTGCGTCTCACGACTTGTCAGGCTTTCCCTCAAAGGGAGCCATGTTCCGTAGCGCCTCAAGCAAAGCAAGATTGAAAGAATCTTTTGGGGCGCCCTGCTCCCCCAGAGTTTCAAGAGCGCATGTCACGTCTTTTTCGAGAATGGCGATTGTATTGCCGTCCTCATAGCGCTGACGTGACCAGTCGATGGCGTCAAAATTATCACCAAACCAGGTTGCACCCGAACTTGCCTTCATAACGTCCAGCATCATCGCCTGATCCAGGCCATGTGTCCGGGCTGCACCAAGCACACGGCGCACGGCAACGGTGCTACAGGCGGCGACATAATTGTTCAGCACCTTGATCGCCATGCCGCTGGCTGCTGGCCCTGTATGAGTGATTTTCTCGCCCATAGCCTGGAACAGAGGCCGGAGATATTCAAATTGCTCTGGCGCGCCGCCGACCATGAATGTGAGCGTACCGTTGATCGCCCTAATCGGTGCACCTGACATGGGTGCATCCAGCACGATCACATCAGGCGGCAGCGTTTCTGCAAGGTCTGAAAACTGGCCCGGGGACAGGGTAGAACTCATGATCACGATGCGGGGATATGTATCGTTGGTGAAAACCTTCTGATCTTTGAAAAACAGACCTTCGGTTTGTGCCCGGTCGCGAACTACGGAAATCAAAATATCGATTTGGCTGCCAAACGCCTCAGCGTCTGCCGCCATATGCTGCTCAAAGCCAACATAGTCGCTTGCAGGGCGGATATCGTATCCAATCCCGTTAAATCCAGCCTGAAGAAGCTGTTTGAGCATGGGGAACCCCATAGCGCCGCATCCGGCGACACCAATTTTGCAATCTTTAATCGGGCGGTTCAAAATATCAGTCATACTTGGCATGTCTGGCATACTCGGCTTGTCGGGCATACTTGCCCAATTGTTCAGCGCGGGTCAGCAGCCGCTTCGCACCCAGATAGGTCGGCATTTCCACAAACGATCCCTGAACCTCGATACGGTCCTTGCCCTGTTCGCGGGCGGCGTCAAAGGCGGCAACAATGTGCTGCGCGGCTTCGATTTGATCTGGACCAGGTGAGAGAATTTCGTTGATGAGCGCAGCGTGAGGAATATGGACACAGCTTTTAGCGGTATAGCCAAGCCGCCTGGCATATGCAGTTTCATCAACCAAATATTGTTCGCCACTCTGCCACGTATAGGGGCAATCAACCGGGACCACATTGGCGGCACGGCATTCGACAATGAATCGTTGCCGGCAATAGAGCAACTCGGTGCCGTCCTGCCCGCGCTCGGCGCCCAGATCGGTAGCCAGATCTTCGGCCGCCAGAAGGCAGGCTTTCACCCGAGGGGATGATTCAGCGATATCGATTGTGTTCACCAACCCGCGAGCATATTCGATGTTTGGCAAAATTTCGGTAGACCCGGACGTGATCCCAAGCATTTTCTCCAACCGGGTTATTTCTTTATCGAGGGCGCGGATCTGGTCTGCGTCGCTCACTTTGGGTAGCGCCACAATGTCTGGATGCGCTGGCATGATTTTTTCCAGATCAACCAACCCGCCATCATCAAGAGGATTGACCCGGACTGCTGCTATTCTGCCGGCCGCTTTCCAGGCGCTATGAACTTCGCCTGCGATGGCATGAGCCTGGGGGCGCAATTGAGGTGGTGTGAAATCTTCCAATTCCTGGATCAACACATCAGCGGCGCTCGTAGCCGCGCTCAATAAAACTTCGCGTTCAGCGCCGGGCAGGAAAAGCCAGGACCGGCGCAATGCTGCTGGTCGGATCGACATTTCGGATAAATCACTCGACGGGTCAGCCATTTTATTGTCGCCTGGAATAAGCGCCGCATAAATCCGGCATAAAATTACCAAGGACAATCATACACACCTTCAGCGCAGGCAAAAGTCGATATAGTTGGAAATTGTTTTTGAAATTCCTGGAGGAATGGTGGGCGGTGAGAGGCTCGAACTCCCGACATCCACGGTGTAAACGTGGCGCTCTACCAACTGAGCTAACCGCCCTGCCCTGAACCAAAAGGTTGTCCGGGTTCAGATAAATTGTCAGGACCCGGTCGATGTACGTTTTCTCGGCGCCGAATGCAAGTCATTCGATGCACCCGGTGGCCAAAAATTGAAGTTGGCAGGCCGCATTCAGGCAAAAGAAAAGGGCCCCGCAATGCGAGGCCCTGCTCCCAGCCGCCGAAGCGGCCAAATTTGTTTTCTCGGGTTAGCTGTTAACAGCTTCCTTGAGAGCCTTGCCTGCTTTGAATTTTGGAATTTTTGAAGCAGGGATCTGGAGCGGCTCGCCGGTGCGAGGGTTACGGCCTGTAGAGGCTGCGCGATGGGTTACGGCAAAATTGCCGAAACCGATGATGCGCACATCATCGCCGCCGCTGAGCGTATCTTGAATTACGGCAAAGGTCGCCTCGACAGCATCCTGCGCGGCTGATTTCGAAATATCTGCCTTTTCGGCAACACTGGCAATCAGGTCATTCTTGTTCACGAGGTTCACCCCTTATCTGGTTTTTGTGAAACGATTCGTACGCGGTACAACTAAAGCACATGCTCACTAAAAAAACGGCGGAAAAGCAACACTTTTTTCCAAAATTTTTCCAGATTCTATCAATTATTTGCCTACAAAGACAAAAGGCAGCCGGTTTGGGCTGCCTTTTGCAAGTCTTGTATAATCAGATATCTAGTGTGCCGTAAGGGCAGATTTGTCACCATCCTTGGAGATAGCCGCATCTTTCTGCGCTTCCGGGTTCCACTCGATCGGGACAGGCACGCTTTCCAATGCGTGTTCGAACACATCACCGACCATAGCGATAGGCACGATTTCCAGAGAATTCTTAATCTCTTCAGGTATTTCCGCCAAATCCTTCACGTTTTCCTCCGGGATCAAAACCTTCTTGATCCCACCACGTAAAGCCGCCAAAAGCTTCTCTTTAAGGCCGCCAATTGGCAGCACCCGGCCGCGCAGCGTAACCTCTCCGGTCATCGCCACTTCGCGACGAACCGCAATTCCGGCCATCACAGATACAATCGCCGTCACCATGGCTACACCTGCCGATGGACCGTCTTTCGGGGTCGCACCTTCTGGTACATGAACATGGAAATCCGTRCGCTCAAAAAGCGGTGGTTCGATGCCAAAATCAACAGCTCTGGAGCGAACATATGCATTTGCAGCAGAGATYGATTCTTTCATYACGTCCCGCAAATTGCCGGTAACCGTCATTTTGCCCTTGCCGGGCATCATCACGCCTTCGATTGTCAGCAGCTCGCCACCGAATTCGGTCCAGGCCAAACCGGTCACAACACCGATCTGGTTYTCTTTTTCCATCTCACCGTGACGGAACCTTGGAACACCGAGGAATTTTTCAAGAATTTCCTGATCCAGRACAATTTCTTCCTTCKTGGAAGTCAGCAATTCCTTGACTGTCTTGCGGCACARRCGYGCCAATTCCCGCTCAAGATTACGCACGCCGGCTTCCCGGGTATAACGCTGGATGACGGTCAATAATATATCATCAGGGATCGTCAGCTCTTTGGACTTGAGGCCATGATCCTTGATCGTTTTGGGGATCAGATGACGACGCGCARTCTGTACTTTTTCAAGTTCCGTATAACCGGACAATCTGATGATCTCCATGCGATCCATAAGGGGCGCCGGGATGTTCARAGTGTTGGCCGTTGTCACGAACATGACGTTGGACAGATCGTAATCGACTTCGAGATAATGATCGTTRAARTTTGAATTCTGCTCCGGATCAAGCACCTCCAGCAAAGCTGAAGACGGATCACCTCTGAAGTCCGCACCCATCTTGTCAATTTCGTCCAGCAGGAACAAAGGATTGGTGGTTTTGGTCTTCTTCATGGACTGGATGATCTTGCCCGGCATGGAGCCAATATAGGTACGGCGATGTCCCCGAATTTCGGCTTCATCGCGCACACCGCCAAGGGACATACGGATAAAATCACGCCCTGTTGCCTTGGCAATGGATTTGCCAAGCGAGGTTTTACCAACGCCAGGAGGACCAACCAGACAAAGGATCGGGCCTTTCAACTTGTTGGTACGGGCCTGAACTGCGAGATATTCAAGGATGCGTTCCTTGACCTTCTCCAGACCGTAATGATCGTTATCAAGGATATGTTCAGCAGCGACCAGATCTTTACGTACCCGGCCCTTCTTGCCCCACGGAATAGACAGCATCCAGTCGAGATAATTGCGCACGACCGTTGCCTCGGCGGACATTGGGCTCATCTGGCGCAATTTTTTCAACTCGGCTTCGGCCTTTTCACGGGCTTCCTTGGAGAGTTTTGTTTTGGCAATTTTCTCCACAAGTTCGCTCATTTCGTCGCCACCCTCTTCGGTGTCGCCGAGYTCCTTCTGGATCGCCTTCATTTGTTCGTTCAAATAATATTCGCGCTGGGTCTTTTCCATCTGGCGCTTGACCCGCGAGCGGATGCGCTTTTCGACCTGCAAAACGCTGACTTCGCTTTCCATCAATACGAGGATGCGTTCAAGCCGTTTGGTGACGCTGGTAAATTCAAGAATTTCCTGTTTTTCAGAAATCTTGATCGCCAGATGCGACGCAATGGTATCCGCGAGTTTTGAATAATCTTCGATTTGGGTGACTGAACCCAATACTTCCGGTGACACCTTTTTGTTGAGCTTCACATAGCCCTCAAACTCGGCAACCACCGAGCGCGACATAGCTTCAACTTCGATCTCGTCCAGATCATCGTCTTCAATGGTTTCAGCGGTAGCTTCAAAATAATCTGCGCGATCCGTGTATGACAGAATACGGGCGCGGCTCTGGCCTTCTACCAATACCTTCACGGTACCGTCGGGCAATTTCAGCAATTGCAATACAGTTGCGAGCGCGCCGATATCATAAATCTGATCGATTTCCGGATCGTCGTCGCTGGCATTTTTCTGGGTGGCCAGAACAATCTGCTTGTCGTTCCGCATGACCTCTTCGAGCGCCAGGATAGATTTTTCCCGGCCCACGAACAAAGGCACAATCATATGTGGAAACACGACAATATCCCTTAGCGGCAAAACCGGGAATAATCCGCGCCCGCCAGGAATTTCAACCAAGTCTGGTTTGTTCTCGCTCATATTTTTCTTTCTTCCAGTTTCGCAACTATTGATCTGACAGTTTTGCGTGATTCCAGAAATCTCTGCCAGTCATTCCTGAACATTTATCCCCGACCACACCCAAACTACAATTAAATTATGGCTTAAACGTAGTTTTTGGGGTTTTCCGGCATGGAAATTCCAGTACCGGACGGGCGGGGTCATTGTTTCAGATACATATCTGGTATGAACAGGAGACGATTTCAACCCTTCCGGGCGCCTGTTCAACAAACCACCGGCACGCTTACGCTATTTCGATACAAATCACGCCCGATCGAGATCAGGAATGCAAGGCACGAATAAGCCCGGATCAGGCGCTGGATTCGATCTCGTCGGTCCGATCTGCATAAATCTGCAACGGACGCGCGCCACCATCAACCACTTCGTTGGAAATCACGATTTCCTCGACCCCTTCCATATTCGGGAGGTCGTACATGGTATCCAGCAGAATGCCTTCCATGATTGAGCGCAGACCACGGGCACCTGTTTTCCGATCAATTGCCTTGAGGGAAATTGCCCGTAGCGCTTCATCTGCAAATGTAAGATGGACATCTTCCATCTCGAACAAACGCTGATACTGCTTCACAAGCGCATTTTTTGGCTCCGTCAGGATGCGGATCAGTGCTTCTTCGTCCAGATCCTCCAGAGTTGCCAGAACGGGTACCCGTCCGACAAATTCCGGGATCAAACCGAACTTGAGCAAATCTTCCGGTTCCACTTCCTTGAAGATTTCGCCGGTACGACGATCATCCGGGGATTGCACCTTGGCGCCAAACCCGATGGAGGTTCCTTTGTGGCGCTGGGCGATGATTTTTTCCAGGCCGGAAAACGCGCCGCCACAGATAAACAGGATGTTGGTTGTATCCACCTGCAGAAATTCCTGCTGGGGATGCTTGCGCCCCCCTTGTGGCGGGACACTGGCGACCGTGCCTTCCATGATTTTAAGCAAAGCCTGCTGGACGCCCTCGCCCGAAACATCGCGGGTGATTGACGGATTGTCAGACTTGCGGCTGATCTTGTCGACTTCGTCGATATAAACAATGCCGCGCTGGGCCCGCTCAACATTATAGTCGGCGGATTGCAGCAGCTTCAAAATGATATTTTCAACATCTTCACCCACATAACCGGCTTCGGTCAGCGTGGTGGCGTCCGCCATGGTGAAGGGTACGTCGAGAATGCGTGCAAGGGTTTGCGCCAGCAAGGTCTTGCCACAGCCGGTTGGGCCGATCAGCAGGATATTGGACTTTGCAAGTTCCACATCGTCATTCTTGGCAGCGTGACTGAGGCGTTTGTAATGGTTGTGTACGGCAACCGCCAAAACACGTTTAGCTGTAGTTTGACCAATGACGTAATCATTCAAGACATCACAGATATCTGACGGAGTTGGAATGCCATCCTGAGACTTCACGTTGGCATTCTTGTTTTCCTCACGGATGATGTCCATGCAGAGTT
Source organism: Hyphomicrobiales bacterium (assembly GCA_016764455.1). GTDB lineage: Bacteria > Pseudomonadota > Alphaproteobacteria > Rhizobiales > NORP267 > NORP267. Next base: position 26,376 of record JAESRU010000135.1, on the reverse strand, counting down.
CAACGCATTCATCACAGATGAATACCGTTGGGCCCGCAATAAGCTTGCGCACCTCATGCTGGCTCTTTCCGCAAAAAGAACAATAGAGGGTGTTTTTAGATTCGCTTCCGCTGGATTTGCTCATGCTTTACCAAAACCCGACCTGGCGGCCCTTTCAATATCTTCCCAAATTTTTTCCAGACAAACCCGCTGGACYATCTCARGAYCATTAAACRAAGAGCCTACTAGATAAGTGTTAAAGCTCTTTCCACAACCCCTGAAATAAATACGACTTTAATCTGGACCATTCTTCAACGCATGTGAACCACAAACATGGCTTTTGCGCATGCTAAGGATTGAYTGTTCAAGATTTGATTAATGACAAATGATGTGCATCCGCGACATGGAATTTTGCCTATTTGGTTTCTTCCTCTGAATCATCGCGCTTGGAAATCACCTCATCGATCAGACCAAACTCTTTTGCTTCCTGCGCGGTCATAAAATGATCCCGGTCGAGGGTCTTCTCGATCACATCATATTTCTGTCCGGTATGCWCGACATAGATCTCATTGAGGCGTCGTTTCATTTTACCGATGTCTTCGGCGTGGCGCTGGATATCGGAGGCCTGGCCCTGGAAGCCGCCTGAAGGTTGGTGAACCATGATGCGGGCATTTGGCAACGCAAACCGCTTTCCCTTTTCCCCGGCGCATAGCAGTAACGACCCCATGGACGCTGCCTGACCGATACACAAAGTGGAAATTTCCGGTTTGATGAATTGCATCGTGTCGTAAATCGCCAGACCCGATGTCACGACACCGCCAGGTGAATTGATATAGATGGCGATATCGCGCTTGGGGTTTTCTGATTCAAGGAACAATAGCTGGGCCGCAATGATTGCCGCCATATTGTCTTCGATCGGACCGGTAATGAAGATGATCCGCTCTTTCAACAAACGGGAATAAATGTCGTAGGCGCGTTCGCCGCGGCTGGATTGCTCCACCACCATGGGGACAAGGACATTTGTATATTGGTCAATTATATCTTGCATAACTATTCCTGATGAAGATTGGCTGTTCGAATCGCCAGAATAAGCGGTAACTCCTGCATAAGCTGGCTTGGCGGTCCTGCGCAAGCGGGAGGATGCGCGTTCGGCCACAATCGCCCCACAATCACCGACGATCCACCATGACATAGGAACTCGGTTTAGTTACGCCAAGATACAAAAGAAAATTATCTTAATTTGGAATTTTCCGCATGAAACTTTCCGGAGGCACCCAGGTTTCCGGAATGAACCGATTTCCCCATCTGGAAATTTCCTGAAGCACGGGGAGCATGGCCCTACCCTTTTTTGTAGCAAGATACTCGTATCGCAGCGGCCGCTTCAGATACGCCTTCCTTTTTACAAAGCCGGTTTTCTCCATCATTTGCAAACGGTCAGTCAGAACATTCGTGGTAATTCTCTCAGGAGACTCCAGAAACTCCCCGAACTTGGTTTTGCCGTTGATCATGTCCCTCAGAATTACCAGTGTCCATCGATCTCCAACCAAGTCTAGCGTGGTTGCAATCGGGCATCCGGAGCGAGGGCGTCGTTTTGACAAAAAAGCCATGATTACTTACTAGTCTATTGCAATTAACAAGTCACTAATTTAATATCAAATTTGGAGAGACTGTCTGGTGGATTTCGAGGAGTTTCCGGGTGGATCAAATTTTGAGATTGATCCGGCCGTATGACTGATTTAGCGCGTTCGGAGCATGGCAAAGACAACCCGTGTTTCTTGGACGCAACCAAGAATTTTTGAAAGTCTCTGCAAAGGGAAAATGAACGGTTGAAATTGATGTGAAAGTTGGAATGAATTCCAGGCTTTTGTAAATTTCAGGACAAGTAAGGGCGAAGCAAAATATCGAGAATTAGGCACTACAATATGTAGGCGTTACAATCATTAAGGGGAAACAATCATGCCAAAAAATATAACCGGAAGCTGCCTCTGCGGAGCAGTGCACTATGAAAGCAATGAAAGCTCCATGGTTACAGCGCATTGTCATTGCGTTCATTGCAGGAAATCAAGCGGGACCGGGCATTGCACGCATGCCGGAATATCCAAAAACAACTTTACCGTATCTGGGAGAATAGAATTTTACGATCACCCGACGGATTCTGGAAATATCGTATCAAGAGGTTTTTGCCCTACATGTGGATGCGCGATTTATTCCACTAATTCCAACCATCCAGATATGGTGTTCTTGCGCGCTTCCAGTTTGGATGACCCGGAAATTGCCCGTCCCCAAATTGTTGTTTATGCCAGCAGAGCCCCCTCTTGGGACTTGGTCGACCCTGCCTTACCTTCGTTCGCGGAAATGCCTGAGCAAGACCAGAACCCATTGAAGGGCGCATAAAATAATGGCCTATGATGAAGACCTGACAAACCGGTTTCGCGACGCTCTTGAAGGCCATGTGGATATTTCTGAAAAACGCATGATGGGTGGCATCTGTTTTCTGCTTTCCGGCAATATGATTGGTGGCGCCGACCGCACCAAAGAGGGCGAACGCCGCTTCATGTTTCGGGTCGGCAAAGACAATGAAGCTGAAGCGCTTTCCCGCACCGGCGCGGCAATTATGGAAATGGGCGGTCGGCGGATGGGTGGTATGGTATTCGTTGAAGAAGAAGCCTGCGATGAGGCCGCTTTGAAAAACTGGGTTGCCTTGGCCCTTAGTTTTGTCTCTACATTACCACCCAAATAGTTATAAAACTGGTTTTACGCTGGAGACTTAGATGCAAAATGTCATCCCCGATGAAAAAATCGAAGCCGCCCGATGTGACATGGCAGTGGTGCTTCGCCTGACAGCCCAGTTCGATCTTCACGAAGGGATCGATAATCATTTCTCCTATGCCTGTGGCGACGGCACATTTCTACTCAACCGCTGGGGCGTGCATTGGTCGAAGATGAAACGCAGCGACATTCTGCGCGTCGATGGCCATGGCGATATAGTGACAGGGAAAGGCGAGATCGAAACAACATCATTCATGATCCACGAAGCCTTCCACCGACTTTGCCCGAATGCGACCGCCGTCTACCACACCCACATGCCCTATGCGACGGCGATTGCCTGCACCAATCCCGGCCGTCTTGAGCCAATCAGTCAAAACGCTTTGCGCTATTACGGCAAAATTGCCTATGAGGATTTGTATGAAGGTCTGGCCAATGACCGTGCCGAGGGCGAACGTCTGGCGAGCGCTGCCGGCGACAATATAATTGTAATGCTGAAAAACCACGGAGTGATGGTGAGCGGACCGAGCATCGGCATCGCCTTCAACGATCTGTATTTTCYGGAACGCGCAGCAAAAGTTCAAATCCTGGCCCAGCAATCCGGCGCCGAACTGGCGATGGTTCCCCATGAAATTGCCACCCGCACCGCCGCGCAGATTGGCGAAATTGATGACGACAAGGAAACCCATTATCAGGTTTTGAAAGAGATCCTTCTGGCGGAAGAGCCGGACACCACAGAATAAAGCCCCCAAAACCTGTGTAGCGGCCAAGCTATCAGCGACTTCCAGAAACAGCGTAAAACACGAATGAAGTTCCGATCTATATCACTACTTCTGTTAGCCGAAGTTGCTGCGATGAGCCTGTGGTTTGTGTCGGCTGCTACCCTGCCGGAAATGTTGCGCGAAACAGAAATTTCCCCTTTCCGGCAGGCGGCTCTGTCCAGTAGCGTTCAGATCGGGTTTGTCATTGGTGCGCTTACCTCAGCCATGCTCGGTCTAGCAGATCGGTTTGACCCGCGCCGCGTATTTGCCGTTTCAGCAATCRGCGCGGGRTTGATCAACATTATTCTCCTGTTTGCCAGCCCAGGCGGCTTCCTCGCCCTCAGCACCCGTGTAGCGACAGGAGCTCTGTTGGCAGGGGTTTATCCTGTTGGAATGAAAATCGTCGTTGGATGGGGTGATAAAGACCGCGGCTTTCTTGTCGGCATACTTGTTGGAGCTCTCACCCTTGGCTCGGCCTCACCACATTTGATTGTACTTGTGGGAAATTCCGACTGGCGTTTCACCGTAATCGTCGCATCTGCAGCCGCAATTCTGGCTGGAATAAGTTGCCTGTTTATTTCACTGGGACCACTTCACAGCATTGCACCCAGATTTAACCCAAAAGTGATTTTTAACGCCTGGACCAACAAGCGCATACGCCTTGCTTATGCCGGATATCTTGGTCACATGTGGGAGCTGTATGCGATGTGGGCATGGATTGCAGCAGCAACCGCCGTATCCTATTCATCTTCGTTACCGACGTCGGACGCTGAATGGCTCTCAAAAATCACGGCTTTTGTTGCCATTGGTGCAGGTGGCATAGCCTGTATTTTCGCAGGCAAAGCTGCCGACCGGATAGGCAAAGCTAACGTAACAATCATAGCCATGGCTTTGAGCGGAACTGCTGCTATCGCCACCGCGATGACATTTGGCGGGCCGGCCTGGCTTACATTTATCATCGTTGTGATTTGGGGAATCACAATTGTCCCGGATTCGGCGCAATTCTCTGCTCTCGTCGCAGATGCCTCGCCCGCAGATCAGGTCGGCAGTCTGATGACATTGCAAACCGCCCTGGGTTTTGCCCTGACATTTGTTACCGTTCAGGCAACCCCGTATCTGGCGTCGGTTTTCGGCTGGCCAGCGATCATTGCCGGTTTGGCGATCGGTCCTGCATTCGGAATCGTTGCCATGGTCAGGTTGCGTTCAATGTCGTAAAGGCTAGCATTTCTGGGGTCAGGGTCCCAGGTCAATTCAAAGTCACCGCATGCTCTGAAAAACTAACKACCATGTGCGCTGCCAGGGTATTCTGGCGGAAGAGCCAGATGTCATGAACTAGACCAAGGGTCAGCAGCAGGCTCCACCATCCTGCTTCATGGGACACGGCAATGTRGCGTAGCTGCAATAAACACAACAATCGCCCGCCAATGGTTTCAATAMWTCWYYGCAWCCYYKGCAATCATAAAACCATTGGCATGAATCTGTGGGCATTGTTTCGGTTTCCTGATGGCCGCACCGAGGGCATGTGATCGTGGATTGTAAATTGATCATGTAGTTTGCTTTCCCCAACGCCTCCAAAGTGCATACAAAGTAATGCCCGCAAAGACGGCCAATGCCGGAAACAGGRCATAATCCAGCCAGCCAACAAGGGCCGAAAATCCAAGGGCCGACACCAGCACCACCAGCARCGGGGTGACGCAGCATATGGCGGTGAAGGCAAACCCGCCCAAACCAACGCCCAACAATCGATTATTTTTCATTGCCATTGCCTCAAGCCAAAGGCTGGCCGAGACCAGCTGCGGTCAGGGCATCCAGGTTGATGCCTTTTGACGAACAGCAATCCGCCAGAACCCCGTCAATCACCACTGCTGGAACCGAATTGATACCGAGATGTTGCGCCCGGCTYGCGACTTCTGATTGGTTCATGTCGAGAATTTGGACGTCACATGAAGGGCATGCCGCTGCCTTGATCTGTTCTACCGCGGTTTCACAGAGTTGACATCCTGCGCTGAATATTTCGATTTTTCGCTGTTTRATTGTCATATCATTTCCATTCAAGTGTCATTTCCAGGTCTAGGTCACCCTCGGTGATTGCATTCATGATTGAACAATTCACAGCCGGGCCTTCACCAGGACAGGATTCAATCAGAATTCTCAAAGCGCGCTTGATTTTGCCTAGATTTTCAATTTTCACATGCACTTCGTGGAGTTTGGCGGTTGCYTTTTCGCGGACCTCTACGCATTGCGCCGCCGGGCTGGTTTTCAGCGCCAACAATTCCCCTATCTCACTTAGGGAAAAACCCAATTGCTGTGCACTTCGAATGAACAGAACGCAACGGACTTCCTGATCGGAATAGTCCCTGTAGCCGCCATTTTTGGGGCGCCCCGGTTGATCAATAAGACCCTTCAATTCATAAAATCTGATAGTCTCTACGCCAACACCTGCCTGTCTTGCAGCTTCACCAATTCGCATTCATTTTGCTCCAATATCCGATTCATTGTCAATTTCAGCTATGCTAAACTCCGTACTATAGTACGGAGTCAAGCGGGTTCCGATCAGCAACGCAAATCAGGCATACTATTACAAAATGGAATGTTCAGATTTGAGATAAAAGAGTTTCTGAAAAACTATCGACTATATGTGTCGCCAGAGTATCGAGAACAGGATCTTTTTTACCGGGGGCACGTAGCAGCCTCACCTCATAATCTTCTAACGTTGGCAGACCTTCGTCATCTTCAAGCACGCGAAGAGGTGGTTCAATCAGACTCCGCGGCATCGGTGCCAAAGCCAGATCTGCGACAATCGCTGCCTGCTGGCCGGCATAATGCGTACTGGTATAAGCAATATGATAATCTATGTCGGCTTCATCCAACGCCCGCAAGGCACTGGCACGCCAGGCGCATTTTCCCGGACACAATGCGAGCGGTAACGGGCGTCGTTCAGCCGCCTGGCCATCTTCGTGAACGGCCCAGACCAACCGTTCCCTCCAGATCGGGATGCCGCGCGTGATATGGGTCAACGTGTTGGTTTGTGATACCAACGTCATGTCCAGCAACCCCCGTTCAACCTGGGGGATCAGATTGACACTCAGATCGCAGACAACCTCCACTTGAACTTTTGGGTAGGCCCGCGCGAATTTTGCGAGCGCAATCGGTAGAAACCGCGTGGCAAAATCATCGGCTGTACCGATCCGGACCGCTCCTTCAAGATGTGGTTGGGTAAAATGAGCGACAGCTTCTTCGTTGATATGCAGAATACGCCGGGCATACGATACCATCTCTTCGCCGTCCGTGGAGAGCACAACGCCCCTGCCCTGACGGATGAAAAGATCACGCTCCAGCTGTTGTTCCAATTTCTTCATTTGCATACTGACAGCAGACGGTGTTCGACCGATAGATATAGCGGCTGCCGAAAAACTTCCGGTCTCGGCAATAGACAAAAAGGTACGCAAGACGTCTGTCTCAAGAAGAGTTTGCATGGCTGTTWACCTAAATATGCGCTAGAAAACCCGGAAATCYGGGCTAATTTAAATGATCAATTTTTTTGTCTTAATATATTAATACTTTTCGTTTGGCTTATCAATATAAATCCCTATATTGCAATGCAGCAAAGACGTTCTGGATTCTTAGGGTCCTTGACGCATGCCAAACGGCGCAAGCCAATTTCAAACACACATGACCAGACGATAGTCTGGCCGAGAAGGAGAATTGCAATGAGCRACGCAACCCTTTCCGGGCGCAACTTTRGTTACACCCTTTGGRTCCAGAGCGGATCATTTCACGCGATCGARAAAATCGARWCCGGGATYAATTCCGTYAAAAACCTGTTTCACAAYATYCGYCGTCGGCGCMGCCTSACATCRCTGCTTCGCTATGAYGAACGYATGCTCCACGATATGGGCTTGACCCGCACGGCAATCGAACGTGCGGTGGAATTGCCTCTGAGCGTCAACGGACTGGTCGCTGCAAAAGAAATGGCTGTCGGCGAGCGCCTTGGCAACGACACCTATTGGAACGGCATCGGTGCCGGTCCTGCTGGTCAGCCTCACAAATATTTCGCGATTGCCGGAATCATTCGTTAATTCAATCGCGAACATGACCTGAAATTCAGGCCAGAAATACAGATTTGAAAATGCAAATGCCGCGCGACCTTTAATTAGATCGCGCGGCATTTTTCATTTCAGCGATGTCAGGATTTATCGTCTGTCTTTTTAGCCGCAGGTTTTTTCTTAGCTGGAGTTTTCTTTTCCGCCGTCTTTTTAGGTGCGGCCTTTTTTGTTGTCTTCTTGGCAGATTTTTCCTTGGCCGTTTTCTCGTCTTCGGGATCAAGCAGCAATTCTTCGCGGGACACGACCTTCTCGGTTATGTCCACTTTTTCGAGAATATGATCGACGACTTTTTCTTCAAAGATCGGCGCCCGCAAGCTGGCAATCGCCTGTGGGTTTTCTTTGTAATATTCGTAAATCTGTTGTTCCTGCCCAGGGAATTGACGAACCTGTTCCTGAAGCGCGCGGGTCACTTCTTCTTCGCTCACCTGGATTTCACTCTTCTCTCCGAATTCGGCAAGAACCAGACCAAGACGAACACGCCGTTCGGCGATGGTGCGGTATTCTGCACGGGCTTCGTCTTCGGTTGTTCCTTCATCTTCGAAGGATTTTTCAGAACTTTTCATATCGTTGGTCAGCTGGCCCCAGATCGCATCGAATTCCTGTTCGATCAGGGTCGGCGGTAGTTCCAGCTCGTGCTGTTTGTCGAGTTCGTCAAGCAAATTGCGCTTGATCTTGCGACGCGACAGCGAGGCATGCTCGTTCTCGATTTGCCCACGCACGGCGTCTTTCAGGCTATCAAGCGATTCAAGACCCAGGGTCTTGGCAAACGCATCATCGAGTTCGCCTTCCGCTGGTTCGGCAATGTCATGAAGGGTGACCTTGAACTCGGCCTTCTTGCCGGCAAGTTCTTTAGCCGGGTAATCATCCGGGAACGTAACCTTGACGGTTTGTTCGCTTCCGATTTTGGCACCTTTTAGCTGCTCTTCAAATCCAGGAATGAATTGGTTTGAGCCAAGCACCAGATAAACATTTTCGTCCTTGCCGCCATCAAACGGTGTGCCGTCGACCGAACCGTCATAGTCAATCGTTACCCGGTCACCCTCTTGGGCTTTGTCATCTTCCTTGCGCGACGTGTAAGATCGGTTCTGCTCAGCAAGGCGTTTTACCGCTTCGACGACGTCTTCGTCCGGCACTTCGGTGACTTCACGGGTCAGCTTGATCTTGGACAGATCAGCAAGCTCGATGTCGGGCATCACTTCCAGGGTTACTGTATAGGTGAGGTCTGATTTACCCTGCATCACCTCTTCGAGCTCTTGCTCGCTATCGGCAAATTTAATTTCGGGCTGGAAGGCCGGGCGAATTTCGCGTTCAGTCAACGCGGTCTGGCTGGTCTCGGAAACAACTTGCTGGACGATTTCGGCCATGACCGAACGGCCATAGGTTTTCTTCAAATGGTTCAGCGGCACCTTGCCCGGGCGAAATCCGTTGATCTTGACCTGGTCTTTCAACTCGATCAGACGGGCCATCAGGCGCGATTCCAGATCGGCTGCGGGTACCACGACTTTGAATTCGCGTTTCAATCCCTCGGAAAGGGTCTCAGTGACTTCCATGTCAAACTGCTTTCTACAATATCTTTGCTGCTGATCCTTGGGTCGGCCAGCGCTTCCTGAAACTTTCTGTCTGGTGCGGGCGGAGGGACTTGAACCCCCACGACTTGCGCCACAAGAACCTAAATCTTGCGTGTCTACCAATTCCACCACGCCCGCCGACAGTATGCCAACCGATGATGATCGGTCTGGGCGCGTTTCTATAGCATGCAGGGTTTGAATTTTACCAGCCGAATCCGCGCTTAATTTTACCTTTTTTACAAGCACCCGATTGCAGTTACTTATCGCAACGCCAATTCAGCTAGTCTGGATCAATATCCCTGAATATATCTGGTACGATTTCACTCAGGTCTTCTGCGATCAATCCGCGCCCAATACGGGCCCCGGCTTCGCCGTGCATCCAGCACGCGCCACAGGCCGCACCAAAGGCGGACATGCCTTGCGCCAGCAACCCGGCAACAAAGCCTGACAACACATCGCCAGACCCGGCGGTGGCCAGCCAGGGCGGCGCGTTGGCATTGATCGCCACCTGCCCGTCCGGGGTCGCTATAACACTATCTGCGCCTTTATAGATGATTGTTGCGCCACTGGCGCGCGCGGCGGCCTGCGCTGCGCCCACCTTGCCACCGGCATCCTCAGTGGATGATTCAATATTTCTACCTATATCATTGAAAAGTCGTTGGAATTCACCTTCATGAGGGGTCATGATGACGGGGCCGAATTTATGCGCGGCAATGGCTTTAAACAAAATATCCGGGTCATTCTCAAAAACTGTCAGGGCGTCGGCATCAAGCACAATTGCCGCGTTTGAGTTTAAGGCCTGCAATACATTTGCGCGGGTCGCCGGGCCAATGCCGTTGCCCGGACCGATCAACACGGCCTTGATACGCCGGTCGGCGAGCATATCCGTTAAAGTTGTCTCGTCATCCAGCCTGCGCAGCATGATGGCGGTCAGGTTGGCGGCATTCACTGCCAGAGCCGACGGCGGACTTGCGACCGTGACCGCCCCTGCGCCGATACGCAATGCGGCCCGCGCGGCCAACCGCGCTGCACCGGTAGATGTCATTCCGCCGCTCACGACAATTGCATGCCCTCGGGTATATTTATGATCATCCGCATTTGGATGATTCAAATGCGGGCACCACGTAGAAAGTGTGTTTTCAACAATATTTGGTTGAATTTCATCGAGAACCGATGATGGGATTCCGATATCGGCAACCACGACTTCGCCGCAATGGCCCCGCCCTGGCAGCAACAAATGCCCAGGCTTTTTCCTGAAAAATGTAACCGTGAGGCTTGCCTTGAACGCAATTCCGACAATTGCACCTGTATCGCCGTTGACACCAGACGGGAGATCAACCGCCACAATTGGTAAACCTGATTGACCAACTTGCGCAACGATCTCTGCGGCTACACCTTCAAGGGCCCGCGTGAGGCCAGCGCCAAACAGGCAATCAACGATCAGGTCAATTTCAGATATCAAATTTTTAGGCAGCCCCGAGGAAACATCGAGAACGTCGCCTTGCCAACGCGCTGCCATTGTCGCGGCATCACCTGTTAGCTGGTCTGTTTTAACGAGACTTGCGACGCGGACCTGATAGCCTTTTGCATCCAGCAGACGCGCCACAACATATCCGTCGCCGCCATTGTTACCCGGACCACAAAGGATGAGTATGCGCACCTTTGAATCCCACCGGGCCGCGATCTCATCGGCAAGTGCCGCGCCGGCTGCTTCCATCAAGGTTTCGCCGGATATGCCGGACGCAATCGCCAGGCTATCGGCGCGGTACATTTGGGCGATGGTCAGGAGGCTATTCATTTCAATTGATAGTTAGCATCAAAGCCGGGGCATTTGCGCAAATGTTCGCCGACAATGTGAAAACAATATTTCTGGGCTGCTGCATAAAAATTACGCAAACTGCCTATTTTTTGGGCATAAAAATGAAATTGTCAATTATTACGATGTCAAACAGACTTCTAACACACTGATTTACCTAAGTTTTACGCTTCATGGCAAACTTGGCATGAGATATGCTATCTCTCATGCGCGCGCGATTAAATATGGAATACGGGCCGGACACGGCAAACCGCGCAGAAAACAGGTATGAAAAATGAAAAAAATCGAGGCAATCATCAAACCCTTCAAACTTGATGAGGTCAAAGAAGCGCTTCAAGCTGTAGGCTTGCAGGGCATTACGGTTGTGGAAGCAAAAGGATTTGGGCGACAGAAAGGYCATACCGAACTCTATCGGGGTGCGGAATATGTGGTTGATTTCCTGCCTAAGGTGAAGATAGAAATTGTCCTTGCTGACAATCTGGTCGAGCAAGCAGTTGAAGCTATTCAGACATCTTCGARAACCGGACGCATTGGAGACGGTAAAATCTTCATCTCAGAAATTCTGGAAGCCATCCGGATCAGGACCGGCGAACGCGGCGAYGACGCGGTCTGATCTCGATCCGAAAAAANTCTGGTGAAGACGGGATYGTCCTCACCTCKCAYTAWTCACAGTTAAACAAGCCAGGGAAAAKCAAAAANTGAGCGACGCACAATCAGTTCTCAAAACAATCAAGGATGACGAYRTAAAATTTGTCGATCTCCGTTTCACYGAYCCACGCGGCAAGATGCAGCATCTGACCATGGATATCAGCCAGATCGACGAAGATGCCTTCGCCGACGGCATCATGTTCGATGGTTCTTCGATTGCCGGCTGGAAGGCCATCAACGAATCCGACATGACGTTGATGATGGACCCGACTTCGGCCCATATGGACCCGTTTTTTGCGCAATCCACCATGGCGGTGTTTTGCGATATTCTCGACCCTACCACGGGCGAAGCCTATAACCGCGACCCGCGCATGACGGCGAAAAAGGCTGAGGCTTATGTTAAATCGTCTGGCGTTGGCGACACGGTTTATTGCGGCCCGGAAGCTGAATTTTTCATGTTTGACGATGTGCGCTTTTCCGCTGAACCCTATCAAACCGGGTTTGCGCTTGATAGCAGCGAGCTGCCAATCAACAGCCCGACCGAATATGAAACCGGCAACCTTGGCCATCGTCCGCGCGTAAAGGGCGGTTATTTCCCGGTCCCACCGGTTGATTCAGCKCAGGACATCCGTTCTGAAATGCTCTCGGTCATGAGCGAAATGGGCGTCAGCGTTGAAAAGCAACATCATGAAGTTGGTGCCGCCCAGCATGAATTGGGAATTAAATTCCAGACCCTGACSCAGATTGCTGACCATCAGCAGATYTACAAATATGTGGTGCATAATGTSGCSSMGGCCTAYGGCAAAACCGCAACCTTTATGCCNAAASCCKGTNKTTGGCGAWAACGGCWCSGGCATGCATGTCCATCAGTCGATCTGGAAAGACGGCAAGCCGCTGTTTGCCGGCAACCAATATGCAGACCTTTCCGAAATGTGCCTGTWTTATATTGGCGGCATCCTGAAACATGCCAAGGCGCTGAACGCSTTCACCAACCCATCCACCAATTCCTACAAGCGTCTGGTGCCGGGTTATGAAGCGCCTGTATTGCTGGCTTATTCCGCCCGCAACCGGTCTGCATCCTGTCGTATTCCGTATTCCCCGTCGCCAAACGGCAAGCGTGTTGAAATCCGCTTCCCCGACCCATCAGCTAACCCTTACCTCTGCTTCACGGCATTGTTGATGGCAGGCCTTGACGGGATCAAGAACAAGATCCATCCGGGCGATCCCATGGACAAGGATCTTTACGATCTGCCACCAGCGGAATTGAAAGAAATTCCGACAGTTTGCGGATCTCTGCGCGAGGCAATTGAATCCCTGAATGCTGACCGTGATTTCCTGACCGCCGGCGGCGTCATGGATAACGACCAGATCGACGCCTATATCGAACTGAAGGAAGAAGAAAATATCCGCTACGAAATGACCCCTCATCCGGTCGAATTCGATATGTATTACAGCGTCTAATTCYACTTATTAAGTCGATTTAGACAGTTTCAGAAGGCGGAGCCAGCGATGGTTCCGCCTTTTTCATTTTTGATTTTTGTAAGTTGTGAACCAGTGCTTATGGCAAGAAAGCTTCTTGCAAAGGTCTAAGAGGCATTCGGCTAAATGGTCTGTTTTACGCTGGCGGTATTGACAACTTCAGACACGCGCCCGGTCCAGGCCGGTTTCCATCATGGCTCAGTCCCGCCTTCCCGCCCGACCGCAGCGTCCGCCTCCACTATTGGATCGTTGAAGGTCCAACGGGGAACCGTGCGCATGCGGTCGAGGCCGGCGAAGGTGCCCGAAAGATCTGTGCTATCCGGCGAATCCTCGCGGAGTGCGGCCTCGAACAACGGTCCAAAGCCGTCGAAGCCGTTAGCATCCAATTCGCACAGGTGAATCTGGTTCCAGTCGATCTTCAGTTCCGGGTCATGGTAGAGGACCGCGGACGTCTCCATCGACCTGAACGTCCCGAACTGTTTTGCCTCGACAAGCTTTGCGGCGGCGGGGCCGCAAAAATCCCGCATGACGTTTCTGTACTCACCGAGATAAGGCGAATGCACCTTGATAAATTCCAGCGAAACTTGCCGTTCAGGTCGATCTGCCGAGCCCTGCCAATCGCGCGGTAGCACAAAGGATGAAGGAGTGGTCAGAAGAATTTCCGCGCGCAGCAGGCCTGTTTCCGCCAGTTGCGGCCTGACCACAAGGTCGAGGACGGCATCGGCAGGAACAAAATTGCGAAAATAACTTAGCTCGACATGGCTCCACACCGGCGCTTCCGAAGTGTTCTGAAAGACAGTTCGGTGCCGATAGAGCGCCTGCCCGAGGCAAGTTTCCCCGAAGCGCGCCCAGTTGAGGGCGCCGTCCTTGAGCGCGGTTTCCGCTCGGGAGTCCGGCGCCTGAATCGTCCGAGCAAGCACCATGAGGCGGTCGTCGGGCTCAACCCGGGCCAGATGCGATTGGTAAAAAGGATCGATTGTCTCAGCCATTGGGCGATTCTCTAAACTCGGTTTGGATATGCAATAAACCTGGGACTATCGRAGGATAGGCTTTCAAATTTGCWGGATCGATCATATGGCGGAAAAAGCTCAATGCGTGGTGGTACGCCCGGGGGTTAGTRATGTCGCCTGAAAGCATGGCTGGGGGTCCCTTCACTCGTCCTAATAGAGATCGTCCTTCCTCACCCGGGGGCATTGGGCGGRGGTTGAGGGGCGCCTAGGGTATTTAGGTTTGGATGGGCTCTAGCATTCCGTCCCTATCGCCTGMGCGGCAGCACAAGCGGCGCAGAACGCGGCGTCTCGGTCGTTCGCCTTCCGTGCGGCTCTGTGACATGAAGCCTCCATCGCCGCTTTAGCGGGGCTGTCGCGGAGGGACATGAATTCTTGGTTACATTCATTGGTGCGCCACGTTGCGTTCGCGGCCCTTGCCGAGAGACACTCCGCGGGGGGGTGGGGCAAATAGGTCGGGGAGTGGGTGATTAAAACCGGGTTAATAAAGGATATGGCGAGTATCGTAGAAAAAATTATGCTCATTTTTATCTCTTCCAATTCCTAAATATAGGTTTCAATTTATATGCCCTTAGATAGATGATAAAGGAATATCATGAATTCATGAAGCGCGATATTCGCACAATTGTTTACCGGTTGCTATGGCTTAAGCGACTGGCGCTTTCTTATCGTGGGGTCTCGAGATAATCGAGCGCCCATACCGTGCGGACCCGAGCGCGAGGGGCTTTCGTCACCCTGGTTCTCGACGGCCAAATCATTTAATCCCCGGCTTTTCGTTCGTCGTGAGGAGTTCAAAGAATGGTATTCACTGCAAGGTGTGCCGTGCCAACAGTGGCTGGCGTCGGGCGGTCACGTAATGTCTGGTTGGGGTCAACAAGAGTAAGTCTGAACCCAAAATTTCCGACTGCTTTCAGGGGTATTGCAGACCTATTCTTACGGCTGCTTTGTGGATGAAGCAGGTTATTGGATGACAGAGGCCCGAAGGGCGGCTTTGGGCCGGAAGTGACAAGCTTGGTTCGAAATCAAACGTCCTACTTGGCCTCCGAACGATCATTCGCTGCAAAATCAATGAATGATTGGTTCTGTCACTTGGCGGAAATACGGCGTCGGGCAAATTTCTCCGATCCCAATTCCCAAATTCCAAATTCCAAATCCCAAATTCCAAATTCCAAATCTTGCGCGTTAACCTTAACTGTTTGCCAATTAAGCAGGATTGGCGGTTTTGCTGCCATTTTCAGCCCGTTTGGGTATTGTAAGCGCTTCAATTAGTTAAGGTGCGCGTTTACATTATGCAAAAAGTTCGTGTTGAAATTCTGGATTTGCTGCGGTTTACCGCGGCTGCCGCCGTCCTGATGTTCCATTTTACATTCCGGGGATATGCCGCTGATGATATGTCCAACCTCGCCTTCCCCATCCTTGGGGACTGGTTCAAATATGGCTATCTCGGCGTGGATTTGTTTTTCATCATATCGGGCTTCGTGATCGCCTTTTCGGCTGAAAATCGATCAGCAACGCAATTCCTGTCAGCGCGGGCCAGCCGGATTTATCCGGCATTTGTGTTATGCGCGTCGATTACGGCTTTGACCGCGTATTTTATCGGAACCTCGCAATATGCAGTTTCCTTGAACCAGTATCTTGCAAACCTGTTGATCGCTGCGCCCGTATTTGGGCAATCCTTTGTCGATGGTGCGTATTGGTCGATCATGATCGAACTGGTCTTTTACGGCTGGATGTTCATGCTGATCCTGCTCAACCAGATGCCGCGAATTCGCGAAATTATGATGGGTTGGCTTGCAATCGCGATGCTTAATCAGTTCGCCCTGCATTCAAGTATTCTCGAAATTCTGTTTGTGACCCAATATGCTGGCCACTTCATTCTCGGCATTCTGAGCTATCTGGTGTATCGCGACCGGGCCGACAAATCTGACTATATGATGATCGCTGCCGCCTTTGTCTTTAGCCTGGCGACAGCGTTTAAAGACAGCGCGGAAATTGGTCTCTACTACCAAACACTTCTGTCGCCACTCGTTATTGGGGCCTGGATCACTGCCTTTACGGTGTTTTTCGTGCTGCTGAAATATGTACCGGCACCGCGTTTGCCATCCCGCGCCTATATGGTGATTGGCGCGATCACCTACCCGCTTTATTTGCTGCACCAGAATATCGGCTTCATGTTGATCAATCAGCTGGAAGGCAGCATGAACCGTTACATGGTTCTTGGAACCGTGATCACAATGATTGTTATGCTGGCTTATCTGGTTTGGCGTTTTCTGGAACGCCCGCTGGCGCTTGGCATGAGAAATGGATTGAACGTGCTTTTTGCACGGCTTCCATTCAGATTTCTGCAACGTCCCGCGCAGGAAATGTAGCAACATATTTCAAGCTGGAGACGGGGCCTCTGGAGACTGGGTCTCTGGAGACCGGATCGCTGGAGATTGTGTCGCTTTTACGCGATCAGAAAAACTGATCCAAGCAGGCTAATAACCAGCAACAAGGTGATGTTGCGGCGCAAACGCTGTAGCCGGGATCTGAAAATRCTCGGRATTCCGTTGGCTGCCTGTCTCACGAGGGTGAAAATTACCAGCGCGGCAAACAGGTGCAACAATACAGATTTGGTAATCTGGCCCTCACCTTCCCCGATATACGAGGAAAGATTGCCTGGCAAAAAACTTGCAGGAGGCAAAAATACGAGGGCAGCCACCAAACCGATTGCTGTCAAAAACACATACCGCCGAACGGTCTGCATGGCGCCCCCGAAAATACTCAACACAACWAAACGCAACTTGTACTCAACTTCMWCRASAYTAGCGGCTTGRGGTAAACGATCGGTAATCGGAAGGTAAACAGAGCCTTTCAGACKGGCCTCTTTGCAASRAAAATKCGCCCGRAATTMTACTWTTTCGWAAAATCYTGTTYCACATTGAAACAAAGCCACAWTTKAATTCTAAAYTGGAATTGATAATTCCGGCCSYTRCCYGTTYMGCCAAACCAGAGTGGATKTCAYGGTTCCACTCGACGCGGGGCGCAGGTCTGTGCRACAAAAATTGCACTGGTTTCGATGATTCGAAGCTTCATTATTTTTCGCAATAACTCTGGTACCAATTATCGCAATGGCCAAGACTCAAGATCTTTTTGATTCCCTCGGAGACCAGGCCCCGGTTCGCAAAGAGTCTGTTGCCAAGAAACCTGCCCCCCAGGACGGCGGCTATACTGCTGCCGATATCGAGGTACTGGAAGGTTTGGAGCCTGTGCGCCGCCGGCCCGGCATGTATATTGGCGGCACCGACGAAAAGGCCATGCATCACCTCTTTGCCGAAGTGATTGACAATTCAATGGATGAAGCMGTCGCCGGCCATGCCACCTGGATTGAAGTTTCGCTGGAGGCAGATGGTTGGCTTTCTGTTGCCGACAATGGCCGCGGAATCCCTGTTGATCCACATCCCAAATTCAAGAACAAATCGGCACTTGAAGTGATCATGACGACGCTTCATGCAGGCGGTAAATTCGATTCAAAGGTTTATGAGACATCTGGCGGGCTACACGGGGTTGGTGTCTCTGTTGTCAATGCGCTGTCTGAAACGCTCGAAGTTGAAGTGGCGCGTGACCGCCAGCTTTATCGCCAAATCTTCAAACGCGGGATACCTGTTGGCGGGTTGGAACAATTAGGGCCCATCAACAACAGGCGCGGTACAAAGATCCGGTTTTTCCCGGATTCAGAGATTTTCGGCAAATCCGCCAAGTTTAATCCRGCSACCCTGTTTCGCATGGCGAAATCGAAAGCCTACCTTTTTGGCGGCGTTGAAATTCGCTGGAGTGCCGATCCAAGTCTGCTATCAGACAATGGCAAAGTCCCGGAGAAAGCAGTCTTTCATTTCCCCGGCGGGTTGAAAGATTACCTTGAAACCGAGATTGCTGGCAAAACCCGSGTCACCCCGGAYATGTTTYATGGCATCKCMAAGAAACCGGGCGGCMAYGGCTCTGTTGARTGGGCGCTYGCATGGTTCAACGATGACGGYTTTTGTCATTCCTATTGCAACACGGTYCCGACCGTYGATGGCGGCACCCACGAAGCCGGCATGCGGTCTGCGATTTTGCGTGGCCTGAAAGCCTATGGCGAATTGGCCGGGAACAAGAAAGCCGCCCAGATCACCTCCGACGATGTGATGGGTGAAGCCGGTATCATGCTCTCCGTCTTTATCCGTGAGCCTGAATTTCAGGGCCAGACAAAAGAAAAACTGGCCTCCGCCGCCGCGACAAAAATTGTCGAACAGGCGATCCGCGATCCGTTTGATCATTGGCTAGCGCAAAACCCGCAACAAGCCACCAAACTTCTCGATTGGGTTGTTCAACGCGCCGACGACCGGTTGCGCCGCCGCCAGGAAAAAGAAGTTAGCCGCAAGGCTGCGACACGAAAATTGCGCCTTCCGGGAAAACTGGCCGACTGCACCAAGAAGTCATCCGAAGGCACCGAACTTTTTATCGTCGAAGGCGATAGCGCCGGTGGTTCCGCAAAGCAGGCGCGCAACCGATCCAATCAGGCGATCCTGCCCCTGCGCGGCAAGATACTCAATGTGGCCAGCGCCAGTGCCGAAAAGCAGCACCAGAACCAGCAGATTGCCGATCTGATTCAGGCATTGGGATGCGGCACCCGGAAGCGCTATCAAACAAGCGATCTGCGCTACGAAAAGGTCATCATCATGACCGACGCCGATGTGGACGGTGCTCACATTGCGTCATTGCTGATCACGTTTTTCTATCTGGAAATGCAGCAAATGGTGCGCGATGGCCATCTATATCTGGCGGTCCCGCCGCTGTACCGGATATCTCAAGGCGGCAAGACACTTTATGCCCGCGATGATGCTCATAAAGATGTGTTGATGGAGACAGAATTTTCCGGGCGAGGCAAAATCGATATCGGGCGCTTCAAAGGGCTRGGCGAAATGCTCCCCAAGCAATTGCGCGATACCACCATGGACCCGGCCAAGCGGACGCTTTTACARGTTGTGCTCGAAGACGGGGATGAAGCTGTTGCAAAATCGGTCGATCATTTAATGGGGACCAAACCGGAACTCCGCTTCAAATTCATTCAGGAACGTGCTGAATTTGCAGATGATACTGATCTTGATATTTGAACTATTTTGTCCAGGAGACTTGCAACATGAAAAACTACAAAGCCCTTGCCTTTGATGTAGGCGGCACGGTTTTCGACTGGCAGACCCCGATCCGCGCCGCCATTCAAACCCGCGCCGACAGCCTTGGKGTCGTAATGGATACCCGTGCGTTTGCCTTTGACTGGCGCACYCGGATGTTTGTTTTGCTGGCCAAGATGCGCAACGGCGATATTGCGTGGATGAATGTAGACGGTATTCACCGACTTGCCCTGGACGAAATGAACCCGAGTTATCCTGACTTGAAATTCACCAGCGATGATCTGGACGAATTGAACCAGGTCTGGCACCGGTTGCCGGTTTGGCCGGACTTTCCAGATGCAATTGAGCGGCTCYGGGAAAAATATTCATGCATCGTCCTAACGGTCCTYAGCTGGTCGATTGTGGTTGATTGCTCGCGCCTCTCCAATATTCATTGGCACGGCATTYTGAGCTGYGAATTCCTTGGYCATTACAAGCCGGATCGGGGCGTATATCACGATGCCGGGCGGCTGCTTGGGATTGACCCTGGCGATGTRATGATGGTGGCGGCCCATGGCGCTGATTTGCGCGCCGCAAAAGACGCCGGCCTTGGCACAGCATACGTGATGSCCAAGCTCGAAGAACCCGACTTTCCAGGCTTTACCAAAGCCTCTCCGGATGAATTTGAAGTGGTCGCCAAAGACTTTACGGAACTTGCTGACAAACTGTGCAACGGGTAAGATAAGCAGCCTACTGATTAACGGAGTCGTCCCCATGTCATCGATGAAATTTCTGCGCCGAATGCTATTCGGAATATTATTGTGCTTTTCAACAAGCGTTGCTGCCCATGACAGACAGCCCTTTTTGCATGAATTTGGCGAACTCCGCGTTTATTTCAGCGATTGGCTGGTGGTTTGCGATGATTGGGGCAATGGCTCCTGCCGGGCGGTCTATTATGTGCTTGGTGATGACGACACGACTTTCTTTGGTGAATCTGTGCTCCGCTTGCACCAGGCAAGTGCCGGTGGCCCGATCGAATTTGAATTTTATGACCAAGGCGCACCGGACCCCATGGGCCTGATGTTTATGGACGTGGATGGCCATCAAATTGCATCTCTTTCGCCGCGCACCGATTACAGCGCCTACATGGCAAATGGCCAGAGCTCCGTGATGGAAACGATCCAGATCAACAGCCCGCGCAATGTCGCCCGGGTGGTATCTGAGATGAAAGCCGGACGCTGGCTTACAATCAATTACCAGCGGACTTCTGACGAGCGGAAAGAAGTAGCGATATCCCTGCGGGGTATTAGCGCGGCCCTTCGCTTCATGGATCGTCAACTTGGCAAGTAATGCGCGTGGCAGATTTGGTGTTTTCATGTCTGGTTGGTGTAAAATATRCCTTGGAACCCGGACAAGTCTTTAATGATTAACCGTACTGTTCCATTGACTTTATCGAYGCGCGGTTTATATCGCGGGTAAGCAGCTAAAGTTTCGATTCCCGATTTTTCTCCATTGCTGCGARATTTATTGGAAGTGCGGGAATTCAATACAGGCAAATTACGCTTATATGAGCTTTGATACACTTGGACTAAGTGACAAAATCCTCTCTGCGATTTCCGCAGCCGGGTACGACAAACCCACCCCTATTCAGGAGCAGGCCATACCGCACGCCCTCAAGGGACGGGATATCCTTGGGATTGCGCAAACCGGTACCGGCAAAACCGCTGCCTTCACCCTGCCGATGCTGCATCGGTTGGAAAAAGGCCGGGCGCGTGCCCGCATGCCACGCACTCTTATTCTGGAACCAACCCGCGAACTGGCGGCCCAGGTGCAGGAAGCTTTTGAGACACTTGGTGCCAACCACAAATTGAATGTAGCGCTCCTGATTGGTGGCGTTTCATTTGCGGACCAAAACAAAATTCTCGACCGCGGCGCCGAYGTGCTGATCGCGACGCCAGGCCGCCTGCTTGACCATTTCGAGCGCGGCAAGCTTTTGCTGACCGGTGTTGAAATTCTGGTGGTAGATGAAGCCGACCGTATGCTCGATATGGGMTTCATTCCTGACGTTGAGCGGATCTGCAAATTAATCCCCTTCACGCGCCAAACCCTGTTTTTCTCGGCAACTATGCCGTCTGAAATTCAGAAACTGGTTGATACATTTCTCCATAATCCCGTGAGCGTAGAAGTTGCGCCACCGGCGACTGCGGCATCTACTGTTGAACAGAAGATTGTATCCGCACCGCGTGAAGCCTCTGAAAAACGCGCTATATTGCGCGAAGTGATCAGAAATGAAAAAGGCCTCACAAATGCAATCGTGTTCTGCAATCGCAAACGCGATGTGGATATTGTCAATCGGTCGCTCCGCAAGCATGGTTTTAACGCTGGATGTCTGCWCGGTGATATGGACCAGCGTTCGCGCATGGCGACATTGGRCAATTTCAAAAAAGGTGAAATCAGCTTGWTGGTTGCAAGTGATGTTGCTGCCCGCGGCCTCGATATCCCGAATGTGAGCCACGTTCTGAATTTTGATGTACCGATCCACGCCGAAGACTATATCCATCGGATTGGGCGTACAGGGCGCGCCGGGCGCAGTGGCACAGCAATTATGCTCGCTGGCAGGGCGGACAAAAAATATGTGGACGCCATTGAGGCGATGACAGGGTTTAATATTCCGCAGCTTARATCCACGCCTGAAGATAACGGCAAGGGTCACTCAGAAACTGAATCTGAAAACACCCCTAAGCCACGGTCCGGAAACAGAAAAAGACGAAGTGGTGGTGCATCCAAAGCTGCAGAAAAAGCATCCTCTGATCATACGCCACCTTCTAATGAAGCACGGCCAAGCGACACCAAGCCCCCTGCCCCRAAAACTGATGATGCCTCGAATGCTAAAAAAGGCCCATCGAACCAAAATCAAAAACAAAAGCAAAAAGTTGTTGGTTTAGGTGATCATATGCCTGCATTTCTTACGCGCCCGGTCAGGCCGGACTCAAAATAAATAAAAAAAGTTTCCCTAGCGGCACGTCTCTTAACCCCTGATTAAGTGCCTATTCAGTATTCTACAGATCAC
This sequence comes from Hyphomicrobiales bacterium, assembly GCA_016764455.1. Lineage (GTDB taxonomy): Bacteria > Pseudomonadota > Alphaproteobacteria > Rhizobiales > NORP267 > NORP267. The sequence goes on along the minus strand of JAESRU010000135.1, from coordinate 4,047 downwards.
AGCAAGTGATCGAAAAATGACCTGTTTGTGATATCGGAATTGGGAATCCGGCATTTGGCCGGGTTTAGACCTAAGAAGGGCAGATAGCGTGACCGGCCATAGTGATTTTGAACGTACAATTCAATTTGGTGAAACGGCGATAAAGCATCTTCGCGTGCATGAAGCGCCTGCATACCCTAAAAATTATGAACTTTGGTACACTTATGTTGCCGGGTATAACCGCCAACTAAATCAGGCCTTGAACGCCCTTATAAAAGATCACGGCAAGATCACTCCTGAAATCATGGATCAAATTTACGAAGACTTTCTGTCTCCCAACCGGATGGGTGACCGGGTTGAAGAGGTAAATTCAAAATTCGTCAAAGAATTTGAAGTCCTTATGAGCGCTTTGGAAAGCGCATCTGATTCAACATCCAATTTCGGAGAATCACTTTCCAACGCCAATGAAGAATTGAAGTCTGCCACTGGTAGCGACCAGATCAAGATGGTTGTTCAAAAGTTGGTTACAGCCACAAAGAATATGGAAAGCAAAACCGCTTCGCTAGAGGACAGCCTTGCGGCATCGCGCCAGCAAATCGATACGCTTCACGAAACCCTTGAAGCGGTCCGCACAGAATCCATGACCGATGCTCTTACGGGAATTGCCAATCGCAAAATGTTCGATCAGTCCATCGACAARGAAATYRCCARYGCGGATGAAACSGGTGAACCTYTGKCWCTGGTWTTYGGYGATATCGAYCACTTCAARAAATTYAACGACACWTACGGCCATCAAACCGGTGACCAGGTTCTACGGCTGGTCGCCTTCTCTATTCGCGAAACCGTAAAAGGGCGCGATCTGGCGGCTCGATATGGTGGCGAGGAATTTGCGGTAATTCTGCCACAGACAAAGCTGGATGCTGCAATGATCGTATCCGATCAAATGCGCAGAGCGGTGATGGCCAAGGAATTGGTGAAAAAATCGACAGGTGAAAGCCTCGGCACAATTACAATGTCCTTTGGTGTCTCCCTGTACCGCCCAGGTGAAACTGCGGAAACCTTGATCGCACGCGCCGACGCGGCACTTTATTCTGCCAAGGCTGCAGGACGAAATTGTGTGCTTTCAGAAAATAATGTTGATGACAGTGTTCTGCGCATGGGTTCCGAAGCATCTGATGTGGTTGAAAACGTCGCCTGAACAATTTAGGCGCGTTTTACATCTCACAATTCATTTTTTCTTTTTGGCGGCTTTTGCCGCTGAATGTGCTTTAGCAGYACCTTCTGGCTCAAATTCAAGCGCGGCAAGGATCAAACTTTGTTCAACATTACCGGGTCGAGATCCTCGACCGGCGTGAGCATAACGGATTCACCGCACCCGCAGGCCCCGGTTTGGTTCGGATTATTGAAAACAAATCCTGACGTGAATTTCTCTTCCGTGTAATCCATTTCGGTTCCAAGAAGAAACAGCACCGCTTTTGGATCGATCAGCACTTTGACACCCTTGTCTTCGACAATTTCGTCAAGAGGCCCCTGTTCGTCGGTATAATCCATTGTGTAGGCCATGCCGGCACAACCGCCATTCTTGACGCCGACCCGCAAAGCTCCGCCAGGATGTTGTTTTTCAAGAATTGCCCGGACACGCTCTGCCGCTGCGTCCGTCAAAGTCATAACCTTGGGACGTGGCCGTGAAGTGGTGCTTGCAGTTGCGGACATTCTCAACTCCTGATCAAACGCTGTTGGAACAGATATGGTATCATGCGTCCCTTAAGCAAATAGGCAATCCTAAAACATATTCAATTCGATACGTGCCAATTCGGACAAKCGGCTCATGTCCCAGGGCGGATCGAATACCATGTTCACTACCACGCCCTGAACGCCCTCGACGCCAGAGACAGCATTCTCCACCCAAATCGGCATTTCGCCAGCGACTGGGCAACCTGGCGCTGTCAGGGTCATATCCACGGTGACATTGCTGCCTTCATCGATATCAACCCGATAAATCAAACCAAGTTCGTAAATATCAACCGGGATTTCCGGGTCGTGAACGGTTTTGATGGCAGCCACAATATCGGCCGTCATCTGTTCAAAACGCTCGTCGGTTTCCCCCGTCGCAGAACTTTCGCGGATACTCTCGATTGTTTCGACACAAGGTGCCGGCTGGCCTGTATCAGCCTGCGTTGCAGTATCCGTAGATTCCGTTGCAGCTTCAGCCACATCGGTTTTTTCTAGATTTATATCTTCAGTCATATTTCTGTTCCTTACCAGATTTTACCGTCAGGCAAAAAAGCCCTGGGCCTTGATCAATGCTTCCGCCAGAATATCAACTTCTTCCAGCGTATTGTACATTCCAAATGAAGCGCGGCATGTGGAGGTGACRCCGAACCGCGCCAATAGTGGCTGCGCACAATGTGTTCCTGCCCTGACGGCCACGCCGTAACGGTCAATTACCGTGCTGATATCATGGGCGTGAGTGCCTTCAAACTCGAACGAAACAATCGCGCCTTTTTCCGGCGTTGTTCCAAAAATCCGCAGTGAATTTATTTTGGACAATCGCTCATGGGCATAGTCCCGCAATCCGGCTTCGTGGGCTGCAATCTGTTCCATCCCTATAGACATCATATAGTCAAGGGAGGCGGCCAATCCAATAGCTTGCACGATTGGCGGGGTTCCAGCCTCAAACCTGTGAGGTGGTTCGCCGTAGGTAACCTTGTCTTCGGTTACATCCAGGATCATCTCGCCGCCACCGTTAAAGGGCCGCATCGCAGCTAGCAGATCGCGCTTCCCGTACAGAACGCCGATCCCGGACGGGCCATAAGTTTTGTGCCCGGTAAAAGCAAAGAAGTCGCAATCAATATCCTGCACATCGATCGGCATATGGACCGCAGCCTGGCTGCCATCAACCATAACCGGGACACCGCGATCATGGGCCATGCGCACCACATCCTTGATCGGAACGATGGTGCCAAGCGCATTTGACATGGCGGTGATTGCGACGATCTTGGTGCGCGACGTGAAGAGCTTTTCAAACGCCTCCAAATCAAAAGTGCCATCATCCAGCACCGGCGCCCATTTGATCACGGCGCCCTGGCGCTCCCGCAGGAAATGCCACGGCACGATGTTTGAATGATGCTCCATGATGGACAGGATGATTTCGTCACCCTCGCCGATATTATCCGCACCCCATGATTGCGCTACCAGGTTGAGCGCCTCGGTGGCGTTACGGGTGAAGATAATTTCGTCCGTTGATCCGGCATTGACAAATTTGCGAACCGTTTCGCGGGCGTCTTCATAATTCTGGGTCGCGGTATTTGAGAGATAATGCAGTCCCCGATGGACATTGGCATATTCATGCTCATAGGCGTTGCGCACGGCGTCGAGCATCACTTGGGGCTTTTGTGCTGACGCGCCGTTATCCAGATAAACCAACGGTTTGTCGTAGACGGTCCGCGCGAGGATTGGGAAATCCGCGCGGATTTTTTCTACATCATAGGCGGTTTTTGAAATGACACTGGCTTCGTTCATGACACCACCCTTCTCGCCAACCACCGGACGGCCAAATCTGTCATGGCGCTTTTCAAATTTTCACTCTGGATGGTTTCCAATGCGCCGCCCACATGTGCCTGGACCAGCAAAGCTTCTGCTTCTTTTAGCGGAATTCCCCGCGCCCGCAGATAAAACAGCATGTCTTCGTCGATCTCACCAACGGTCGCACCGTGGGCGCATTGGACATCGTCGTTATAGATTTCAAGCTCGGGCTTGGAATCCATTTCGGCTTCGTCCGAGAGCAACAATGCGTTACTTGCCTGTCGACCATCGGTGCCATATGCGCCGGGCCGCACGATTACCTTTCCCTGAAAAATACCGCGCGCCTTGTCTTCAAGAACTGTCTTTATGATCTCGTTGCTGTCGCATTCAGGCACCGCATGATCGACCACAATGGTGGTGTCGCCATGTTGTTCACCGCGCAGTAGTTTCGCCACGCTGATAACCGCGTCTGCGCCTGGTTTTTTGAACAGGACCGCCGTTTCATTGCGCGAAACCCGTGCGCCGTTGGTCAGGGTGAAGCCC
>JAESRU010000006.1 GCA_016764455.1 Hyphomicrobiales bacterium | reverse complement strand
GCCCACAGGATCGGCTTTTTTGGACGCCTTGAAGCCTGCAAAATTGCGTTTGGCCAATTCGACCAATTCACTGTGGACAATGGCACCGGCTGCCGAAATGACGGTCGAGCCACCCAGATAATGTTCGCCCATATAATCGCGCAGATCGGCCGCGCCGAACGAACGCACTGTCTCTGGAGTTCCTAATATGGGGCGGCCAAGCGGTTGGTCCGGGAACGCTGCTTCTTGGAACATATCGAATACCAGATCATCGGGTATGTCGCGGGCGGCACCGATTTCCTGGATAATGACGCCGTGTTCACGGCTGATTTCTTCATCGGTAAACCGCGGGTTGGAGAGAATGTCCCCAAGGATATTCATGCCGAGTGGTACGTCATTTTTCATGACCCGCACGGTGTAAGCGGTAGATTCAAAGCTTGTCGCGGCGTTGATATCGCCGCCAACTGCTTCCACTTCGTAAGCGATATCGCGGGCCGAACGACTTGTTGTGCCCTTAAAGGCCATATGTTCCAGCATATGGGAAATACCATGTTGGTCGGCGCGTTCGTGGCGCGACCCGGCGCTGATCCAGACCCCGAGCGATACGGTTTCAAGATGCGGCATCTCGTGGGTAACGACCCGTATACCGTTGTCCAATGTTGTTACCGATACGCTCATACAGATATTCCAGTTCCAAGTATTGCGGCATGCTCACGCATGAAGCTAGCTACAGCGTCAGCGTCATTTGGCAGCGACGCGCATTTTTCTTCACGCTTATAAATATCATTCATATTGTCCGGTAATTCCGGTTTTATGCCGGTTGCAGCAACCATCGCATCGGGGAATTTGGCCGGGTGGGCGGTGGCAAGCGCAATGATCGAAACGTCATCGGCAATAACTCCCTGTTCGCGCGCTTTTCGTGCAGCCACCAACCCGACCGCTGTATGCGGATCGGCTTGATAATTCATCCGCGCATGCAAATCACGGATCATGGCAAGGGTCTCTGCCTCATCGGCCCTAAAGCCAGCGAACCTGGACCGGATTTCGCTGATCGCCGCATCATCCAGTGAAAAAATACCGTTTTCCGCAAGAGACGTCATCGCCGCATTGATGCGGGCCGGATCGCGGTTGAAGGTATCGAACAAGAGCCGTTCGAAATTGGATGCGATTTGGATGTCCATGCTCGGGCTATGGGTTGCAACAACATCGTTCAATTCATAGCGCCCGGTTGCGAGTGTGCGCACAAGGATATCATTGACGTTGGTTGCCAATAACAGGCGGTCCATCTTCAACCCCATGCGGTTGGCAATATAGCCCGCATAGATATCGCCAAAATTTCCGGTTGGTACCGAGAACGCTACTTTGCCGTCCTTGACGCCCAAGGCCGCAGCGCCGGAGAAATAATAAACTGCCTGGACCACCACCCGTGCCCAATTGATCGAATTTATGCCTGACAGCGATAACTCATCACGCAATTCGAGATCCTGGAACAGGTGCTTCACGATTGTCTGGCAATCGTCGAAAGTGCCATCAATCTCGATATTGTGCACGTTTGGTTCAAGTGCGGTTGTCATCTGGCGGCGCTGAACCGGGCTAACCCGCCCCTTGGGATGCAGCATGAATATATCGATGGCTTCGCTGCCGCGAAATGCCTGCACCGCCGCAGCGCCAGTATCACCCGAAGTAGCGCCGATGATGGTGATCCGCCCACCGCGTTGTTGCAACAAATGATCGATCAACCGCGCGAGAAATTGCATCGCCACATCTTTGAATGCCAGCGTTGGTCCGTGGAATAATTCCATCAGCCAATCTTTGTCGCCGATCTGAACCAAAGGTGCGACTTCAGGGGTTGAGAATGTGGCATAAGCATGCGTCGCAAAATCCTTCAATTCAGCGTCTGAGATTGACCCTTCCATAAAGGGTGCCAATACCCGGCAGGCGATTTCCACATAGGAAAGATCCGCAAATTTTTCGATCTCGACGGCATCAAGTTTTGGCCAGGAGGCTGGCACATATAGTCCGCCATCACGCGCTAACCCACTCAGGGCGGCGTCCGCAAAGGACAATTCGGGTGCTGTGCCGCGCGTACTTATATAGCGCAATGAAATCTCCTGATAGGCTTTGTCCGGCTTCAAAAAGTATATCCGAGCGCGGCAAACTACTTTGCCTTTGTGGTTACTACAACAGGTTTGTTATCACGCCAGATATCGGTTTTTCAGATGCGCTAAAAAGGCGTCTGTCGCAAGCGGTTTTCCAGTCGCCCGGATAAGCAGTTCGTCGGTTGAAATCTGGCTGCCATTCTTGTGAATGTTTATCCGCAACCACCCCAGCAGCGCCTCGACCTGTCCTTTGGCCAAATGCTCTTCAAGGTTTGGAACGGCAACTTGGGCTGCCTGAAAAATCTGTGCCGCCGCCAATGCGCCCAGCGTATAGGTCGGGAAATAGCCAAACGCGCCGGAATACCAATGGATATCCTGGAGGCATCCGTCCCGGTCGGTGTCGGGCTTGATCCCGAGCAAGCGCGTCATGGCGTCATTCCAGGCCCCCGGCAAATCAGAGGTCTGCAAATCGCCTGATAAAAGCGCGCGCTCCAGATCGAACCGCAGCATGATGTGCAGCGGATAGCTCACCTCGTCGGCGAAGACACGGATCGTACCTTTTTCAACCCGATGATAGGCGCTGACAAAGGCGTCCCCCTGCCATTCCGGTCCGTCCCGGCGAAAATTCTTGCGGGCAATTTCGCCTAGATACCCGATATAGGCCGGGCTGCGGCCCGCCTGCATTTCGAACAAAAGCGACTGGCTTTCGTGCATTACCATGCCGCGCGCCTGTCCGACCGGCTGATCACGCCATGCTTTTGGCAACCCGGTTTCATACATGGCATGGCCGGTTTCGTGGATCGTGCCCATGAGCGCCTGAAAGAAATCATCCTTGTGATAGCGGGTCGTGATACGGCAATCATCAGGAATGCCGCCGGTGAACGGATGGTGGCTTTCATCCAGCCTGCCATGGGTAAAATCGAAACCAAGATCGGTCATGATTTCAAGGCTCAGCGCCTTCTGGTCAACGATCGGAAACGGGCCTTTGATCTCTGGTTGATGCGGTGCTGCACCTTGGGCAGCGAGCACCTCATCAAGAAAATCAGGCAGAACGGCATCAAGCTTTGCGAATAGGCCTTCAATTTCGGTTTCACGAAGCCCGGGCTCGAAGCCATCCAGCAGTGCATCATACGGGGCCAGGTTCAAAACTTCACCAAGGCAGGTTGCTTCTTCGCGGACCAGATCGATCAGGCCCTGAAGCGGGGTCGCGATACTTGCAAAGTCATCATCTTCACGTGCCGACCGCCACGCTATCTCGAGCGCTGTATTGCTATGCGCGAGGCTTTTGACCAGTGCCGGATCAAGCGCGGTTGCGCGGATATARCTCCGTTCTATTTCTACCAGATTGGATTGTTGMCAAGCATCMAGTTCAGCCGAAGCATCGCCCGCTTTGGCGATCAGCTCAGCGCGGGACGGATCTGTTTTAACCTCATGCAAAATGAGGCTTAGTTCGGCCACCYGCGTCCCTCTGGCCGCCGCGCCGCCAGATGGCATCATCACTGCTTTGTCCCAGTGAAGGATAGCCATGGCACCGGATACAGCCGAAGCGCGGCGCTCTTGTGCTTCGAGTTTTTGGTAGGCTTCAAGAGGTGTCATTGAGAAGCTCTGCGTAGTTTTCTCGCCAAAATCAGATAAATAATCAGCAACGCAACAGCAAGGCCGTACCAAGTATAGACATATCCCAGATGACGGTTTGCAATTGAAACCCGGGTCACACCCGTTTGCGGCATTCCACTTGCGGGTGACGGTGTTTGCAAATCGAGAGAAAACGGGATGATTGTTTCCGGCCTGATATCAAGCGCATTCGCCATGGCATTGATATCACGCCAATACCAATTGTTTGCATCGGGCTCGTTATCAGGGACAAACAAGACCGGAAACTGCGCTTCCCGAACCAGCCCAGTAATGACAAGTTCGWGCGTTATTATTTCATCATCGGTTTGCCGGTTGGCAGGGTCGCGGTCTGCGTTGCGAACAAAGCCGCGATTGACCAACAAAACGCCCTCAGCAGTTTCGAATGGCGAATAGACCAGCCAGCCGACCTGACCGGAAATGACTGTGAAATAATACAATTCCTGATCGAGGTCGAAAGTGCCGCTGGCTGTGAGTTTCAAATAATCCACATCCTGGCCGCTGGCAAAGCGTGTTACGGCTTCATCCAAAGCAACAGGAACTTCATGGATACGCGCTTCAATTTTGGTGATCAGATCAGTCTTCCATCCGAGCCGCTGCAATTGCCAAGTGCCCAGCCAAACCAACACAGCAAAAGCAAAAATGGTGGAGATTGTGAGCCAGATTAAAGCTCTGGAACGGGGTGCCGTCTTAGCCATGTCAATCAGCCAGGCGGCCCGGCGCCGCGTCTTTACTGAATTGCACCGCGATAAAAAGCCCTTTGGCGGGACGCAGCAAAAGAAGCGGCAGCAGAATGGCTAGCGGCAACCAGATAATTGCATGGAGCCAATAGGGCGGCTGAWAGGAAACTTCGACAAAAAGTATGCCGCCGACAATGAGCAAACCGACAATCATCATGATGAAAACCGCCGGCCCGTCGCCAGAATCCGCAAAGTCAAAATCAAGTTTACAAACAGCGCATTCTTTAACGACGGACAAATAGCCGCTGAACATGCGCCCCTGGCCACAACGTGGGCAGCGCGCTTTCAACCCTGTGTTTGCGGGAGATAGCGGGGGATATTGAGCATCGTCAATCATTCTATCCCCCTGTAGAAATTCGGGCATTCCGTATAATCGAAATGCCCGATATCAAACTAGTGAGCCGCTGGAATGCCTGCGCCCCAAACATAAATGGAGCAGAACAGGAACAGCCAGACCACATCAACGAAATGCCAATACCAGGCAGCAGCTTCAAACCCGAAATGATGGGTGGATTTGAAATGCCCAGCCAAAGCCCGGAACAGGCACACGATCAGGAAGATGGTTCCGATCAATACATGGAAGCCGTGAAACCCGGTTGCCATGAAGAATGTGGAGCCGTAGATGCTGCCCGAAAAACTAAACGTAGCATGGCTATATTCGTAGGCTTGAACACAGGTGAATAGCGCGCCAAGAACGATGGTGCAGATCAGACCCCATTTCAGCCCTTCACGATCGTCATGGAGCAAAGCGTGATGCGCCCAGGTAACGGTTGTGCCGGATGTGAGTAGGATCAAAGTATTGATGAGCGGCAGATGCCACGGGTCGAAAGTTTCAATTCCCTGCGGAGGCCATTGACCACCGGTAAAGATTGTACGGGCTTCTTGTATTGTTTCGCCTGCATAGAGGGATGCGTCAAAATAGGCCCAGAACCAGGCAACAAAGAACATTACTTCGGAGGCAATGAACAGGATCATGCCGTAGCGCAAATGCAATTGCACAACCGGGGTATGGTGGCCCTGGTGTTCGGCTTCATTGATCACGTCACGCCACCAGACAAACATCGTATAGAGAACACCGAGCATGCCGATGATCAACACCCATGCGCTGCCACCATGGAACCACATAACGGCACCAATTGCTGAGATAAACGCCGCCAGCGCACCCAATGCCGGCCATGGGCTCGGGTCTACAAGGTGGTAGTCATGATTTTTTGCGTGAGCATCGGCCATTTGGTTCACTCCCCGGTCTTCGTTGTCTAGTTGCGCGTTGATATTTGCGCGTTGAATTCGAAATCTCCGGCAACCCGGATCAAGTTTTGTCCGCCATCGTCTTCAGACTCGTTAGACGCGTCAGACACGTTGACAGGTTCCGAAAGTTCTTCCGGAAAAAACGTATATGAGAGCGTAATCGCGCTCAGGCCTGAGAAAGACGGATCATCGATAATTTCCGGATCAACGTAAAACTCCACCGGCATATCGGCGGTCTCGCCGGCTGCCAGTTCTTGTTCGCTGAAACAAAAACATTCGATCTTGTAAAAATAAGCTCCGGCCCAATCCGGCGTCACGTTGAAAACTGCAGTGCCTGCAGTACGCTCGCTGGATTGACTGGTGGCCGTGTAACGTGCAGTCCTGGTTTCACCGATACGTATTGTCATTGGAGCCTGGGCTGACCGGAATGACCAATTGAGATCTTTGGCAACATTGGCGTCAAAGCGGATGATCAGGGTTTCTTCCATCACGGCATCTGACCCGATTTCGGCTACCTGAGTTGTGCCGCCATATCCGGTGACCTGGCAAAAAATCCGATAAAGCGGGACAGATGCATAGGCAAGACCAACCATCCCGACAACGATACCAAGACAGGCAGACCCGATCATCCGGTTGCGACGAGCGCTATCCGGAGATGCCGTTTTGATATCCTGACTTTCTGATTTCATATCAGTTTCCGTATCAATTATTGAACCCATTTGCGACTGCGCCTAGAATGGTCTGTCGAGAATACCGGGGCCCAATTTCACAATCGTCACCACATAAAATAATACAACAAGGCCCAACAGAATTGCCGCTATTGCGTATGAGCGCGCGCGCCGACGACGAAAGAATTCTTCCTCGATTTCAACTTCGTTGTCTTGTTGTTTCTCGGCCAAAATCAAAATCCTACCGTCATCGTTTCCAACCCAAACACCTGCTCACCGAGCAAAATCGCGAAAATCAAAAACAGATAAAACAGTGAGCATGTAAAAAGGCGACGCGCTGCAACCGTTGTTGACTTGCCGGTATCACTAACAAAAACCCGCCACGCAAAACCGAGAAAAACCAAACCCAGAATGCCAGACAGGACACCGTATATTATTCCAGCAAAACCCATCATCCAGGGCAAAACACCAATCGGCGCTAACAATGCCGCATAGATCAGCATTTGTTTTTTTGTAGATTTTTCACCAGCCACGACCGGCATCATCGGAATACCTGCGCGGGCATAATCACCGGAGCGATATAGCGCCAACGCCCAAAAATGCGGCGGCGTCCAGATGAAAATAATTGCGAACAGAACAAGGCTTTCAAGGCTGACCGTGCCGGTGGCAGCAGCCCACCCGACAACCGGCGGCAACGCACCAGCGGCCCCACCAATCACAATATTCTGCGGTGTAATTCGTTTTAGCCAGACCGTATAGACGAGGACATAAAAGAGGATTGTGAAGGCAAGCAAAGCTGCGGCTACCCAATTCACCAAGGTTCCAAGAACCAAGACCGAGCCAATCGCCAAAGGCATGGCAAAGGCCAGCGCCTCTTGACGCGAAATCCGCCCGGACGGAATTGGCCGCCCGGCTGTGCGGCTCATCTTGGCGTCTATATCAGATTCGTACCACATGTTCAGAGCACCCGACGCGCCCGCCCCGATGGCAATACACAATAGTGATGTGAAAGCCATGATCGGGTGCATGCTGCCAGGTGCCACAACGAGACCAACCAGTGCGGTAAACACCACAAGCGACATCACACGTGGCTTCAGCAGCGCGAAATAATCCGCTACTTCGCCAAAGCCAGATGCGGCTGTGGTTTCCCCTGAAATATCTACCGACGTATCAGACATTGCTGTGTGGCTCACCCTTCATTCTGCAACTATTTGATCTTTGGCAGCGTGCTGTATTGATGGAATGGTGGCGGTGAAGACAGCGTCCATTCCAGTGTGTTTGCACCTTCACCCCAAGGATTATCAGGAGCTTTCTTCTTCACCTTGAAGGCCCAGGCCATTGAGAGAAGGAACACAACCACTCCGGCCGCAGAAATGAGGGAGCCCATGGAGGAAACGAAGTTCCACCCAGCAAAGGCATCTGGATAATCCACATACCGACGCGGCATGCCTGCAATCCCAAGGAAATGCTGCGGGAAGAAAACGATGTTCACGCCGATGAATGTCAGCCAGAAATGTAATTTTGCAAGGGCTTCGCTATACATGTAACCGGTGATTTTCGGGAACCAGTAATACCAGCCAGCAAAGATACCAAAGGTGGCGCCCAGTGACATGGTGTAATGGAAATGCGCGACCACATAATATGTATCGTGCAAGGCCCTGTCAGCGGCCGCATTGGCCAGCACAACGCCGGTTACACCACCAAGTGTGAACAGGAAGATGAGGCCAAGTGACCAGATCATCGGGGCACGGAACTCAATTGATCCACCCCACATGGTTGCGATCCAGGAGAAAATCTTCACCCCGGTTGGAATCGCAATTACCATTGTGGCGGCCACGAAATAGGCCTGGGTATCGACGCTAAGCCCGACCGTATACATGTGATGCGCCCAGACGATGAAACCGACAACGCCGATCGCGACCATGGCATAGGCCATGCCAAGATAGCCAAAGATCGGTTTTCGCGAAAATGTCGACACGATCTGACTGATAATGCCAAATGCCGGCAGGATCAGAACGTAAACTTCCGGATGTCCAAAGAACCAGAATAGATGCTGGAACAGGATCGGATCACCGCCGCCGGCTGCATCAAAGAAGGTTGTCCCGAAATTCCGGTCCGTGAGCAGCATGGTGATGGCGCCAGCAAGAACTGGCAGCGACAGCAGCAGCAAAAACACGGTGACCAGAATGGACCATACGAACAAAGGCATTTTGTGCATGGTCATGCCAGGTGCGCGCATGTTGAAGATCGTCGTGATGAAATTCACAGCACCGAGAATTGAGGATGCACCTGCAAGATGCAGCGCCAGGATGGCGAAATCCATTGCCGGGCCCGGTTGGCCACTTGTGGAAAGCGGCGGGTAAACGGTCCAGCCGCCGCCAACACCCACATTGCCGGGAGGGCCTTCAACAAACATTGAAATAACCAACAGGCCAATAGCAGGCGGCAGCAACCAGAACGAAATGTTGTTCATGCGCGGGAACGCCATATCCGGCGCGCCTATCATCAGGGGAACAAACCAGTTCCCGAAGCCACCRATCAATGCAGGCATAACCATGAAGAAGACCATGATCAGGCCATGGGCCGTGACAAATACGTTAAAGGTGTGCGGATTGGTAAAAATCTGCATCCCCGGCTCCGCCAGCTCCATGCGCATACCGACCGACAACAAACCACCAATGACCCCTGCAACAATTGCAAAGATCAGGTACATGGTCCCGATGTCTTTATGGTTGGTCGAATAAACGTAGCGCCGCCATCCGGTGGGATGGTCGTGATGATCGTCGTGAACCGCCGCGTCATTTGCCATTGAAATATCTCCCGTTGTCACCCGCCATCATTCCAGCGGGGAAATTATTCTCTAGTTCTGGATTTGTGCAATCTGTGTGGTTTGCGAAGCGCTTGGATCCGCAGACGCGAATTCCTCTTTCGCCCGTTCCACCCAAATGGCGAAATCAGCTTCGCTCACAACCCGCACCGCGATCGGCATGAAAGCATGGCGAATGCCGCATAGTTCCGAACATTGGCCGTAATAGACGCCGGTTTGCTCCGCCATGAACCAGGTCTCGTTGAGTCGACCCGGGACAGCATCCATCTTGACGCCGAAAGCAGGCATCGCCCAGTTATGGATCACGTCGCTGGCTGTAACGATCATGCGGACWACCTGCCCGACTGGCACAACMACTTCGTTATCRACCGCGAGCAGGCGCAACTGACCTTCTTTCAGRTCTTCCTCTTCGATCATCAARCTATCGAAAATAAAATTATCATGGTCTGGATATTCGTAGGTCCAATACCATTGGTTGCCGGTCGCCTTGATTGTGATGTCGGCGGGCGGAATTTCGCGCTGCATATAAAGCAGCCTGAATGAATACGGCAATATCGCCACCAGGATCAGGACAGGAATGAGTGTCCAGGCTACTTCCAGCATGGTGTGGTGGGTGGTTTTTGAAGGAACCGGATTAGCGCGACGRYTAAAACGTATCATCACATAAACCATCAATGCCCCGACAAACAGGGAAATCACAATGGTCAACGGCAGAAGAAGCTGATTATGGAACCAGACAATTTCATGCATCACCGGGGTGACAGCTTCCTGGAACCCGATCTGCCAGTTTTCTGCCGGGCCACCTGCAATTGCTTGCAACGGCATGGCCAACAGGGCCGAAATTCCAGCTAGTGACAATCCACCAAGACGAAAAATTCTGTTCATCACGTCTTACTTCCCTGCTTTTCAATTATCCCTTTTGCCGCCAACCCTGCATTATTCGTACTGGCTTTACCTGATGGCAAAGCGCCTCCGACTTGAACATGCAGGATGCGTCAAACACCCTTATTCAGCAGGTTTTGATGGCCCGCCTACAATTATTGAATATCGTTGCCCCGTCCACGCGACTCGTAAAACTCCGCTCAATAGATGACAAACCATAATTTGGCTGTGATATGCAACAAAAAAGAGGGTTTTTACCTGCGGCAATTTTACCCAATGACCTTTTCCAATTACCTCATTTTTCCATGGAAGTCGGATTTGCCGAGACTAGAATCCAGGCTATACCGGTGAGGACTCATATTTTRGCCGCAAAGATCGACAATCACTGGCGGCGCGGCATTGAATGCGTGAATAATCCTGTTGCTTGACAAGGCCTTGGGGTCTGGTACCAGCGGACAGKATMTAAYTGGAGATATTAGCTTGCTGGAACAGCTTGAAACTTTGCGGAAACCCAACGCAACCAAAATCCGCGCTGCGCTTGCGCCCTTTCTATCTGTCTTTTTGCTTATATTGTTTGCGGCAATCCAGCCTGTGGTGGCGCAAGGTGAAATCCGGGCAACGCACGGTGCCTGGAACCTGTTCTGCGATACCCCACCCGGCGCCCAAAGCGAACAATGTTCGATGGTGCAAAATGTAGTTGCCGAGGATCAGCCTGATGTGGGATTGACGGTGGTGATTTTGAAAACTGCTGACGGCCAAAATTGGCTGATGCGGGTCTTGGCCCCGCTCGGCGTTTTACTGCCATCCGGGCTGGGTTTGAAAATTGACGATGAAGACGYTGGTCGTACAGCCTTCGTGCGATGCCGACCCAATGGCTGTATTGCTGAAGCGATTATCCAGCCGGAACTGATGGAAAAGCTGAAGAACGGTGAAAATGCCTTGTTCATTGTGTTCAGGACGCCCGAACAAGGGATCGGTGTTTTTGTCTCCCTGTCGGGCTTCAATGAAGGCATTACAGCAATTAACTAGCGTCACATTGGAATGGGGGAA
Organism: Hyphomicrobiales bacterium; assembly: GCA_016764455.1. Lineage (GTDB taxonomy): Bacteria > Pseudomonadota > Alphaproteobacteria > Rhizobiales > NORP267 > NORP267. The sequence goes on along the minus strand of JAESRU010000006.1, from coordinate 24,267 downwards.
TTTCCGTGAATTTCAGAAAACTGACTTCCGCTTTTTCGGCCGGGGCTGCTGGTGCGCTTGCAAATTCTGTCACTGTTTGGCTGTTTGGCGCGGTCGGAATTAATGCCGCTCTCGGGGTCAGCATCGCTCCCTCCATTAGCGCAGCATGGTTGTATCCTCGCATCGTTTGGGGTGGAATTTGGGGTTTTTTACTTCTGCTCCCGCTCCTGAAAGATCGTTGGCTGGCGCGCGGTGCGCTGTTCAGCCTGGCGCCGACGCTGGTTCAGCTTTTGGTGGTATTTCCCTACAAAGCCGACAAAGGGATGTTTGGTCTCGATCTGGGAACAATGACCCCGGTTTTGGTACTGCTGTTCAATCTGGTCTGGGGCATTCTTGCGGCATGGATTTATAATCGCTCTACAAACAGGTAATTCCCAACTGGCCCATTGTCGTTTGCTATCAGCTCGCCTATTTTATTGTCATGACAGATAAAAATCATTTTCCCGAAGAACTTGGTGTGTCGCGCGAAACTGCGCGACGGATATTGGCCAACGCGGTTTCTGGTGCCGATGATGGCGAATTGTTTATTGAACAACGCCAAAGCGAAAGCCTGTTGTTTGACAATGGCCGGTTGAAATCGGCCAGCCACGATATTGTCCAGGGCTTTGGCCTGCGCGTTGTGGCGGATGAAGCCGTTGGCTTTGGCCATTCTTCAGAAATTTCCGAAGCCGCGTTGTTGCGTGCCGCCGACGCCGCAAGTGGTGTCAAGCGCGGCTATAAAGGCAAACTTGCAGATAGGCCTCACGGCACAAATGCCCGGCTTTATTCTGATATTTCACCGCTTGAAGCCCCGGGCTTTGCCAGCAAGGTTACCCTGGTTGAAGAAATTGACGCCTATACCCGCGCCCTCAATCCGCTGGTGAAACAGGTCACGATTTCGCTTGCTGGCGAAATACGCAAAATCAGCATTCTGCGCGCTGACGATTCCCTTGTCGGCGATGACCAGCCGCTGGTGCGGATCAATGTTTCGGTCATGGTTGAAAAAAATGGCCGCCAGGAAACCGGATCATCTGGTGGTGGTGGCCGGTTTGCGTTCGAGCAAATCATTATTCCCGACGCCTGGCAGCATCACGCCAAGGAAGCCCTGCGCCAGGCGCTGGTAAATCTCGAAGCGATCCCTGCGCCAGCTGGTGAAATGGATGTGGTGCTCGGCGCAGGCTGGCCCGGYATYCTGCTYCATGAAGCTGTCGGACACGGACTTGAAGGCGATTTCAACCGCAAAAAGACCAGTGCATTTTCCGGGTTGATGGGCGAGCGGGTCGCATCAAAAGGCGTCACCGTGATTGATGACGGTACCATGCTGGACCGGCGSGGGTCGGTTACSATTGATGAYGAAGGAACGCCAAGCCAATCAACCACTTTGATCGAAGATGGCATTCTGGTTGGCTATATGCAGGACCGGCAAAATGCCCGCCTGATGGGCGTTGAACCGACCGGCAACGGACGGCGGCAATCCTACGCCCATGAACCGATGCCACGCATGACAAATACCTGCATGCTTGGTGGCGACATGGACAGCGAAGACATTCTCGCCTCTCTGAAGAACGGCATCTATGCGGTCGCCTTTGGCGGCGGTCAGGTCGATATCGTTTCCGGTAAATTTGTCTTTTCCTGCACTGAAGCCTACCAGGTCAAGGACGGCAAAATCGGCGCGCCGATCAAAGGCGCCATGCTGATCGGCAACGGCCCTGAAGCGATGCAACGGGTATCCATGATCGGCAACGACATGGAACTCGATCCAGGCATCGGGACCTGTGGCAAGAACGGTCAGGGCGTCCCCGTCGGCGTTGGCCAACCAACCATCCGCATCGACCGTCTCACGGTCGGCGGTACGGCGCTTGGTTAGGTCTAGATATTGACCGAGAAAACGGCAGACACAAAACCTGAAACTTCAGACCAAAGCGATCGCGGTAAATTCGTGACCGGATCGACTATGCGCCATGTGATTGTCATGACGCTGACAGCGTCGGTTGGCCTGATGGCTATATTCATCGTGGATTTAGTCAATTTGTTTTACATCAGCATGCTTGGAGAAACCGAGCTTGCAGCCGCGATCGGATATGCGGGCACGGTGTTCTTTTTCACATTTTCACTTTGCATCGGCTTGATGGTCGCAACAGCAGCGCTTGCTGCCCGTGCCCTTGGACCCGGCAACAGGGAAGAAGCCCGCCAGGTCGGGGGRTCGGCGCTGGTCCTTATCGGCATCACYACTGTGCTGGTKACGGTGGGTCTGTTTCCGATGCTCGGTYCSGCRCTGGATTTGCTGGGRGCAACCGGGCGCACCCACGAAGTCGCCCTTCGGTTTTTGCAGATCGTAATCCCGTCTTTGCCGATATTGGGCCTTGGCCTTGGCTTTTCCGGTTTGCTGCGCGCCGTTGGTGACGCCCGGCGCTCAATGTTTGTTACCCTTGCTGGTGGGGTCACTGCTGCAATAATGGATCCGATCCTGATATTTTGGGCGGATCTTGGCGTCGAAGGCGCGGCTTATGCATCGGTTATGGCGCGGATTGTCATTTTGATCGTCGGGTGGCACGGTGTCGTCCGGGTTCACAATCTCGTCGCCATGCCCAATTTTACCCGGTTCAAACAGGACCTCCGCCCGCTCCTTGCCATCGCTACGCCTGCAGTCTTGACCAATATGGCGACGCCGTTCGGCAACTCTTATGTCACTGCCACCATGTCATCCTATGGCGACACCGCGATTGCGGCCTGGGCGATTATCGGCCGGCTGATCCCGGTGGCGTTTGCTGTTGTGTTTGCACTTTCCGGCGCAATCGGGCCAATTCTTGGGCAAAATCTGGGGGCAGGAGAAATCGATCGGGTCCGCCAAGGATATCTCGACGCTCTTAAATTCACCCTCATTTACGTTCTGGTTATATGGATTGTGCTCTGGCTCAGTCAGGATTTCATCATCGCCGCGTTCGGGGCGACCGGCCAGTCAGCCTATCTGATCGGGTTTTTCTGCACCTGGGTCGCTGGGTCATTTCTCTTCAATGTGGCGCTGTTTGTCTCCAACGCCTCCTTCAACAATCTGGGATTCCCGGCCTACGCCACCCTTTTCAACTGGGGGCGTGCGACCCTTGGGGTCATTCCCTTTGTCTGGATCGGATCTCAATGGTACGGCGCAGCGGGAATATTGGCCGGCCAGGGATTGGGGGCGATCATGTTCGGGATTATCGCGGTTGTAGTTTGCTACCGCAAAATCGGCACCCTCAAAGCTCCTGAAGAACCGGTTGAAAACGCTGTTACCACCCCCGGTGCCGCCCTTTCCCCGTTTACGACCGGGAAAGGGGGAACCGCAGGATAAAGCCGGTTATTTGACTTCAAACGTCACTTTTACCGTTACCCGGAAACTTTTTACTGCATCGTCTTTGATGTTGCAGCTTTGGTTTTTGACCCAGACCGAGCGAATATTTTTCACTGATTTGGCGGCCTGCTTGACTGCGCTTTTGGTGGCATCTTCCCAGGATTCATCGGAATCTGCCATCAATTCGATAACTTTGAGTACACCCATAATTCTATCTCCCATTTTACGCGCCGTTGACCTAGCGGCCGTCGCTAGCCTGACCGGCAACAGCAACGTCGCAGATATCAAAGCTTGGAAATCAACCCCCATTTGCGTGAAGTTATTTGCACTCACCGCCAACCAATGCTTCAATCACCGGGAACCCAGACGTACAAGGAGAAACAGGTGCTCGATCTCAACGAYATCATGAAGCAAGCTCAGGGTGGCCAAGCCATGGCCAACATGGCGCAAATGTTTGGCATTTCAGAAGAACAGGCAAGGGCTGCCGTACAGGCAACRCTGCCRGCATTTTCGGTGGGTTTGCAGCAAAACACTTCACAACCTGATTATCTGGCGCAATTCATGGATGCCCTTGGATCGGGCCGTCATGCATCCTATTTTGACGATGCAAATGCTTTCTCCAATCCCAATATGCAGATGGACGGCAACGGCATTCTCGGGCATCTGTTTGGATCAAGAGACGTTAGCCGAATGGTTGCTGAACAGGCATCTGAAGCAACCGGACTTGGCGCGTCCATTATCAGGCAGATGCTGCCGATGATTGCCTCCATGATCATGGGATCGCTGTTCCGGCAATCTCAGGGTTCTGGCATTCAAGACATGATCACCGAAATTATCCGCAACATGACCGGCGGCGCTGCGGCACCTCAACAACAGGCACCCGCTCCGGAGCCGGAGCCRGCCCCGCAACAACCGACAGGTGGCGACAATCCATTTGGCGATATCCTTCGTGATATTCTGGGTGGAGCGTTTGGCGGCGCACCATCTGGTGGCGCCGCATCTGGTGGTGCATCATCTGCTGGTAGTTCGACAGGTGGCGGAATGCCACAGATGCCACAATTGCCCCAGACCGGCGCTGATTTTTTTGGAAATCTGTTCCAGCCCGGCATGGAAGCAGCGCAACGTATTCAGGATAGCCAGTTGCAAATGACTCAAGACATGATCAGAGCCAACAAGAAACGCCGCGGTGGCGGGCGCAAGGCAGACAGATAATTCTAGCCTGACATTGCCGCATCAAAATGCGAGACCGCTGTCTCGAATTTTTCCTTGCAGCCCGGATTGCAAAAGCCGACGGTTTTGCCCTTGTARATGGTRAGGCTGTCGGCGCTGACMGGCYTGCCTGACCAGGGGCAGGTTTCGTTGACGCAATCTTCGATTTTTAGATCATTTGTCATATCAAAATTCCTCTTGCAGGCCTTAGCGTGCTGGCGTTAGCGGCGCATAACGATAAAATTGCCGATCAGAATGATTACAAGACCAGCCAGCCCCCACATGGTCCAGGTGAAACCCTCGAAAATTGTCGATATCCCTAGCGCAATAACAGGGAAAACAATTGTCGCATAGCCGACGCGGGCTGCGCCGATATTTCGCAACAAGGTCACATAGGCACCAAACACAATCGCCGACGCGAAGACCGACAAGCCAAGCAACGGCATCACATAAGATAGCGAAAAATCAAAAACCGGAATTTTGCCGAGCGCCATCCCAAAAAGAAACATGATGATGGACCCAAACATCATGGAATAGGCATTTGATGAGAAAACCGGAATATTGCGGTCAGGAAATCCGGCGGACATGACGTTGCCGACGGAAAAGCAATAGGCTCCGGCGAGCGCCAGGGCAAATCCCCTGACCGGATCGGAGCCGAACCCGGTTTGCCCAATTCCGGGAAGAAAAATCATTGCCAGTCCGGTAACCCCAAGCGCCGCCCCCAGCAATATCTGGCCCCCGGCGCGTTCCCCACGAAATATAAAACCGTTGATCAGATTAAAGATACTGAGCATGGAAAATGCCAGCGCCAGCATTCCTGAAACGATATAGGCGGAGGCATAATAGAATAACAAAAAGTTGGTTGAGAACATGAACAGGGCGGTTGCGGCAAAGCGCAAATAGTCAACCGCCTCGAACCGCACCCGCCGGCCCGTGGCAAATATCCACCCGAACATCAAGACGGCGGCAATGGCGAAACGGTAGGATACCGAATATTCAGGAGGCACAGTCCCGACCTGATATTTGATCGCTATCCAGCTCCCGCCCCACATGATGACGACCAGCAAATACAATATTGCGTTCTGACGGGATTTATTCTCAGGGGCTGCCTGGCTATTGCCAGATGCAGCCACGGCTAATAGGCCTCTTCGGTATAAATCGGTGAAACATCCTCACCCCATTGGCCGTGGTAGCGTTCCAACAAAATTTCGGCTGGCGTTTTGCCGAGGCCGACAATGTCTTCAACCGCATCCAGATACATGGCCTCACTATCACCCATACTGCTGAGGCGCGCCCGGCGCTCCAAACCTTGCCGCGCGAGGCCAACAATTTCCTTGGCGACATCAACCAGAGTGCCCGTGCCGAGCGGTGCTTTCAGACCAAGTTTTGGCACGTCATCGCGCAGGCTCTGGCGGGTTTCCGCCGACCAGCCGCCCACCAAATCCCAGGCAGCATCCAAAGATTGCTGGTCGTAAAGCAGCCCGACCCAGAACGCTGGCAGGGCACAAAGACGGTTCCAGGGACCGCCATCAGCACCACGCATTTCCAGATAGCGTTTCAACCGCACTTCCGGGAAGATCGTGGTCAGATGGTTTTCCCAATCATCAAGGGTTGGTATTTCACCTTCAAATCCCGCCAACCGGCCAGCCATGAAATCTTTGAACGAAAGGCCCGTAACGTCGTGATATATTCCATCGCGATAGACAAAATACATGGGAACATTGAGGGCGTAATCCACATAGCGCTCGAACCCCATGCCGTCATCAAACGCGAATGGTAACATGCCGGTGCGATCAGCATCGGTATCGCGCCAAATTTCGGAACGGTAAGACAGGAAGCCGTTTGGCTTGCCTTCGGTGAAAGGCGAATTTGCRAAAATYGCRGTCGCCAGCGGCTGTARCGCCAGGCTGACRCGSAGCTTTTTCACCATGTCGGCTTCRTCRGAAAAATCCAGATTAACCTGCACTGTGGATGTCCGGTACATCATGTTGAGGCCGAGATTGCCAACCTTTGGCATATATTCGGTCATGATTTTGTAGCGGCCCTTGGGCATGCGCGGCACATCTTCAAGCTTTGTCATGGGGTCAAACCCAAGCCCCAGAAACCCGACACCCAGTTCTTTGCCGACCGCGATCACCTGTTCAAGATGCTTGTTCACYTCGGMACAKGTTTGATGCAGGTTTTGAAGGGGCGCGCCGGAAAGTTCCAACTGACCACCTGGTTCAAGGGACACCGTTGCGCCATTATCTGGGTCTTTGAGCGCAATAATATTGTCACCCTCAAATTCCGGAATCCATCCGTGCATGTCCTTGAGCGTGGTCAGGATCGCACCGATGCCGTCTGGTCCTTCATAAGTCAATCGCTTGAAACTGGTTTCGCAGAAACAGAATTTTTCGTGTTCTGTGCCAATAAGCCAATTTTCGCGGGGTTTGCTCCCGCTGGCGAGATAGGCCGCAAGGTCGTCGCGGCTCTCTATCCCGGCCGTGTCTTCGGTCGGTTTTGCAGGCATTTTTTCCTCTTATTCCTCTGTCACGATCGGGTTTTAATCGGCTCGCGCGGGTCAACTTGACCAATTCGGTAGCATTTGGAATGGCGCGAAGCAATCAGGAATAATTGATCATCCGCCCCTGCCCTTTTGCACGGATTAATCTGTCGTCCAATCACCACACACAGCTTGCACCAGAGACATGGCCGCGACGCCCGCTGTATCGGCACGAAGAATGCGGGGGCCAAGCGAAATCGCGGTAACAAAACCCAACTTCATGAGCCGATCGCGCTCTTCATCAGCAAAGCCGCCTTCGGGCCCGATCAGCAAAGCGAGTGGACCAGGCGCGATATTTGATAGCGCCAAAATCGGGTTTGAAATTGTCGCGTTTTCATCACAAAATATTATGCGCCGGGCCGGATCCCAGGTATCCAGCAAAGAACTGATTTTTTCGATGTTTCCCAATTCCGGCACTGAAAGCACGCCGCATTGTTCAGCTGCTTCCACGATATTTGCCTGCAATCTATCTGCTTTTATTTTGCTGGAATTGGTATACCGGGTCTGGACTGGCTGGATATATGAAGCGCCAAGTTCGGTGGCTTTCTGGACGATGTAATCAAGTCGGCCGCGCTTTAACGGCGCGAACATAAACCAGATGTCGYMMRKKTCANGNWTWGYGSYTTGGTTTGCTCCACCACCAATAAATCAAGAGACCGGCGGCTTAAGTTGCTAACCTTGGCAAGCCATTCTCCRTCGCGGCCATTGAAYAAAAGAACCGTRTCATCTATCCGYAAACGCATGACATCGCGGAGATAATGGGCTTGACTCTGATCCGTTTGAACCGAGTTTCCCGCCACCAAATCAACGTCAATAAACAGACGCGGTCCCTTTTTGTCCTGTCCTGATGTGGTAAAGCGGTTCATGGGTTGCAGTCTTAGAGATGAGCCGATACTGGTCAAGACCAATGACAAAGGTAGACAAAACAAGCGGCATTGTTGCCGACGCGGCACGCGACAATTGGGTAGACCGATTGGCGCCGGCATTTAGCCGTCCCTATCTCAGATTGATGCGCGCCGACCGCCCGATCGGCACATGGCTCTTGCTGTGGCCGGGGCTTTGGTCGGTCGCTCTGGCCGCTGATTTTCGCGGCGATACGTTCCCGTCTCTCTGGCTCCTCGCCCTATTTTGTGTGGGTGCATTGGTCATGCGGGGTGCGGGATGCACCTATAATGATATTGTCGACCGCGATATTGACGGGCAGGTTGCCCGCACCCGTTCGCGGCCAATCCCGAGCGGACAGGTCAGCACCCGGCAAGCGGTTGCCTTTATGGTGGTGTTGTTCGGCATCGGATTTCTAATTCTGATCCAGTTCAACCTGTTTGCGATTTTTGTCGGCGTGGCATCGCTGATAACAATCGTGGTTTATCCGTTCATGAAGCGGGTGACATTCTGGCCGCAATTATTTCTGGGCTTTGCGTTCAATTGGGGCGCATTGCTTGGATGGGCCGCTGTGATGGGCCGTCTGGATGCGGCCCCTCTGGTGCTTTATCTGGCGGGAATTTCCTGGACCATTGGCTATGACACAATTTACGCGCATCAAGATAAAGAAGACGATGCCCTGGTCGGGGTTAAGTCAACCGCGCTTAAATTTGGCGCGGCGACACCTTATTGGCTTGCTGGGTTTTTTACGGGCGCGATCATCCTGATGGCAATTGCAGGATGGCTGGCGGGCGCGGGTCTGTTTTATTTTGCCGGGCTGGCCGGGGGAGCGTTGCAACTGGCATGGCAAATAGCCCGGATCAAAATTGATGATCCGGAGATTTGCCTGATGCTGTTTCGCTCAAACCGAGACTTTGGCTGGATCATCTTTGCCGGCATTCTCGCCGACACAATTCTGACCGGTGTCGTATAACCCGATTGGTGGCACTGACCTTTTTGGTACCGCTGACCTTGTTAGTGGCGCGCCATAAGTTCGCGGCTTTCCATGCGGCCATGGCCTGCTGCGATAACGGCATTGGCGCGACGTGCTGAGCGGGTGCGCTGGTTGTGGGTTTTGCTGGCACGATAGCCAACAGCCCGCTTGGATGACGGTGTGAAATCCACACCGCAAACCATGCCAAGTGGCTGGTGGCTGGTTTTGTCCAGGCCACGAACGCGGGCAGGTAAACCAAGGGCGCGCGCCCAGGATTGCCATTCTTCGACAACATTGTCGGATTCCCATGCCACATAAAGCGGCACGGTCAGATCTGGATTGCTGTGTTCAAGCAAAACCATCATGGCCGGGCGATCCGGCTCACCATTTTCGTCGTTGGCAATTGCGAGCGCCATCGTGACACCCATATAAGTATCGAGCCCGACCATGGCTTCTATTTCGCGGCACCCGCTTTCCRATTCGCAGGACAGCGCGACATTCTTACCATCGATCGAGACGGAAATCCGTGCACCATGCTCCTTGCCCTCACGACCATCAGCGATGGACCAGGACATAGGTAGTTCGTTTTTATCTGTCTGCAGTTCCTCTGCAGCCCAWGCGGGCAAGTACCCGTCTGCCAATTCTTGACGCTTCACAATGCTCTCCATTTGCCCGGTTTGTTTTTTTATGTGGGCTTCCTGTTATGTGGAGAGATTGCCACACCGCAATTGCAATCCGCTTAAAAGACTCGGTTAAAATTTCGTTCGATCAAAATTGGTAAATCAATCTGAAACTTGGCAGAAATCCTGCTATATCTGGCGAATCCYAGTAGGAGATTTTTAATTTTATGCCGTATGAACTCGATCAGAAACCTTTGCTTAAGCACGCCCGGAAACTTGTCGAGGCTGCATTAAGGGCTGGCGCGGACGCYGCCGACGCSATTTGTGTCCAGGGCCAGTCGCAAACMGTYACCTGTCGRTTGGGCAAAGTTGAAGCCGCYGACCGGTCAGAGCGCAACGGGGCCGGGTTGCGGGTTTTTGTAGGAAAGCGCCAAGCGATTGTCTCGTCAAATCACCCCAACGAAGACCTGATCGGTGATCTGGCAGAACGCGCTGTCGAGATGGCCAAGGTGTCGCCTGAAGATCCGTATGCCGGGCTTGCAGATAAAGAGAGATTGGCAAAGTCCGTTCCTGATCTCGACTTATATGACGGCACACATGTTTCGACCAAAATGCTTGATGTCCGCGCCCATGAGGCGGAAGAGGCAGCGCTTGCGGTATCGGGCGTTACCAATTCCAGCGGTGCTTCTGCGTCATGGTCGGCTTCAGGCATCTGCTTCGTGAGCAGTGACGGGTTTGCGCAGAGCTATGCTGGTACCAGCCAATCTGTATCCTGCTCGGTTGTTGCGGGCGAAGGTGCGGCCATGCAAACCGATTATGATTATGGTGTTGCCAGCCATCTGGAAGATTTGAAAGACGCCGCAAGCGTTGGCCGGGAAGCAGGTGAGCGCACCGTGAAGCGATTGCATCCAAAAGTTGCCGATACCGGAGAAGTGCCTGTTGTTTTTGACCCGCGCGTTTCCGCCAGCCTGATTGGACATTTTGCCGGGGCCATTTCAGGCAGCGCCATAGCGCGACGGGCCAGCTTTTTACGCGACCATATGGGAAAGCGGATTTTTCGCGACAGCGTAACAATCGTCGATGATCCTTTACGGTTACGCGGCGCAGCATCCCGTCCGTTTGATGGCGAAGGCGTCGATGTCAAAAGAGTGAACCTGATTGAAGATGGCACCTTGCAGACCTGGTTGCTTGATAGCGCCACCGCGCGGGAGCTTGGCCTGGCGACGACCGGGCATGCCCGGCGCGGGGTCAGCAGCCCACCTTCGCCAGGCGCTGGCAATCTTCATATGGAACCCGGCAAAGACAGCCCCGAAGACATGATCAAATCCCTGAAAACCGGATTATATGTAACTGACCTGATTGGTCAGGGGGTCAATGCTGTGACCGGYGACTATAGCCGGGGGGCRTCGGGATTCTGGATCGAAAATGGTGAATTGGCATGGCCTGTGAGCGAAATCACCATTGCCGGCAACCTGATTGAGATGTTTGCGACTTTAATTCCTGCCAACGACCTTGAATTCCGCGTCGCCGTGAATGCCCCAACGATTCTGATCGAGAAAATGATCGTTGCYGGRAAATCATAAAATGGACCTTGGYGCAGAACAGWCTYTATTGCATGACGTTTTGCGCGAAGCMGGCGASATCGCGCTGAAACATTTCCGCCGGGATATTGCCGTCTCCACAAAAGACGACAATACGCCGGTTACCGAAGCGGATTTCGCGGTTGATCATCACCTCAAGAAACGTCTGCTTGAGGCTTTCCCGGATTATGGCTGGGTATCGGAAGAAAGCCAGCCCGAGCCAGACCGCGAAACCGGGCGGATTTGGGTTGTGGACCCGATCGACGGGACGCGGGCATTTGTCCATGACCGCGACGATTGGTGCATCAGTGTTGCGCTTGTTGAGAATGGCAGCCCGGTCTTGGCCGGGATTTATCGCGCCTGTACGAACGATATGTATGAAGCCCGGCTCACTGCTGGTGCTACCCTCAATAACAGACCAATGAAAGTGACGACCCGCCGCAAGCCAGATGGATGCCGTGTCGTTGCATATGAAACTGCGTTAGGCCGCCCGGAATGGCATGAGCCATGGCCCGACATGAACTACCAAAAGTTGAATTCCATGGCACTTCGCCTTGCAGTGGTCGCGAGCGGGGATTGTGACGCTGTTGTGACATTGAGCGGAAAATCTGACTGGGACCTTGCAGCAGGTGACCTTTTGGTGCATGAGGCGGGGGGGAAAACTACTGATTTCAGCGGGCAAACTTTTAATTATGGCGGGGCCTTCTCGCGCAAACCAAATATTGTCGCAGCCGGAAATTTGCTGCATTCAGACCTTCTCGACCGCACCAAAAAATGGTCTCACTCTGACCGTAGCTAAACCAAAGCAGTGAAAGGTTTTGAACGATGAGCAAAAAAGAAAACAAAGACCAACAATTGCTGCATTTGGTATTTGGCGGCGAGCTGGATAGTCTTGACGGTGATATTCATTTTCGTGATTTGGACGARCTGGATATTATTGGTATTTTTCCAAACTATGCATCGGCGTACGATGCTTGGCGATCTGCAGCACAAGGGTCGGTGGACAATGCACATATGCGCTATTTCATTGTTCACACCCATCGTTTGCTTGACCCTGACAATAACGACGAGGGCCACCACGAGGAATAACAGKTTGAAATTTTCAACACYRWCTCCTTYTGTTTGCYCCAGGTAGCTTCGATTGAACAAATCAATTTTCAAAGATCACAAGACCGAAAATCTGGGTCAGGATTCTCTTCAGGATCATTATTATAGTACGCGCGAAGTGGTGCGCCGGGTTATTCGCGACCATTTGCGTCCCCGTATCAAACTGATTTTGCTCTCCATGATTTCAATGTTTTTTGTCGCAATCACAACCGGCKCAATACCGTTTGTAATTCAGACCGCAACGGATGAAGTTTTCGGCAATCACAATGTGACSTATCTTTATTTGCTGCCCGCAGCTGTGGTTGGCGTAACATTGATCAAATCAATTGCTGAATATATCTCCAAGGTGACCCAAGCCTATATCGGCCTGAGCATTGTGGCCGACCTTAGAACTCAAATGTTCCGGAAATTGACCGACGCCGATCTCGGCTGGTTACAACGCACCCATTCGGGCCGCTTTGTTTCAAGTTTCCTGAATGACGCCAATATCATCCTCAATGCCGCCGGTATCGTAATCGTGGCAATCGGGCAAAACATACTCATGGTTTTGTTTCTGGCTGGCGCCATGGTCTGGATGGATTGGCGGCTTGCCAGCTTCACGATTATACTTACCCCGATCGGGGTWTTYYTGGTCAACCGGCTRCGCAAAAAAGTRCRCCATTCCACCACMCGCKCGTTGCAGGAAATGGGTGATCTGGGTGCRCTCATWTCSCARACYTTGTCCGGTATCCGCGTGGTTAAAGCCTATCGCCAGGAAGAACGTGAAAATGATCGCGCCAAGGCAACGCTGGCACGCACCGTTGAATTTGCCATGCGCAGCGTCCGCGCCCGCACCATGTCGTCGCCGATCACCGAAACCCTGACCGGGATCGGGCTAGCCGCTGCCATTTTCTATGCCGGTTATCAGGGCATCCAGGGCACCGTAACGACTGGCCATTTTGTTGGCTTCATGACCGCCGCYATGTTGGCTTATCAACCACTCAAAACCCTCGCATCGCTGCAAACCACGTTGCAGGAAGGGGTCGCGGCGGCCAACCGGGTTTACGGCATTATCGACGAAGAAATTCTTGTGAGCGAAGACCCCGATGCGCTGCCTCTCATTGTCGGGAATGGCGAAATTGTTTTCGACAAGGTCCATTTTTCTTATGATGATGGTACCAAAGTGCTGCGCGATTTCTCCCTGACAATTCCAGCCGGCGCGACCGTCGCCATTGTCGGCCCGAGCGGGGCCGGGAAAAGTACAATCCTCAATTTACTGCTGCGCTTCTTTGACCCCCAATCAGGCAGCATCAAGATCGATGGCCAGGATATTTCCGGGGTCACGATTGAAAGCCTTCGGGACGCCACCGCCCTTGTTACCCAGGAACCGTTTCTGTTTGACGATACGATTGCCGCCAATATTGCCTACAGCTCCTCTGAATTGGATATGACGGCGATCAGGGAAGCCGCAAGAATGGCGGCGGCGAACGATTTCATCGAACGATTGCCTGATCAATATAACACCAGGGTTGGCGAAGCCGGGGCACTTTTCTCCGGCGGCGAGCGTCAGCGGATCGCATTTGCGCGGGCGATGCTGAAAGGCGCGCCGATTTTGCTGCTGGATGAAGCGACCAGTTCGCTTGATGGAACAGCGGAGCGCAAAGTCCAGAAGGCGTTGACCCAGATTGTCAAAGGCAAAACCGTTTTGATGATCGCGCATCGGCTCAGCACGGTCCAGAATGCTGATTTGATCTGCGTTGTTGATCATGGGCAGATTGTTGAGCTTGGCCACCATACGGATCTGGTCGGGAAAGATGGCGTTTATTCTGAATTGTACAAATCTCAATTTGCTGAATCATCTGATACTGAGCAGCCAGCAAAAACCCGCAAGCGCAAGCCCGCGCGCAGGAAGGCAACGACCGCCTCCGGCAACAGTTGAACTGACAGGATATGTTGAAACGGATTTTGCGCTCACCGCCGATCCAGCGATGGCTGGGGCGCATGATTGGCCGCTATCTCAAACTTGTTTATGGCACGACCAAGTGGCAATTTGATCCGCCGGATTTTTATGAACAAGTCGATGCCCAATGGCCGGCCATTCTCGCCATGTGGCATGGCCAGCATTTCATGATCACCACATTCAAGCGTCCGAACGATAAAATACGGGCGCTAATTTCCCTGCATCGGGACGGGGAGATTAACGCCCAGGTGGTTGAATATTTTGGTGCCTCGGTCATCCGCGGATCTGGCGTTACCTCTAAAACCGGATCACCCAGACAAAGTGAAATTTTGCGAAAAGGCGGCAGCCGGGCGCTTCGCGCCATGGTGCGTGAGCTGGATGCCGGCGCTACCATCGTGGAGACGGCGGATGTCCCGAAAATTTCACGGGTCGCCGGGCGCGGTATCATTGCTTTGGCAAAAGCCAGTGGGCGACCGATTTTTCCGATTGCCATCGCAACCAGCCGCAGAATTGACGTAAACTCGTGGGACCGTTCTTCGATCAACCTTCCGTTCAGCAGGGGGGCATTTGCTGCAGGCGAGCCGATAATGGTGCCATCTGATACAACGCGTGACGGGATGGAAGTTTTTCGCCAACAGGTCGAAGACAGCCTGAAGGACGCCACCCGCCGCGCCTATGAGATAGTGGATGGCAAAGATGGCAAATCCTAGCACGCCATTGCCAATTCGTATTTACCGGATGGTGGGGACTGTCTTTCGCCCCTTTTCGCGGCCCTATCTGCAACGACGGGTGAACCGGGGCAAGGAAGATGAAACGCGCCTTGGTGAACGCTCAGGGATATCCAATATTCCGCGCCCTGATGGGCCGTTGATCTGGATTCACGCGGCCAGCGTTGGCGAAACCATTGCCGTCCTTCCTCTCGCTGCCCGGTTGCTGCAAGATAGCCCCAGCAAGCATATCCTGCTGACCACGGGCACGGTCACGTCAGCCGCCATGGTGGAACAGCGGGCTGTTCCCAACCTCATTCACCAATATGCGCCAATTGATATTGCCGCCTGTGTCAGGGCATTTCTGGCGCATTGGAAACCTGATCTGGCTTTGTATGTTGAGTCTGAGCTTTGGCCGATCATGCTTGAAACACTCGACGAAGAAAATATCCCGGTGGTAATGGTCAATGGCCGCATGTCGGACCGATCCTTCCGTCGCTGGAAAAGTGCACCAAAAACAATTCGGCATCTCCTTGGGCGATTCAATCTCTATATTGCCCAAAGCGAAAAGGATGGCGCCCGATTGCGCGCGTTGGGCGCGTCCGACATCACAGTCTCAGGGAACCTGAAATTCGACGCCCCGCCACCACCGGTAAACCTGGTCGCCCTCAGCGATTTCAATTCCCGGGTCGGCTCCCGCCCGCTCTGGATTGCTGTCAGCACCCATCCGGGCGAAGAAGACATGGTGGCTGACGCCCATGAAATTGCGCGCCGAAACTTGCCGAACCTGTTGACGGTAATTGTGCCCCGCCACCCGGAACGAGGCGATGACATCACCAAGAACYTGAAGCGAAGAGATTTCAGGATCGCGCAACGCTCCCTGAATGAACCGCTCGAAGACGATATWGATATCTATCTGGCGGACACGCTTGGCGAACTGGGCCTTTTTTGCACGGCGGGCCACGCGGTCTTCATGGGCGGATCACTGGTCAGCCATGGGGGACAAAACCCCATCGAACCGATCAAGCTTGGTGCAGCCGTTATTCATGGCCCCCATGTTCATAATTTCGAGGTGATATACGCAGCCCTCGACMGGGCTGCAGCGGCCATTGTGGTGAAGGATTCGCTTGAACTGGCAGATGCGATCCGCCAGTTATTGACCAAGCCCGCATCACGGCACCGCATAGCGCGCCAGAGCCTTGAAATTATTACCAGGCTGACCGGGGCTCTTGAATTTACTTTGAAAGCTTTGCGCCCGTTTTACCCGGGCAAGGGTTAGGCCTGCCATGCGCGCCCCCTCTTTTTGGTCAAAGCCCGCAGGCCCGTTTGCGGGTTTTCTCGCGGTGGCAGGAACACCCTATCATTTGGCAACGCGTTTGCGGTTTGCGTTGGGGCGGCCAAAAGATGTCGGTGTCCCTGTCATCTGCGTTGGCAATTTCACCGCAGGCGGCGCGGGCAAAACACCCACCGTGATCGCGATTGCAAAGCATCTAATCTCTCAAGGCCACAACCCGATTTTCCTTTCCAAAGGATATGGCGGCAGCACCATTGGCCCTGTGCTGGTGGATGCGACCCGGCATCTGGCAAATCAGGTTGGCGACGAGCCCTTGCTGCTTTGCCGCACCGGGCCAGTGATTGTTGCCAAGAACCGGCTGGCCGGGGCGCGGGCCGCAATTGAGGCTGGCGCCGATATCATCATCATGGATGACGGGTTGCAGGACCCATCCCTGAAAAAAGCCGTCACGATCGCAATCGTGGATGGTCAGACAGGCATCGGCAACGGGCAAGTGATACCGGCAGGACCATTGCGTGCCCGGATCGGGTTTCAGTTGAGCCATACAGACGCAATTCTATTGGTTGGCACAGGTAAAGCCGGTGAGCAGGTATCAGCCCAGGCCAAATCCGCCGCCATTCCCTGTTTTCAGGCAACAATCCAGCCATCTGTTGATGCCCCACAAATTTCCGGGAAAAAGATATTGGCGTTTGCCGGTATCGGGCGACCGGAAAAATTCTTCCAGACCCTTCGTGAAACCGGCGCGGAGATTGTCGACACAATTTCCTWTTCTGATCATCATGTTTTTAATGATGCTGATGCCCTGCATTTGCTTGAATGTGCCAAAAAATTGGATGCAGCTTTATTCACAACTGAAAAAGATCTTGTGCGGATTTCAAATGATGGGGCACAGAAAGAACTGAAGAGATTAGCGACCGGTCTGCCTGTGGAATTGGCATTTGYAGGCGACGGCTTAGCCGCCCTGATTCATAAAAAAATTGGAGAAAAGCGTCGTTAGCTTTTGTCGGACCGAAGGCCTGCATAGCGTTTGAAACCAATATCTGCTGTCACATAGGCTTCCTGCAGATCGACGCTCCAATAGCGCAATTCGTCCAGTGGAATGATTTTGTCGGTGACTGCACAGCGGACAAAATTGCCCTCGCGGACAACATCAAATTCCCCGTCGCCATAATGCAACTTGGCTTCCGTACCTGCGGGAAATGTGGGTTCAAACCGGTTCATGAATTCAACGCCTGATTACTGTTGTCTTTAGATAACGCGAATTGGTGAATGTTTCCAGTCCGCGTTTAAAACAGATCACCCTGATTGCCACCATCCGGTTTCCGTGCTTTTGGTTTCGCCACAGGTTTTTTGACCGCTTTGGCAACACCGGGCGAAACAATTGCTGGCACGCTGCCATCCACCATTTCAATTGCAATTTCGCGACCCTGCGTGAGACCGGAAATTGATCGGATTACACCTCCTGCTTCGTCGCGGATAAGAGCAAACCCGCGCGCCAATACGCCTTGATGACTGAGAGTGCGCAAAAGGCCCGCCTGGCTTTTAAGGGCATTGGCGGCTTTCTCCAGCCGCACCTTCATTGTGCGCGATGTTCGCCCACGCAAATCACCAACCCGTTGTTGATGGAGTGCGATACCGCGCAACAATGTGCGCGATGACAAGCGGGCGGCGATCACCGACAAGCGGGTACGGTGGCCGGTGGTAAATAGCTTCAATGTCCGGCCCATCAAGGATGACTGTTGTTCAACCGCATTCCGGTTTTCTTCAAGGCGAAATTCTACCGCTCTTGAGAGCAACAGGCTCAGTTCTCCAACCCGTTTTTGATGGATAATGATACCGCGCAACAAGGTGCGCGATGACAAATGGGCGGCTATCACCGACAAGCGGTTGCGGTGGCCGGAGGTGAAGAGCTTCAACGATTGCCCGATGCGTGCTGCTGCTAAATCAAGACGTTGCCGCGGCACTGCAAGCAAATCGGCAAGTCGCGGTAGCCCTCGCGTTGCCGCCCGCAGCCCGGCACGGTGCTCTTCCAGTTGGCGAACCATGCCGCGCCTGCGCCGTCGTGCCAGATCATCGAGGTTGGCCATCAGGTCCGAGCGCACCGGCACCGCCGCTTCCGCCGCCGCCGTTGGTGTTGGCGCGCGCATATCCGCCACATGATCGAGCAGGGTCCAGTCGGTCTCGTGGCCAATGGCGGAGATTAGCGGGATATCGCTGGCAAAGGCGGCACGAACTACAATTTCTTCGTTAAACCCCCACAGATCTTCAACCGATCCGCCGCCCCGGGCTATGATCAACAGATCAGGCCGAGGTACCGGACTGTCTGCGTCTAACCCGTTAAACCCATTGATGGCAGCGGCGACTTCACCCGCACTGCTCTCCCCCTGGACCCGGACCGGCCAGACCAAAACATGGCGCGGGAAACGATCCCCCAAACGATGCAGGATATCGCGGATTACCGCACCGGACGGCGAGGTTACGACGCCGATCACATCTGGTAGATAGGGGATCGGTTTTTTGTGGGCCTCTTCGAACAGGCCTTCGGCGAGGAATTTTTTACGGCGCYCTTCCAGCAGTGCCATCAGCGCGCCGACGCCCGCTGGTTCGATAGATTCGATAATAATCTGGTATTTGCTCTGGCCGGGATAGGTGGTGAGCCTGCCGGTCACGATTACTTCGAGGCCCTGCTCCGGGGCGATCCGCATTTTGGCCGCSACACCCTTCCAGATGATGCCCGCGATAACTGACTTCTCGTCTTTCAAATCCAGATAGATATGGCCAGAGCCAGGGCGCGAAATACGACCAAGTTCGCCGCGCACCCGCACATGGCCGTAGGTGTCTTCGACTGTGCGTTTCAATGCGTTCGATAATTCGGAAACCGAATATTCGACCAGATTTGTTGGTTCGCTGTCTGTCATAAAATTTGCCGGATTAATCTCGCCTGATCAGGTTTAGTCATATTCCGGACAATGCTACAAGACAGGAAAGGATTCTTCACCCCCGAAAACAGAACGGAAAAATACCGTGATGAATGTCCTGATCATTGGGTCTGGCGGGCGAGAACATGCCCTTTGCTGGGCCATCGCCAAAAGCCCGTCGCTGGGCAAACTTTTTTGCGCACCGGGAAATGGTGGCATCGAAAGCCTGGCCGAATGCGTTTCGCTAGATGCTGGCAACCATCGCGCGGTCGTTGATTTCTGCAAAGAAAACCAAATCCAGCTTGTTGTGATCGGACCGGAAGACCCACTTGCTGATGGGCTTGGGGATGATTTGCGCCAAGCCGGAATTCCGGTATTTGGGCCAAGCGCTGCCGGGGCCCGGCTCGAAGCGTCTAAAGGCTTTATGAAAGACCTGTGCGCCGCCAACAATATTCCGACCGCAAGCTATGCCCGATTTAACCAACAGGCCCCCGCCGAAGCCTGGGTCCGCGACCACGGCGCGCCGATTGTGGTCAAGGCTGACGGCCTGGCTGCGGGCAAAGGCGTGACGGTTGCTGAAACCGTGGATGAGGCCATAACCGCAATTGGCGAGATTTTCGACGGACGCTTCGGCAAGGCTGGCAACGAAGTGGTGATTGAGGAATTTCTGGTGGGCGAAGAAGCGAGCTTCTTTGTCCTCTCCGACGGCAAGACGGCCGTGCCGCTGGCAACAGCGCAAGACCATAAACGCGCCTTCGACAATGATGAAGGGCCGAATACCGGCGGCATGGGCGCTTATTCGCCAGCGCCCGTTATGACTGAGCCGATGATTGCGCGCACCATGATTGAGATCATCAATCCGACCCTTGCCGCCATGAAAGCGGCCGGAACACCGTTTGAAGGAATTCTCTATGCCGGTCTGATGATCACTGATGAAGGACCGAAGCTGATCGAATATAACGTGCGCTTTGGCGACCCGGAATGCCAGGTTCTGGCGATGCGGCTCAAATCCGATTTACTTGAAATCCTCGCTGCGACAAGTGAGAACCGGCTCTCGCCCGACATGGTTGAATGGCACGATGACGCGGCAATCACTGTTGTGATGGCGACGAAGGGCTATCCGGGCGCTTATGAAAAGGGCAGCCACATCGGGGGGATTGAGGATACCGGCGATGACGTTGTGATTTTCCACGCCGGGACAAAACGGGACGGCGATACAATTTTGGCGAATGGCGGGCGCGTCCTTGCGATAACTGCGCGTGGCAAATCTGTGCGCGCAGCGCGGGATTTGGCCTATGCCAGAATAGCAGAGATTGACTGGCGGCAAGGATTTTACCGCAACGATATCGGCTGGCGCGCTATCCAACGCGAGGAGGCAGAACAGAATGACTGAACTGATCGATTTGTTTCCGGGCTTTGAAACCCACCTGATCGACACCAGTGATGCGACTATTTTTGCGCGCAAGGGAGGGTCAGGTCCGCCGCTTTTACTGATCCATGGTTATCCTCAATGTCATGTCATGTGGCACAAAGTTGCMGCTGAATTGAGCAAACATTTTACATTGGTAATYCCGGACCTGCGGGGMTACGGCGAAAGCTCTTGTCCACCTGCTGACCCGCTTAATTTTGCCTATTCGAAACGCGCCATGGCGAACGATCTAGTTGAACTGATGGGGTCATTCGGATTTGAAGATTTCCGCGTCGTTGGTCATGACCGTGGCGGGCGCGTTGGGTATCGCATGGCGCTTGATTATGCCGACAAGGTCAACCGCCTGGCGGTGCTTGATATTATTCCGACCCATGCCATGTGGCATAATTTCACCGTCAAGCTGGCGATGAAAACCTACCATTGGCTGTTTCTTGCCCAACCATTTCCGTTGCCAGAAATGCTGATCGAGAAGGCCCCGGTGGAATTTCTCGAATACACAATTGCAAGCTGGACCAAGAGCAAGGACTTGTCCGGGTTCAGCGAAGAGGCGATGGCCCATTACCGCTACCATTTTTCACAAAAACAGCATGTGCGGGCAACCTGCGAAGATTACCGCGCCGGGCAAACCTATGATCTGCGTGCAGACGAGGTGGATCGCGAAAAAGGCAATATGATCAATTGTCCGCTATTGGCGCTTTGGGGCGATGCCGGAATTCCAGGCGAAACCGACGGCCCGCTAGCGATCTGGCAGCAATGGGGCAAAGATGTCAGCGGTCAGGCAATTGATTCAGGACATTTCATGGCAGAAGAAAATCCGGTTGATACCCTTGAAAACCTGCTGCCTTTCCTTAAAAAATAGCCCATGGACAAATCCCTTATTGATCGCCAGAAAACTTTCTCCGGCACCCGCGACGTCAGCGACGCTTTCAAATTCGATGAAGCGCGTCTGGAGTCATATCTTAAATCTGAAATTCCCGGATTTTTTGGACCAATTAAGCTGAGCCAATTCAAAGGCGGGCAATCCAACCCCACCTATAAAATTGAAGCWGGATCRGGCGCYTATGTGYTGCGCCGAAAGCCRCCYGGMAARYTGCTGCCSTCGGCRCAYGCGGTRGACCGCGAATWCCGGGTTATCAGCGCCCTCAACCAGACCGATTTCCCGGTGCCGAAAGCGCATATCCTGTGCGAGGATGACGACATTATCGGTACCGCGTTTTACGTGATGGATTTTGTCGAGGGACGAGTGATCTGGGATGCTCACGTACCGGGCGTTGATAAAGCCGAGCGGCGTGAAATTTTTCACGAACTTAACAAAACCATGGCCAGGCTCCACACCACCGATATTGATGCTGTCGGGTTGAGCGATTTTGGCAGGCCAGCAAATTATGTAGCGCGCCAAGTGGCCCGCTGGTCGAAACAATACAAGGCGTCTGAAACAATCGAAGTTACCGAGATGGAGCAGCTTATTGCCTGGCTCCCTGAAAACTTGCCGGAGGAAGGCCCCGCCGCGTTGATCCATGGTGATTTCCGTCTTGATAACGCCATTTTGGCAGCCGATCGGCCCGAAATTCTGGCTGTGCTAGATTGGGAATTATCAACGCTTGGAGATCCGATCGCAGATTTCACGTATCACCTGATGCAATGGATCATGCCGGAATCTGAAACCGGTGTTGGTCCGGGCAGCCTTGTAGATCTCGATCTTGATGGGCTCGGAATTCCAGGTATTGACGACTATGTCGCTGAATATTGCGACGCCACCGGGCGCAGCGGCATTCCTGATATCGACACCTATTTTGCCTATAACCTGTTCCGCCTCGCCGCGATTTTACAGGGCATCGTTGGACGGGCCAGGGATGGGACAGCAGCAAGTGCGGTTGCAGAACAAATGGGGGCGCGGGTCCAGCCGTTGGCTGCGCTTGCCTGGCAATATGCGATCCGGGCCGGGGCCAAATGAACAACGCGCGGCGTCCCGGGTCCGATAAAGATATCCAGCTTGTGCTTGGCGGCGGTGGTGCGCGCGGGCTTACCCACATTGTGGCGCTGGAGGCTTTTGACGAGCTRGGTTTGCGACCGGCCCATATTGCCGGGACTAGCATGGGCGCGATCATTGGAGCTGCCTATGCGAGCGGGATTTCGGGTGCTGAAATTCGCGAACACACAACGCGCATTCTAAATAACAAAGGCGCGCTGCTCGCCAAGATCTGGGGCATTCGGCCAAAGGTCACATTTGGATGGGGCACCGCGAAGCTTGGCCAGTTTGATGCCGAACAGGTTCTTGAAACCGTTCTGCCACCAAGGGTGGCCGACCTCATTGAAAACACCGAAATTCCCCTGACAATTGTCGCTACTGACTATTTTGCTTGGCAGGAGACACTGTTCCGCGAGGGTAATATGCGGTCAGCGGTTGCTGCATCCATCGCGCTTCCTGCCATATTCAGGCCGGTGGTTATTGATGGCAGGGTTTTAATCGACGGTGGGGCATCTAACGCTCTGCCATTTGATCATGTTCCTGAAACCGGCATCACAATCGCACTTGATGTGATGGGTGGCCCGGTTGAGGAAGAGGATAGCCAACTGCCCTCACCGACCAGTGTTGTGTTTGGCGCGATGCAAATCCTGTCTCAAACCATTACCAGCAAAAAGCTTGATGATTTCAGCCCGGAAATTTTGCTGCGCCCGCCAACCGATAATTTCAAAGTGCTGGATTTCCTCAAGATCGATGAAATTCTCACCGCCGCGATTCCGTTCAAGGATGAGTTGAAACGGAAAATCGATGAGGTTTTGGCGAAGGTCGATTAGCGCCGGGCTGCGAAAAAAGATTTCAACAAGCCCGCCGCTGCTGCTTCACCAATGCCACCATAAACTTCTGGATTGTGATGGCAGGTATCGGCATTAAAAAACCGTACGCCATTTTCAACAGCCCCTGTCTTCACATCGAAAGCCGCGAAATAAAGCCGGCGGATGCGGGCAAACGAAATCGCCGCCGCGCACATGGTACAGGGTTCCAGGGTTACGTAGAGATCACAGCCGGTGAGCCGTTCGGAGCCGAATTTTTTAGCCGCCCGGCGCAGGGCCAGAATTTCCGCGTGACCCGCTGGGTCCAGGCCGGAAATTACTTCGTTATGAGCTTCCGCCAGAAGTTCGCCAGTTGGGGATATAATGAGTGCCCCTACCGGCACTTCACCAAGGTCAGCGGCCTTTTTTGCCAATATCATGGCGTGATCCATCCATTGCCCCTTGCGGGCGGCAGATGTTTCTGAAAGTTTCCCCGTCATGACGCCATCACTGCCGCGTCGAACCATTGAGGTCAAGAGACGATGCCTGATAATTCAAAACCTGACAGCCCTACGGGTGAACGGATCGCCAAAGTTATGGCGCGCGCGGGCGTTGGGTCCAGACGCGAAGCCGAACGCTGGATTGTAGCCGGGCGGGTCGATGTCAACGGTGTCACATTGAAATCCCCGGCTGTACTGGTCGGACCGAACGATATCATCACCTTTGACGGCGAGCGGATCAAGCGGGCTGATTTCACCCGGCTGTGGCGCTACCATAAACCGTCGGGGTTGGTCACAACCCATTCCGACCCGCAGGAACGGACCACGGTATTTGATAAATTACCCGATGACTTACCCCGGTTGATTTCAGTGGGGCGCCTCGATTTAACTTCTGAGGGCTTGTTGCTTTTGACCAACGATGGGGCGCTGTCGCGGATGCTGGAACT
>JAESRU010000134.1 GCA_016764455.1 Hyphomicrobiales bacterium | reverse complement strand
GGAGTGAATGTTGTTCGCCAGCCGATGCAACGCCTGTCAGCAACGGGTGTCCCTTGGGCCCTACATAAATGGCGCCGTTTGTGACCAGCAATGATTTGCCAGAATTTTGCTCCAGTTCCCGCCATAAATCATAAGATCGCTGGCACAACGGCACATATTCTGGTGACTCGAAGTAAGTCTCGCGGATCGCTCTCGTCGCACCGTGGGATGATCCCAAAGTGTGATT
Organism: Hyphomicrobiales bacterium; assembly: GCA_016764455.1. GTDB lineage: Bacteria > Pseudomonadota > Alphaproteobacteria > Rhizobiales > NORP267 > NORP267. The sequence continues at coordinate 35,943 of JAESRU010000134.1, read as the reverse complement.
GGGAATATTGGCATCCAGACCAAGCACGTTTGCTCCGCGTTTTGCACAATGATATGCAGCAGCGCTTCCCATCGCGCCAAGGCCAATGACGATCACATCATATGTCTTCACATTTCTGCTCCTTGCCTGGTCCGTGGAGGTATTTTGGTGAATTTACCCTAGCGTTGAATGCAAATGAAGCGTTATAGGTTTTATTGCAACTTAACTATTCAGGAATGAATAGAAATGAACTGGGATGATTTTCGGTATTTTCTTGCCATTGCCCGCAACAATTCGTTGTCGGCGGCTGGACGCGCATTGAATGTCAGCCAACCAACGGTGTCTCGGCGGTTGGCCGCAATGGAAGCGCGGTTCGGCGTCAAGCTCTTTGAACGTACCAGAGCAGGATATGAATTATCCATACCGGGTGCGGAGATATTCGACTCAGTTCAACATATTGAGGAAGAGCTGAACGGCATCGACAGAAGAGTGTTCGGGCAAGACTGGCGACTTGGCGGTTCGCTGCGGGTTACCTGTACCGAAGTGATGGCCAATTTGTACCTGACACCACATTTGGCGGCGTTTCTTGCAAAGCATCCACAGATCGAGTTGAGTGTGGTTTGCACGTTTCAACATTTGAGCCTTAGTCGCCGTGAGGCTGATGTGGCGATCCGTATGACCAACAAGCCACCTGAAACCTTAATCGGGCGGCGGTTGGCGAATGCCGCAATGGCAACCTATATGGCCATTGATAAAATTGAAGAAGCGGGAGAGAATAGAGGGCCAGCTGCATGGGACTGGATAGGCTGGCAAGATGAATCCTATAACCGCATGTTGATTTCAGGTCCCTTTCCTGATGCAAAAATTCGGCATCGTGTCGATGATATGCAAACCATGTGCGCCATGGTGCGGGCCGGGTTGGGCGTCGCCATTCTGCCTTGCTATATGGGAGATACAGACATGGGCCTGCGTCGCGCAATTGCCGAGCCAATGGTTGAGAATGTCCCAGACCTTTGGCTGTTGTCACACCCGGATGTGAAAAACGTCGCGCGGGTGCGGGCTTTTACGGATTTCATTGCAAAGAAAATTATCGATGACCGTGATTTGTTTGAGGGACGCCGTCCTCAAAGTTTCACCTAACAAAAAAAGGCCCGCAATCCGGCAGCGCGTATTGCGATACCGTGTGCGAGCCTCTTCAATTCGTTTGTTTCAGACCATCAAAACAGTCGCGCCTGTAGTTTTCCGACCTTCAAGATCGCGGTGTGCTTTGGCGGCATCTTTCAGAGGATAGGTCTGATTGACCGTGACCTTGATAATCCCCTTGCTGATGGCGCCAAACATGGCTTTCGTCGACATAACGAGATCTTCCCGTTTGGCGATATATGTCATGAGGGTTGGCCGGGTGACAAACAGCGAGCCTTTCTGCGACAGCAATGCCAGATTGATATCAGGGATAGAGCCAGACGCCTGGCCGAAGGTTATCCACATTCCCAGAGGCCTGATGCAGTCCAGGGAACCTGGGAATGTATCTTTGCCGATGCCGTCATAGACAACATCAACGCCCTTATTCTTGGTGATCCGCATCACTTCGGACACGAAATCTTTTTCCCGGTAATTGATGACGTGGTGACAGCCTTGCGCCTTCGCGATCTTGGCTTTTTCTTTTGAGCCTACGGTGCCGATCACGGTTGCGCCAAGATGGTTTGCCCATTGGGTGGCCATGGAGCCGACGCCACCAGCGGCTGCGTGGAAGAGGATCGTATCGCCCTTCTTGATTTTCCAGGTCCGGCGCAACAAATATTCTGTCGTCATGCCTTTCAGCATCACGGATGCAGCCAGTTCGTAGGAAATTCCTTTGGGGATTTTGACAAGGCGGTCAGCCGGAACAATCCGCTCTTCAGCGTAAGCGCCAAGCACGCTGCCATAAGCAACACGGTCACCTGCTTTGAAATCTTTCACGCCAGCGCCAACAGCAATAACGTCGCCGGCTGCTTCCATGCCTGGCGTGAGTGGCATTTGCGGCGCCGGATAAAGGCCGGTGCGGAAATATACGTCGATATAATTCAGCCCGATTGCCTTTTGGTTGATCAATACCTCGCCTTTTTTGGGCTTGCCTACTTTCACCTCTTCAAACTTCATATTTGAGGCTTTACCGGTTTCATGTACGACAATAGCTTTTGGCATTTTTCAACTTCTTTCTAAAATTGGTGTTGGGGCGGTGCCCGATTCATTTGATCTCACAGTTTTGAGGTATTTGACCAAGAATACTAGTCCTGTTTTTCTCGCCGCCGTACAGCAACAATATTGAAAATTTCTACACCAGTCGCAAATGCCATCGCGAAGTAAATATAGCCGCGCGGGATATGAAACCCTGAACCATCTGCTACCAAAGCTACGCCGATCAGTATCAGAAAACTGAGAGCCAGCATTTTTGTAGTCGGATGATTTATGATGAAGGTGGAAATGACCCCGGACGCGAAATACATAACTGTTACCGCCACCACCATTGCCGCGATCATCACTTCCACTTGTTCGGCGATACCAATCGCGGTCACAACGGAATCGATTGAGAAAATGATATCGATGATCACAATCTGAACAACAATAGCAGCAAACCCGGTCATCGCCTTGCCTTCAACCTGAGACAAGCCGCCTTCGATATCTTGATGGATTTCCTGGGTTGCCTTGACGAACAGGAACAGGCCCCCGGCGATCAAAATCATGTCGCGCCACGAGACGCCATGTCCAAATATATGGAAAATGGGCGTGGACAGACCGATGATCCAGGTCAACCCCAACAACATCAAAATCCGCAAAGCCATCGCCAGAAAAAGGCCAGCACGTCTTGTGGAAATCTGTTTGTCTTCTGGAACCCGCGCCACGATCAGGGATATGAAGACGATATTGTCTATCCCCAATATAATTTCCAGCAATGTGAGGCTGATGAAGCTCAACCAGATTTCCGGCGAACTAAAATATGAAATCAACGTCATGCCGGAAAATCTCCCTTGATGCAGAAAGGAACCATACAGACTTTTACCGGGTTTCGAAAAGGCTCATAAGGGWGTGTYGGAAYTATATCCRCAWTGCTGTGACAATTTGCGTTTTGCATAMRATSTCTTTGACGAKCATTCTGKTGCAAAGWWGCARAAAAYGGAGAARYGACATGTTTATGCTCARAWTMAGATGTTYATTCAACYTGWTTGTGGYGAGCGCCTTCCTGCTTCTAWTGTRTTTYCAATCTCYGACTTTYGCKGCCGCAACRAACCCGATGGATGGTTTAACCAGTGACGAAGTMTTTCGYGCAACACAAATTGCGCGGGCGTCCSAGRCAATCGGACCYGATGCGATTTTTCCAGTTATCAGGCTGAAAGAATGGCCCAAAGATGAAGTGTATTCRTGGCGCGTCGGTGATCCAATTTCCCGGGCGGCATTCGTGGTTGCCTATATTGATGAGCAGACAATTGAAYTRGAWATCGATCTGGATGCGAATGCGATTATTCGCCAGGTTAATGTTGCAGGTGTCCAGCCCGCAATCATGACCGGTGAATGGCACCGGGCCCGCCAGGCCGTGATGTCTGACCCGCGGCTTGCGCCTGCATTGGCGCGCCGGGGCATTGAAGATCCCGCAGAAATATTCTGTTCGCCCCAAAGTGCTGGATTGTCRGAGCCWGAAATTTATGGCGATAAACGAATTTTGCGGGTGAATTGTTACAKCAACTCAGCTGCAACTCAYCCCTATGGTTTGCCTGTYCCAGGATTACACTTCGTTGTTGATGCACCTACCGGCGAGGTGATTGACATGATTGAAGACGAACCGTTTGCGATGCCGGATGCAGACGCGCTCAGCATAGTATGGCCCCCTGCTCCTGTTATAGGTCAAAACCCGGTGGTTCAGTTCAGTCCCGAAGGTGTGAATTTCAAATTGTCCGGATCGTTGCAGGTTGAATGGAATAACTGGTCGTTTCATATGCGGGTTGAGCGGCGTGAAGGTCCGGTTATCTCGTTGGTCAAATATAATGACAATGGCACCCAGCGGAACATCGCTTATCAGATATTTCTCAGTGAAATGTATGTCCCGTACAACGATCCAGGGACAAATTGGCGCTACAGGACATTTCTCGATAGTGCAGAATTTGGATTAGGCTCAATGGTATCAAGCCTAGTGCCAGGCAGTGATTGTCCCCAAGGGGCTGCCTATATCAGCATCGGTATCCCGAACGATGTAGGCGGCATGACGCCGGTTCAAAACGCCATTTGTATTTTTGAACGCGCGACCGGTGATCCTATCTGGCGCCATGGTACAGAAATTCAACCGGAACTGAATAGCCGTGCTTCCACACAGCTTGTGGTGCGGATGATACCCACGGTGGGAAATTACGATTACCCGGTTGATTATGTCTTCACCAACAATGGTTCCATCAATATCCGCGTTGGCGCAACCGGGTTTGACGCCGTTAAAACCGTTCGCTCGCAGGATTTGAATTCACCGGACGCCGAGGCAGATACAACTTACGGTAATCTCATAGCGCCGCATACCGTGGCACCGTTTCATGATCATTATTATTCGTTCTATGTGGATCTTGATGTTGACGGGATCAACAACAGTTTCGATCAACAAAATATTGTACGCCAACAGATTGAAGATGGTGGTGTCCGGCGCAGCCTTTGGCGGTTGGAACCCGGCATGGTGACAAATGAAGGTCCGCTTACAGGTGGGCCGCCAAATGCCATGTGGAGCATCTTGAACCACAATCAGCAATCMGCATTGGGGCATWCAGTGGGGTATGAAATTGGCCCCCATACSATGGCWACATCGATGTTGTCTGAGGATGATGATCCCCAGCGGCGAGCGGCTTTTTCGAGTTATCGGATGTGGGCCACCATTCGTGACCCAAACGAGCGCTATGCATCGGGCGAGTATCCGATCCAGGCGCATGATACCGGTCTGCCGCAATTTGTGGCGGATCAGCAGTCTCTGGAGAATGCCGATATTGTGGTTTGGCCAACGATCGGGTTCAGGCATATTACCCGCACCGAAGATTGGCCAATCCTGTCCACCATGTGGTTCAGTATCACGATCAGGCCGTATAATTTCTTTGATTCAAACCCGTCCATCAGCGYGCAATAGACAAAYGAAAAGGCGGGATGAATATCATCCCGCCTTTTGAACTGTTTCGCCGTGTACGCAGATTAGTATTTGAGAACGATGGTACCGTGATCACCGGAGAAAATTCCCGGTCCCTCACGCATGCCCTCCGGTTCGGCAAATTCGGTAGGCGGTTGCTGGAAATGGGCGCAGGCACCAAGGCCCGCTCCGATCACCATTATGACGCCCATTTTTACAAGTCTTTTTGGAAGTATATTTAGCATCATGCCGTCCTAAAATTTAACCCGGCCACCGGCAAGTACAACGTCAATATCGTTGAACGGTGCGAACCCGGGTGCTTCATATTCGTGATGGCGATACCCGATATACAGATCAAGCGCGGCTGCATCGATTTTCTGAACCATCGCRATCCCGAAGACATTGCCTTCGTCGCCAGGAACAACGGCATTTTCGGTCTGGAAGAAATCAACCGCAATGGCTGTATCCCCGACCTCACCGAAGATATCGCCCTGCCAGGCGAGTTTTCCGTAATAGAACATCCGGTCTTCAGGTCCCTGGACACCGGCCAGCATGCCATTAAAGTCAAAGCCCGGGAGCGGGTCGGTACGTTCCCGTGTGCCAGCAGCAGCCGTTAAACTGAGACCTGTCGGTAGATGGCGAATTGAAAACGATCCGTYGAGGGTGCTGGTTTCACCATTGCGCTCGGTCAGGCTCGGATCGGCCGGACCTTCATTGTTCCGGCTACCATCTGAATCATGCCCAAAAGCAATAGCGGTTGCGATTTTAATCGTGTCGTTGAATGTATTCTGATAGCGAATTGCCACATCATTTCTGCCATTGGCGATATTCGAATAGGACACCATGACGGGGCCCAATGTCAGATCAAACCGGATGCGATCATCACGGCTAAAGCCGTCCAGCTGGTTGAAAACATCCTTGATATTGACACCGCTAAAGGTATTGCCGACACCCGGTTGGCGGAATTCAAGGCCACCAGCAGTATCAGCAACGCCCGCATAGGCGATCACCGTGGTGCCAGAAACATCCATTTGTGATGTTCCGTTTGACGCCGTATCRCCCTGCCCCAATGTTACGCGTGCTCTGGCGTTATCATTGATCATATAGTCAAGCCAGAATTCCAGTTTGCGTTCGGTGAAACTGTTGGAGCCGACCCGTTCGGTGCCGCCGATGCCGTTGGTATCACCGGCAAGATTGACATCACCCGTTGAATTGGATTCGAATTGAACCTCAATTTTCGCGCCTGCCGTCCAATATTCGTTGATACTGGCAGTRCCGGTCCARCCTACACGGGTGGATGAATGGTCGTTATCGACGTGGATGACGTCACTATCGATGCCATCGTCCGCAGCCAGCATTCCGCGATTGACCTGGCCGTAAACCTTGAGATCAACCTGTCGGTTGCCACTACGGGCACGTTCTTCGCGGAGCCGCTGCAATTCAACTTCGATCTGGTCGATCCGGTCATCGATCGCATAATGCGGCGTTTGCTGGGCCTGAACCTGCGTCGTCGCTATGATCAGGACGAAGGTAGAGACACTTGTTTGCAGAAATTTGCGTATTGCCAATTTCTGATTTTCCTTATTCATTTTGCTCTCCTGTTTTCAATTGCTTGGTAGGTTTTAGAAWTTTTCGAATTGCGCGGAYGTTTCGCATAAATCAATCACAACCTGGCGCTACAGGTCCCTGATGACATTGCCGTGACAGTCCCATGACAGCCGCTGATCGAATGAAAACTGTTGCAAAATTGCAATGCGAACTGACACCTGAGACGGGTGACGATCCATGGTTTTGGGTTTGCGATTTTTGTTCAGTTTGGTGAGGTGCGACTTGCGAATATGGTGGAATACTCAACTGTCAGAATAATTCTGCCCCCTGGGTTACGCTGCATTAACAAGTTGTTTATGCTATTGCTAACGATTTGCAATAGCAAATACGGGTTTTACGATTCCCGACTTTCGATCAATTGATACAAGTCAGAATGCAGGCCACACCAATCCAGTTCGCAATTCTCCGCACGTCAGTCAGCAATATCCCAATTGCGACCAAACACGCGCTGGGCAAGCCGGATATGCCAGCGTGCACGAAAAACCGTCAGCCATTCACAGATGCACTTATGTTCCTGCGAGCTTATTGTGGCACGGTATGCTAGTGTAAAATTTGCCTGTTAAACAAAATCTCCACCTTGATCTGAGTCATTGTTTTAGGGATTTRGTTTTTGGTAGTTTCAGTCAAATCCGCACATTTTCAGAGGCGGGTATTTAATTTTTGAATGCGAGTGATGGCAGCTAGAAAGTCATTTGATGTAGCGATTGTCGGCGGTGGGCCAGCTGGCCTGTTAGCAGCTATTCTTGTGGCCAATACGGGCGCGAAAACCATTTGCCTTGCACCTCGACCAAAGGGGATTGATCGCCGAACCAGTGCATTGATGCGCGGGTCGCTTGATATCTTGTCAGATGCCAGCGTGCTTGAAACCTTGCTCCCCTTATCCGCCACTCTTGATGTGATCCGGATCATAGACAATACCAGTCACGTTTTCCGGGGGCCGCCGGTTGAATTCAATAGCGCCGAGATCGGCGGCGATCCATTTGCCCGCAATTTCCACAATATTGATCTGGTGCGGGTGTTTCTTGAAAAAGCTAGGAGCGTCAAAAACCTGACCATTTGCGATGAYGCRGTTGTTGATATTCATCCYGAAGAYGAWTGYGTSAMRCTTGATACCGAATCCGGTYTGWCTGTTTCKGYMAAACTTGTTRTCGGKGCCGATGGGCGKATGTCGCCGTGYCGCAARGCTGCTGGYATTCCAGCMAAGATWTCRAAAYTRCCGCAATCSGCTTTGGTCTTTAACGTGGAACATTCTCGCCCCCACAAAAATGTATCGACGGAATTTCACCGTAACGCCGGGCCGCTCACACTCGTGCCCCTGCCCGGCAACAATTCCAGTGTCGTTTGGGTGGAAACCCATGACGAGGCTGCGCGTCTGAAAAAACTCGATAAAAATGAATTCGAAGATTTCCTGAATGACACCTCGTTTGGGGTTTTTGGGAACATTCTGGAGACGAGCCCAAGGGCCATATTCCCGCTCTCCAATCTGTCTGTTTCGAATATCGGCCGAGGTCGGATCGTTCTTGTTGGTGAWGSMKYCMRTGWTSKGCMGCSRANYCRGSGCGNRWGKKSKAMASSTTSSTMWCCGGGATGCCGCAACGATTGCTGATTTAATTTCAAAGGCGATGAAATCTGGCACCGACTTGCAGGAATGTGTTGATAAATATTCCCGAGTCCGACGGCGCGATATCGTGACCCGGAGCGGGTTTGTCAATTTGTTGAACCGGTCGTTGCTTAGCGACTTGGTTCCGGTTCAGATTTTACGAAGTTCGGGCTTGGCGGCGTTGGCCAATATCGCCCCGTTGCGCAAAATTGCCATGAAAGCCGGGATCGGACCTCGGGTCTAAAATTTGTCCTAAAATCCAAATTCCTTATTGTTTGCACCCAATGATGGTGCCGTTCCAGGTGTTTCGGGATTTGACCGAAAACTCGGGGACACCGGGACGACGGCTGCTGAAATAACATCGCCTTCACTGCTTTCACATTTATGGGCGAAGAGGCCCCGCTCAACAAAATGAGGCGCGTTGAAAGCTTCTTCCGGAGACGCCACAATCGAACAACAACAATCCTTGCCATCGAACACGCTTGCCCAATGAGCCGCTGATTCAGTTGCAATGATTTTGGAGACGGCCTGGATTGTACGTTCCGGGTCATCAAGATCATTTCTGAAATCTTCCGGCAAYTGRATMAGGTCGCAAAATRCGATCCAAAACCGTTGTTCCAGTGGCGCGGCGGTGACATGGCGTCCATCTGCCGTTCTATAAACCTGATAGCGCGGCGTGGCACCGGTCAGCAGGCCTTTGCCGTTTTCCGGCCATTTTTTCTGGGTTTGTCCCTCTGCCAGCGCCCAATAGGAGAAGGTGAACATGGCATCCGTCATCGCAATATCGATTTTGCTGCCCTCACCCGTCTTGTCGCGGTGGATGATTGCGAGCAGGATATTTATGACCGCCGGGAACGAGCCTCCGGCAATGTCGGCGATTAATGCTGGCGGTAATGTTGGGCGCGCCGGGTCGCCGTGCGACAGCGCCAGCAAACCGGCATCGCCGATATAATTCAAGTCATGACCGGCGGCGTTGGCCTTGGGGCCGTCCTGCCCATATCCGGTAATTGCGCAATAGATGATTTTCGGATTGATCGCCTTGCAGGCCTCATAGCCGAGGCCAAGGCGGTCCATGACGCCTGGGCGAAATTGTTCAAGAACAACGTCAGCGTCCACGATGAGCCTTTTTACAGCTGTTAGATGCTCTTTGTTTTTGAGGTCAATCGCCAGGCTCTTCTTGCCCCGGTTGAGAAGTTCGAACAACACGCTTGCCTGTCCCCACATAGGCAGAAAGTTGCGCATGTCTTCGCCTTGGGGGCGTTCGATCTTGATCACTTCCGCACCGGCTTCGGCCAAAATCAGACCGGCAAGCGGACCAGGTAGAAGGGTTGAAAAATCCAGGACCTGGAGGCCTTTAAGAGGTTGGTTGTTATTTTCCATTTTCGCTTCTTGTCCACATTAATTTACGGGGATGAGATTGTTGGTGACGAGATACAATACCGCTGACACCGTTACGACGGAGGCAACGGTCGCGATAAAAATCGTCGCAGACGTTCGCTCCACATAAGATTTGTATTCTTCCGCCATCACGAAAACATTGGCAGCCGTTGGCAGTGCTGCCATCAGGATCGCGGTATAAAACCATTCCGGGCTAAACCCGCCGGCGAGCGTCAAAATCACCACCATCAGGCCTGGATGGATCATCAGCTTTGCAGCGATCAGGAATGGTAATTCTGAGGGCACGCGTTTCATGGGCCGCTGCGCCATGCTGATGCCGAGGGCAAATAAGGCGCAGGGCGCAGCCGCCTGCCCCAACATCCCCAAAAGCCGCTCAATCGGATCTGGTGGTACAAATTTAAAATAGGCGGCAATCACTCCCAAAATAGTGGCGATGATGAATGGATGAAATAGTACCTTTTTCACCACGCCCACCAGGATCATCACAATTTTCTTCTCACCCTGATCCGTCGTGTTTCCCAGTGCCATCAATAGCGGGACAATCGTGAACAGGAGGATGTTGTCGAATGTGAAAATTAGCGCCGTTGGAACCGCCGCTGCGGGGCCAAGTGCGGCCAGCGTCAGGCCGGGGCCCAAATATCCGACATTGGAATAACTGCCGATCGCCCCCTGGATGGTCGAATGGGCGATATTGCCGCGCGTAGAAATAATCCCAATAACAAAGGCAACCACGAAGGCGCAATAGGTTGCGAATGTGGTGCTGGCGATAAACCGCCAATTGGCCAATTCTTCAAACGGGGTTCGGGATACAAGCTGGAAAAACAACGCGGGCAAGGCGAAATAGAATACGAATGTATGCAGCCACCCGAGCGATGACGTAGAGCGGTTTCTTTTTCCAGCTAAAAAGCCTAAGAAAATCAGACCAAAAAACGGAAATACCAGTGACAGAAGCGCCATTCTCAATTATGTCCCGGTGCAGTTGAAGCTTGTGCTGGATTTAAAAACTTTGTCCAAAGCTCGTGGTGTCGGGAATCATCCCGACCAATTTTTAAATATGACAGACTGAGGTCTCCCAATGAACAAACTTCCTGTCAATTTCCACAAACCATTGGCAATCGGTGCCGCTGCACCGTATCGGGAATTACCGGTAACGCTAGAGCGGATGATACATTTTATACCACCGCATATCGAGAAAATCAGGAACAAGGTTGGGGCCCTCGCCGGCAATGTTGACGTGGTGCTTGGTAATCTGGAAGACGCCATTCCGGCAGATGCCAAGGAAGCCGCCCGCGATGGCTTTATCCAAATGGCCAAGGAGCATGATTTTGGCACGACCGGCCTCTGGACCAGGATCAACGCTTTGAACAGCCCATGGATGCTGGATGATGTCATGGAAATTGTTGCGGCGATCGGCAACAAGCTGGATGTAATCATGGTGCCAAAGGTGGATGGTCCCTGGGACATCCATTACATGGACCAATTGCTGGCCCAGCTTGAAGCAAAACACAATGTTACCAAACCAATTCTGCTGCACGCCATTCTGGAGACGGCGGAAGGGGTAAAAAATGTAGATGATATCGCTGCCGCCAGCCCCCGCATGCATGGCATGAGCCTTGGGCCTGCTGATCTGGCGGCATCCCGGCGCATGAAAACCACCCGCGTCGGCGGCGGTCATCCGGGCTACGGCATTGTTGCCGATGTGGGGAGCGACGATACCGCCCCGCGCAATTTCTTCCAGCAGGATCTTTGGCATTATACCGTCGCCAAAATGGTGGATGCCTGTGCTGCAAATGGTATCAAACCTTTTTATGGCCCGTTCGGTGATTTTTCCGATCCGCTTGCCTGTGAATCGCAGTTCAGAAACGCATTTTTACTAGGGTGTGTTGGTGCCTGGTCGTTGCACCCGTCTCAGGTTGAAATCGCCAAAAAGGTGTTCAGCCCTGAAATCGATGAAGTAAAATTCGCGCTGCGTATTCTTGAAGCCATGCCAGATGGTACGGGTGCTGTTATGCTGGATGGAAAAATGCAGGATGACGCTACCTGGAAACAGGCCAGTGTGATCGTCACATTGGCGCGGCAAGTGGCGAAACGCGACCCGGAATTGGCTGCAGCTTATGGCCTTTAACAGGTTTTTTTGGCCGTTACGCTTGTATTATGCCCGCAACCTGTTGCACATTGGCCATGATGGACTAGATCAAACAGATACGCTTTTGAGTGACAGACAGGTAAAAATGCGATGAGCGAACAACGCAACGCCAAATTTCAAATCGGACARGTTGTGARACACCGGGTTTAYCCGTTTCGCGGCGTTGTTTTYGATGTGGATCCCACATTCAGCAATACTGAAGAATGGTGGAATTCGATCCCTGAGGAAATCAGGCCGATCAAGGATCAACCCTATTACCATCTGTTTGCGGAGAATTCCGAAACCGAATATGTGGCTTATGTGTCTGAACAGAACTTGTTACCGGATAATACMGGCGAACCAGTTCATCACACCCAGGTTCCTGAGATATTCGGCGAACTGGATTCCGGCATCTATCAACCTTTGGGAATTATGGCTCACTGAGTTGTGGCTTGATGTTTAGCAAAGTCGATTAAAAAAGGGCGCCCTCTTGAGGCGCCCTTTTTGATTATCAGTGAGTTAGCAGCCACCATGCCGGAACGAGCATCATCGCATAGGTTGTCAACATAGCTAATCCACGCGSCACTGGGTTCAGCGGAATAAAAGTCATAGATACGCCATGCACAGCACGGCCCAGCACAAACAGGCCGCCAAGCCACCAAAGAAGTTGTGGGTCTGCGCCTTGGAATTCCATCAGTGCSAGAAGCAAGAGTGCGATGGGAGCATATTCGCTGAAATTACCGAAGGCGCGTATGCTGTTGCGTAGCATTGGATCGCCATCATCGCCGAAAACCGCTTYGTGAATAATACCGGATTTTTTTCCAATGTGCGCCCGGCGTCCAGAAACCTGTAACGAGAGCGGGAACATGATCAATGCCAATCCGGCGGCTATTGTAGATGTAACAGGTAAAAGCATTTCAGGTTTCCTTGAACGAATTTTTCAAATGTGGGTAAAGCAAACCATTGCATCAATCTAAATATGTWAAAGAGCATATTTAATAAAATCTGGTAGGCGGGGGGAAGTATGGAGCGTTACCGTGCCCTATAGCGCAGACCACAAATGAAAAATTTTGCACTTCAATCGTTATATGCGCACGCACCCTGTTCAACCGATAATGGTTTCAGGATGTCACGATAGACATTGTCGTTGAGGATGCCGGGCTAACGCGCGGCGGATTTCACAACCATTTTAAAANCAAGRAAGAKCTGTATGCGTCTGCATTCCCGMGKTTYCTAATGGRYCGTGGYGCACAATGGCGAMATGAGGCGGGCRTAAAWATACACCCGCCTCGAAATGTCCCGATGATGATTCAAGACTATTTATTTGCTTTTCGAATTTCTACAATTATTCAGCAGGAGCCGGTGTTGYTGGCGTTTCTTCRCTGCTCTGCGCTTCTTGTGCAGCACGGGCTGCTTCGGCGCGCTGGCGAATAATATCAGCCAATTGACGYTGRGTTTGCTCGTATTCTTCCTGCTCGGTTGCCGGTTCATCGTAAGCCTTGGTGAAGCCAACCAGCGACACAGGGAAACCGACTTGCTGACGATCACCGCCCATAACGGTGATGCCCAACAGGCCGCCAGCCTTCAAGGCGTTGATGTAATTTTCATCAACATTCATCCGGGCCACACATGCATTTGGAAAACAAATGGCATATTCCGCTGGTTTTGGTTCAGCCTGATCGATTTGAATGCGCATCCCTGGCGGCAACAATACGCCGGTCGGGACAGCAATAATCAGAACTTTTGGCTGGTCAGGAATTTCGCGAATTGTCACTGAAGCAACCAGYTGACCCGTATTTGGATCGCGCAATTCTTGTGAAATGACACAAACTTCGGTGTCGGATGTTTCTTCGGTGTTGCACAATTTCACCCACGATCCGGCAGGCCCTGCGGGAGGTGTTGCTTCGGCAGCAGGTGTTGTTTCTTGCGCGTTAACGACCAATGGTGTCATCAGAATAGCGCCAGCAAACAAACCAATTGCTGCAACTGATGCATTCAAACCTTTGACAAGGTGTTTCGTCTCGAATTTCATTTTTTTCACTTTCGTGTCTCAAAATTTTGTCGGCGTTCCAACGTGCTTAGCAAAGCAACTATCTGGATTGCCTCTTGCCAATCCCTCGGCATAAATTGCGRCAAGACCATGTCCTGMWKARCAATTCCGWGGGTTCTAGCAAAGATAWWCCRGATAGGAAACAGGGTAGTTTGSTCAAGGTTAGCGACAAYGAGCCGCRYWTGCGTGTTAGAAAATWGRTTGGGATTCGCTTCAMAGGCAAATTTTCCNGAYKMKKNAGMAATWWTGTATCCGATAGCACGCGCCACAAGGCCCTATTTCTTCTCGCCTATTTTTCTTTTTTTTCCGTTATTCTGCGCGATTATCACTTTTTATTCAGGGCTTGGTATCGCTCGTGCAGAACCTATGCATGGCATTGCGATGCATGGGGAACCGCTTCATGGGTCCGGATTTGAGCATTTYAATTAYRYAAATCCRGATGCMCCTKCGGGCGGARATATYACATTTGGYGCGATTGGTTCKTTYGAYAAYCTCAACCCSTTGATCGTRCGCGGKGTCCCKGCGTCYGGYTTGCGKGAYTATGTYTTTGAAAGCCTGATGGCGCGSARTTTYRAYGARCCYTTCAGTCTGTACGGTTTAATCGCTGAAACAATTGATGTGCCAGACGACCGYTCMTCGGTCACATTCAGGATACGTGAYGARGCRCGRTTTTCKGAYGGMATGCCGRTTACCGTYGATGATGTRATWTTYACSCACRCTCTTCTAAAGGARCATGGCAGGCCAAATCATCGMTATTAYTATTCRCGCGTRACCTCTGTWGAGCGWATTGATGATCACAMTGTACGTTTTGTTTTTGRGCCGGATGGCGACCGSRAATTRGCCCTRATCATGGGAYTGATGCCCATWTTACCAGCGCATATTTATGACCCGGAAACATTTGAGCAAACCAGTCTCACGCCACCGGTTGGAAGCGGCCCCTATATCGTTGAAACAATTGATGCAGGGTCGCGTATCGTATACCGGCGCAACCCGGATTATTGGGGCTGGCAACTGGCTGTGAATAATGGCCGGCACAATTTTAACTCCATCACGATTGATTATTACCGGGACGGCAGCAGTCTTTTTGAAGCATTCAAGAAAGGCCTCTATCATGTGCGCTCGGAGAGCGATCCGGGACGCTGGTCGCGGGCATATGATTTCCCGGCGGCAACTGATGGTCGTGTTGTGATGGAGACTTTTGACACCGGTGTTCCATCCGGCATGTCGGCATTTGTATTCAATACCCGCCGCGAGATATTTTCTGATATTCGCGTCCGCCGAGCGCTCACGCTGTTGTTCGATTTCGAGTGGATCAACAAGAATTTATTTTTTGATGCCTATTCCCGAACCCAGAGTTTTTTTGGCAAATCAGAACTCTCCTTCCATGGTCAACCTGCATCTGGGCAAGAGCAGGCATTGCTGGAGCCATATCGGGATCGAATTCCATCAGATATAATGGATGGCACCTTCAATTTACCGACCAGTGACGGATCAGGTCGYAACCGCCAGAGCTTGCGATCTGCGTTACGATTGTTGGCAGAGGCTGGATGGATTCTTGAAGACAGCAAGCTCGTTAATGCTGAGACAAGGGCGCAATTTTCTTTTGAGCTGTTGGTCGTCACCAGAGACCAGGAACGCATTGCGCTCAGTTTTGCCCGGACACTCAAAAATGCAGGCTTGGATGTTCAAATCCGTTTGGTAGATTCAGCGCAATACCAGCGTCGCCGTCAGGTTTATGATTTCGATATGATCCAGAATTTCTGGTACGCTTCGCTGTCGCCTGGCAACGAGCAAAGTTTTTATTGGGGTGGGAATTCAGCCAATACCGATGGCACCCGCAATTATATGGGCGTTGCAGACCCAGCGATTGATGTGGTGATCGCGGCTATATTGGCGGCGCGTTCCCGAAACGATTTTGTCTATGCGGTGCGGGCTCTCGACCGGGTCTTGATGTCGGGCAATTATGTCATTCCGCTTTATCATTTGCCGCAGCAATGGGTGGCCCGATGGTCGTTTATCCAACGCCCTGATGCGCCATCCCTTTATGGCTATAAAACCGATGCATGGTGGTATGAAGACGCCGATTCAGGCGAATCGCAGTAAGCTTTCCTCCCTGAGTAAAAGCTCAGACCATTGATGCCGACAAGCCGGATATGCGATCATGCTCCTAACCGATGAAATTCTCCGCGACCCTTATATTGCGGCTGGCCTTTGGGGCCAGATCACGCTGGATGAGTTGGTAGCCAAATGGGCGGTTGCCAATCCTGAAAAAATCGCATTGGTCGATCCTTCAAATTTGAATTTTGACGGTGTCGATACGCCGCGCAGGCTGGATTGGAAGGGCGTCGAGAACGCCGTCAACGCTGTTGCGGAAAAATTGGTTTCACTGGGTTTGAAACCTGATGATATTGTTGCCTGGCAATGCGACAACAGGGTTGAGGCACCGATTGTGATGCTCGGCATCATGCGCGCCAAAATGATCGCAGTGCCCCTGCCCCCGCTTTGGGATTGTGCAGACATTGCGCCGGCGCTGCAGCAGATATCTCCAAAAGCGATCATTGCCGGATCACCTAGTGGGGATCACGATTTTGCGCTTACTGCAAGAGATGTCGCCGTCGAAGTTTTTTCGATCAGGCATGTCCTCGGGTTTGGTGCAAATGTTCCTGACGGGGTTTTGGGCATCGACGATATTTTTGATGCCCACTCGTCTGATAGGATTGAAGATGACCGCGAAGACAAGGCAGAACATGTGGCCACCATGTGCTGGTGGGTTGGGGAAGAAAAACTGCCTCAAATAATGGCACGGAGCCATAATCACTGGATCGCCGCGGCGCTTGGTCCCGTCATGGAAGCCCAGATCACGGAACGAGATGTTATCCTGTCCGCAAACTATCTGACCGGGATTGCCAGCATTTCAACAATTCTGGTTCCGTGGTTGTTGTCGGGTTCAAAACTGGTGCTGCATCATGCTTTTGACAGGGATATTTTTTTCCAGCAAGCCGAAGAAGAAGCCGCGACCATTGCGGTCCTTCCCGGGAAAGTAGCGAACCATCTTGCGGTTAATGGTCAGGTTTTACCCGTGTCGCGGGTGATAAATATCTGGCCGGATTTGTATGGGTCGCGCCAGGTGCAATTATCCGATTTGGCCGCCCAATCTTCAACAATGGTTGATGTTTTTGCGCTTGGTGAAACCGCGATTTTTACGAAAAAGAGATTTACGAACACCCATTTTGGGAGAATTCCATCAGGGAAAATTCCGCTTCCCAGTGGAGCCGATGATCCGCCCTGTCTTTTGGAAGTTCGGGTCAAAGGCAGAGCCGTGAAAGCCGGCGGCACAGAAACGCTTTTGGGCGGCGAAATACAGGTGTCTGGCCCTATGGTTCCGGCACGCATGATTGGCGACGCGCAACAACGTAGAACGACCCTTGAACAAGAGACCTACAGATACACCGAAGGCTTTATCGGGACCAATATTCAATGCCGCGTGAGTGCTGTTGATCCAGATTTTGTTGAACCGGTTTTATGGAGCAAGGGCATCATCTGTCTTGGTGGTATGCATCTCTCTATTGCCAGCCTTGAAGCTGTTTACCGTAAATTTGAATTTATTCTTGATGTGGCAATTTACGGAATCGACGACCCATTGTTTGGTCAACGTATCGGTGTTTTTGCAGTTGTAGATTCCAAACTCAATCTTGATACACGCTCTCTTCTGGCCTTGATCACTGAGACGGGGATTGCCAGTTATAAAATTCCAGAACAAATCGATATCGTTCCGAACATCGCACGCCTTGAAGATGGATCCCTGAATTTGGCTGATCTACAGCCTCTGCTCAAACGCTTGGCGGGATGAATTAAATTGTCCAGTTCGAATGTCCCTGAAAAACTGAATATGGCGCGCTATTGCATTGAGCGAGGCGCTAATGAATTTCCTGATAAAGTTGCTCTGAAAGTCATTGCGGGACTGGATGACGACGCAGGTTTGCGCAGTTGGACGTATCGCGACTTGGACCAGCAGGTGCGCAGAATTGGCGGAGCCCTGCGCGACAATGGATTGAATGTAGGCGACCGGATTTTGATCCGCATGGATAATTGCCCGGAATATGCTTTGTTGTTTTTTGGCGCGATCGCTGGAGGCATTATTCCGATCCCGGCTTCCAGCCAATTGTCTGCACACGAAGTGGATTTCATCGCACAAGATAGTGGGGCCCGCGCGATCGTTCTATCTGACAATCTTGATACCAGTGATCATGGCAAAGACACGCTCTATTTCACCGAGCAGCAGATTGCGAATTTTGCCGCACATGGCCGATTGATCGACTGGCAAGATAGCCTTGCCGATGATCCGGCATATCTGGTTTACACCTCCGGCACTACGTCGCATCCAAAAGGCGTGTTGCATGCCCACCGCGCGGCATGGGGACGTCGGCCGATGTATCAAGGCTGGTATGGTCTCTCGTCAGACGACACGATGCTCCATGCTGGCGCCTTCAACTGGACCTACACACTTGGTGTCGGGTTGACCGATCCATGGGCCAATTGTGCGACAGCAATTGTCTATACAGGGGCACGAGATGCCACCATTTGGCCAACTATCATTGAGCGGTCCGGGGCGACGGTTTTTGCGGCTGTGCCAACGGTTTATCGACAGATTTTGAAATATTGCGATCTGAAAACAGGGCAACTTGGGTTATTGCGCCACGGTTTGACCGCCGGGGAACCGTTGCCTGAAGATGTAGCGACCTCTTGGTTCGAGAAAACCGGSATGGTGCTTTACGAAGCTTTTGGCATGAGTGAAATATCTACTTTTATCTCCTCTTCGCCGGGTATGACTCCACCGCGATCCGGGTCGCCTGGAAAGCCACAGGACGGACGCAACGTGGCGATCCTCGACGCAGATGATGGTGAGACCCCTCTCCCCGCCAATGAAATCGGGATCATTGCAATACACCGCTCAGACCCCGGATTGATGCTTGGTTATTGGGACCGCCCTGAAGAAGAAGCCGCGGTTATGCGCGGAGACTGGTTTTTGTCCGGTGACCGTGCGGCTATGGATGAAGACGGTTATATCTGGCTTGATGGCCGCAGCGACGACATGATGAATGCCTTTGGCTACCGGGTTTCACCGTTTGAGGTTGAATCCGTTCTATCGGCACTTCCCGGTATTGGGGAGGTTGCGGTTGCTGAGCGCGAAGTTCGCAAGAATGTGCGGTTGATTGTTGCTTTCATCGTGCCTGCCCCGGCGCTTTCCGGTGATCAGTCAGAGCAAGAATTGCGGCGCAAAATAATTGATTTTGCAGGCGAAGAACTGGCCGAATATAAACGTCCACACGAAATTGTTTTCGTGAGCTCTCTCCCGCGTACCGCAAACGGCAAGCTCAAGCGCGGCGATCTGGTTTTACCCGATACCAATCAAGCCTGAACATAACATCACCTTTCACGATATTTTTACCCTGTTCTGGGCATTGTGTTTGTAGTTATGCGCGCGTTAGAGGCAAGTTTTATGGGTAATTCCGAACAAATTCTGATTGTTGAAGAAATAGCAGGTTCAGAAAATTCACTGACCAATCTGTTGTCGGATACAGGCATTTCTTGTCTAAACGTAATTCCAGGCAATGGTTTGGACAATATTTTACCGATTTCCAGCAAACGGCCCCAAGCAATTTTGGTTGATAGTAGCAGTTTCGGAACTGAGAATAATGGCTCCGATTCCGGTTCAAACCGGCTTATGCAAAACCTGGCCAAATTATCTCAATTGGCCATCGACGAACATATTCCAATGATCCTTTTGGCTGGTCAGGGAGAGCAGATGGAAGGGTTTTTGCCTGCCGCTCCTTGGGACGATATTCTGATCCGCCCTGTTTCAGCGCTCCAGATTATCAACCGTATATCGTCTCTGAACCGGTTGGGGACCATGCAGTCGGAATTGAACCGGCGGATCACAACGTCCATGCGCTACGGTGTTGATGCGCCCAAACAGATCAGTATGCCGGTGGAATTTGACGACGCGGCAATTCTCGTACTTGGAACCGGGCAAAAATTTGCCGCCATCGAGCGGGTTTTATCTCCCCACGCAACGCTGACCGGCGCGTTCACGCTGGACACGGCTGTTGAATATATGCAGCGCCGGGATTTTGACGCGGTTGTCGTTGAAGTCCAGGAAGACGGCATGACCGCGCTTGATTTTGCAGCCCTTGTGCGGCGTCATTCTCGCTTTTTCAATGTGCCTCTGATTGCGCTTGGCGATGCCGATAAAGATGATTGGTGCGACACGGCCATTGGTGCCGGATATTCAGAGATATTGGGTGATGATGTTTTGGATGATGATCTGGAACGTCGGATCATGGCCCATGTGCTTGAATCGCGGTTCCGGGAATCTCTGCGTGCTGTATATCGCGAAGCACGCCATATGAGCACCAGCGATGGGTTGACCGGGCTTTTCAGTCGCGGTTTCCTGTTCGAGCATTTGCGCACAATAATGAACGAAGCCGGGCCAAACGAAAATGATTTTTCGGTTGTCGCATTCGGTATCCGCGATATGGCCGGGCTGAACGAAGCCTACGATTATGCCATTGGCGACCGGATGATCCGCCAGGTCGGCGAAGTTATGAGTTTCCTTCTACGTGGTGAAGACCTGGCAGCGCGTTATTCGGGTGCCATTTTTGTTGCGATCCTGCCTGATACCGATCCGGTATCCGCGCTCGCCGCGACAAAACGCATCACCAGCGTTGTGCGTTTCACGGAATTTTCTGTTCCCGAAGTGGACGGACCGATACGGATCGATATCGCGTCTGGTGTGGCTGGGTATCAACCCGGAGAAAACCCGGAAAAACTGGTCCTGCGCGCACTATCCTGGCTGCAAACCTGAATTTTGCACTGGCTCCGACATTCCGCCATACTGGCGCAAATATTCAAAACATTTGTGGATTCGCGGTGCCAGTATGACAACCAATCAAGTAATGGAAATTGATGTCGTTTCAGACGTTATGTGCCCCTGGTGTTATGTGGGCAAACGCCGTCTGGAAAAGGCCATGGCTCAGCGCCCTGATATTAAATTTGATGTTCGCTGGCGGCCGTTTCAACTGGACCCGACAATTCCGCCAGAAGGGGTAGATCGCAAAGCCTATCTCAAGAAAAAGTTTGGCGATGCAGCGGGCGGCGATATGTACAAAGCCATTCTTGATGCTGGAAATGGCGAAGACATTCCGTTTGCATTTAGCGATATCGAATTTTCCCCCAACACCCTGAATGCACATCGCTTGATCAAATGGGCAGCAACAGCAGGTGTTCAGGATCAGGTTGTTGAAGCATTGTTCGATGCATATTTCATCAAAGGCACCAACCTGACCGACAATGATTGTCTGGTCGATATCGCTGTAGCTGCCGGTATGGAGCGCCAGGTCATCGACAAGCTGTTGTCTGGTGATGCTGATCTGGAACTTATTCAGGAAGAAATTGCACTGGCACAACGGATGGGTGTTACCGGCGTGCCTTGCTTTATTTTTGGCAATCATGTTGTGGCAATGGGTGCCCAGAACCCAGACCAGCTGGTGGATGCGATTGATCAGGCCATTGCCGAAATGGAAAAACCGGATCAACCGGAAACAAATTAGCCCAACCGGACGATTACCTCTTGGCCTTAACGTCTGCCAGCGCAACAACCCGGCGCAGCAAAGTTGCAGAACCTTCAAGGCGCTCTTCAACGCTCTCCCATTTCCGTCTGATGACCAGACGATGATCTGATCGCAACTYGGCGTTTTTGCCTTCTTGGGCAATGAATTCCACCAAGCCTGCCGGGTTCGAAAATGTATTTTCTCTAAACGCAATAGTAGCACCACCCGGCCCTGCATCGAATTTTTCGATACTCGCCTGACGGCACAGGATTTTGATCCCGACGACGCGCAACAATTGATCTGCTTCCATGGGGAGATGGCCAAACCGGTCAACCATTTCAACGGCGAATGAATCTAACTCGCCCGCGCTCTCAAGAGACGAAAGGCGACGGTACAGGCCAAGGCGAAGGTCCAGATCGCGGATATAGGTTTCAGGCAACAGGATCGCGGCCCCGACTGCKATTTGCGGAGACCATTTTTCACCATCCTGGACGCTGTCATGGTCGGTCAATTGCGCGACCGCTTCTTCGAGCATATTCTGGTAGAGCTCAAATCCGACCTCGCGGATATGACCGGATTGCTCATCGCCAAGCAAATTACCACCGCCCCGGATATCCAGATCGTGACTTGCCAGCATGAAGCCAGCACCCAAATGATCAAGCGATTGCAATACTTTGAGGCGTTTTTCTGCGTTTGCAGTTAAACGTCTGGTTGCGGGCACGGTCATCAAGGCATAGGCACGAACTTTGGAGCGCCCGACCCGGCCGCGCAATTGATAAAGTTGGGCCAGACCAAACATATCAGCGCGGAGCACAATCAGCGTATTGGCCGTTGGCACATCGAGGCCAGATTCAACAATTGTGGTTGAGATCAGGACATCGAATTTGCCGTCGTAAAACGCGGTCATGATATCATCGAGTTGCCCCGGCGGCATTTGACCATGAGCGACGGCCAGTTTTACCTCCGGCACATTTTCGCGTAAAAATTCTTCCGCCGCGTGCAAATCAGAAATCCGCGGGCAGACATAGAAAATTTGYCCACCCCGGAAATATTCCCGCAAAATTGCTTCGCGAACACTGACCGGATCAAACGGCATGATGAAGGTTCGAACCGCCAACCGATCAACCGGTGGCGTCGCGATGATCGATAAATCCCTGATCCCGGTCAGCGCCAATTGCAGCGTGCGCGGAATGGGCGTTGCGGTCAGGGTCAGCACGTGAACTTCAGCCCGGAATTGTTTCAGCCGTTCTTTGTGGGTAACACCAAAATGTTGTTCCTCATCGACGACCAGCAAACCAAGGTCACGAAACTTAATTGATTTCGCCAACAAGGCATGGGTGCCGATGACGATGTCCACATGACCAGACGTGAGGCCTTCGCGGGTTTTTGCAAGTTCCGCAGACCCGACAAGGCGCGAGGCCTGGGCAATATTTACAGGCAACCCGGCGAACCGTTCCGCAAAAGTTTTATAATGTTGCCGGGCCAGCAATGTGGTCGGCACCACGATGGCCACTTGATGCCCTGCCATGACCGCGACAAATGCAGCGCGAAGCGCGATCTCGGTTTTGCCAAATCCCACATCGCCGCAAATCAGACGATCCATTGGGCGGCCTTTTGCAAGGTCATCAAGGACATCTGCAATCGCAGTTAGCTGATCTTCGGTTTCAATAAACTGGAAGCGCGCGCAAAATTCGTCGTAAATCCCCTCCGGCGGCGTCATGACCGGGGCTTCCCGCATGGCACGAGCCGCAGCCGTTTTAATCAATTCGCCGGCAATTTCCCGAATTTTGTCTTTGAGTTTGGCTTTGCGCGCCTGCCACGCGGCACCACCCAATCTATCCAGCTGTGCGCCGCTATCGTCGGACCCGTACCTGGACAGCAATTCGATATTTTCGACGGGGACAAACAAACGGTCGCCACCGGCATACGTAAGCACGAGACAATCATGCGGTGCGCCGGCTGCTGTTACCGTTTGCAGGCCTTCAAATTTACCGACGCCATGCTCCACATGGACAATAAAATCCCCGACCGAGAGACCGGTGGCATGGGTAAGAAAATCTGTGTCACGCTTGCGGCTACGGGTCGGTCTCGATAGACGGTCGCCGAGGATATCCTGTTCGCTCAGGAATACGATCTCATCAGTTTCAAAACCGGTACCCAACCCAAAAACAGCAAAAGCTGTCACATCATTTGAGAGTGATTGCACGTCATCCCAGGTGTCCACCTGGGTTTGTTTTTTTTGCCCGTGGTCACCCAACAATTGCAACATGCGCTGGCAAGAGCCTTCGGACCAGCACGCAATAATCACACGTCGTTTTTGTCCCTGAACCTCTTTAATATAGGCGACAACGGCATCAAATACATTCTTTTCCGTGGCGGTGCGTTCCGCTGCAAATGTGCGCCCCAACYGYCCGCCAATAGCAATTGTCTGTCTGGTTTCTGATCCATCGCTGTCGAATGGTGACAGGCTGAAAACCGATCTTTCTTCCAATTGCTCACGCCAGTCGGCTTCATCCAGATAGAGTTTTTCCGGGTCCAGCGCCCGGTATGGTGCGAATTCGCCACTGGCTAATTCTGCTGGGTGTTTGCGTGCTTCAAAATAATCGGCGATTTGCTCAAGGCGGGTTTTGCGCGCGTCGTTTACCTGATGATCCAGGGAAATTGCAACGTCCGGCAGATAGTCGATCAGCGTCGATAATTGGTCATGGAACAAAGGCAGCCAATGTTCCATGCCAGATGCCCTGCGGCCTTCGCTAACGGCTTCGTAGACRGGATCATGGCCTGAAACTGTGCCGAATTTTTCGCGGTAGCCTGCCCTGAAAGACTGGATGCTTTCTGGTGTCAGCAAAGCTTCTGTAACGGGAAGAAGCGTTATCTCAGTTCGTTGCACCGTCGTGCGCTGACTTTCRGCATCGAATTGGCGAATAGATTCAAGAGTATCGCCGAAAAAATCCAACCGCACCGGTTCGTCGCTTGCAGCAGGAAATACATCCAGAATACCACCACGGACTGCAAAGGAGGCCGGGTCACGYACRGTKGCSGTGCGCTCATACCCGTGCTGAACGAGCCAATTGGCAAGGTCGCTCATATCGACAATCTGCCCCGGAGCGAGATGGCGTATATGCGCAGCTACGGTTTCTGGAGACAGCGTTTTTTGAAGTGCTGCATTGACCGTTGTCAGAACCAAATCCGGTTTTGATCCYTCCCCGGATAAAGCCGCCAAAGTGGCGATCCGGATTGCGGAAATTTCCTGACTGGGCGATGCCCGGTCGTAGGGAAGACAATCCCAGGCCGGAAAATATGCAACCGTCAGCTCTGGCGCGAAAAAAGCCAGGGCGTCGCGCAATGCAACCAGTCGCTGCTCGTCTCKGGCTACATGCARYAATACCGGAGAWGGCGAAGTGCCAGCACGGGCACGGGCCAGGTCCGCCAAAACCATAGCATCGATACCTTCAGGAGCACCGGTTAGTTCGGTGACGCCCGGCTGATCCTGATTTAACCCGGAAAGAATGGAGTGCGATGTCAAAGTGTAGACCTGTTCATTGCCCGTAATCGTCAGGCTTCAAAGCGATGGTTCGCAATTTTTCAATGACGCTATTCTCGAATGCTTCGGGTGTTGGATTGTTACCTGACATCCAGAGCAGAATGTCATGATCTGATTCTTCCAGAAGGATTTCCAAYTGGTCGCATTCTTCCACGCTCAGATCGTCAAGATGTTCCCTGACAAAAACTGTGAACAGGATATCCATTTCGCGGATGCCGCGGTGGCATGCCCGAAATTTCAAYYTGCGTTTTCGAATGTCTAGCRGTTCGCTCACGGCGTGGTCTTTCAAAAACTAAGAGGGACGATGTAACAGATTCAGTGAGGGTTTATACCCATAAATGCATTGCAGCGTATCCTATAGGGATTTTTGTAATATTTCAGGCTAAACTCCCTCATTATGCGGCCAGAAATCCTAAACCCACTATTCGCCACTGTGAGCAACCTGAAAGGGGTTGGGCATCGCCGTGCAGCTTTGTTGGTAAAGCTCTTGGACCGACCGGCTGATGAGGATGCGCGGGTTCTGGACTTATTGTTTCATTTGCCCTGGCAGGTGATTGATCGGCGATTGTTGCCAAATCTGGCCGCGATTGAACCCGGCAAAACCGCTACGCTGGATGTTACAATTGGCGCGCATACCCCGTCACGGSGCAAGGGATTGCCCTACACGATCAATGTGTTTGATGACACCGGGGAATTGACGCTGGTATTTTTCGCRGCGCATTCGGACTATTTGAAAAAGCAATTGCCAGAGGGGGAAATTCGACGGATCAGCGGGGAAATTACCGCTTACCGCGATAGTGTACAGATGGCGCATCCGCAATATATCGCCGCACTGGACCGCACCGACACGATACCACAGATAGAACCGGTATATGCGCTCACTGCTGGCCTTTCAGGTAAAATCCTGGCTCCCTTGATCACCGAAAGCCTGAATACGCTCCCTGCCCTGCCTGAGTGGATTGAACACAATTTGCTGCTTGAACATCGTTGGCCATCTTTGAAGGTCGCGCTTTCTGAAGTGCATCACCCGCAAGATTTCGCAGCGCTCGAACCTGATGGGCCAGGCCGTAGCCGCCTTGCCTATGATGAATTATTGGCTGGCCAACTGGCGCTTACTCTGGTGCGGCAAAGGCTGCGTCGCGCCCTTGGCCGTCGACGGCGCGGGGACGGGAGCAAGCGGCGGCGTATTCTGGAAACCCTGCCGTTCACCCTCACCACATCGCAAGAACGCTCGCTGGAAGAAATTGCCGATGATCTGGGGCGGCCCGATCGGATGTTGCGCCTTCTGCAGGGCGATGTTGGCAGCGGCAAAACCATTGTTGCCTTGTTGGCCATGGCGATTGCGGTTGAATCCGGGTCTCAGGCGGCAATCATGGCGCCAACAGAAATTCTGGTTCAGCAACATTTCGATACCTTGTCCCCCTTATGCAAAGCAGGCGGCATCAGACTTGGCGTGTTGACCGGGCGGATAAAGGGCAAAGCCCGGACCGAACTGCTCGATGATTTGAAGATCGGCAAAATTGACATTCTGATTTCCACCCATGCGGGATTCCAGGATGACGTGAAATTCAAGGATCTTGGCCTTGTTGTTATTGATGAGCAACATCGGTTTGGCGTCCATCAACGGCTCGCGCTCGCAGAAAAAGGAAACAATGCCGATCTGCTTGTCATGACCGCGACGCCTATTCCACGCAGCCTCGTGCTGGCCGCATTTGGAGATATGGATGTTTCACGGCTTTTGGAGAAACCAGCCGGTAGGAAACCTGTCGATACGCGCATCATCCCGCTGGACCGGGAAGCGGATTTATTATTGCGGCTTGATATCGCTGTGAAGTCCGGAGCACGGGTTTATTGGGTATGTCCGTTGGTTGAAGACTCTGAATTGATCGACGCCAAATCCGCCGAAGACCGGTTTGCGGCACTTCAAAACCAGTTTGGTAGCCGGGTCGGTCTTGTCCATGGGCGTATGAAAGCCGCCGATAAAAACCAAGTCATGAGTGATTTCTCCAGCGGGGCAATCGATATTCTCGTTGCGACAACCGTAATCGAAGTGGGCGTCGATGTTTCCGACGCGACCATAATGGTGATTGAAAATGCGGAGCGTTTTGGATTGGCCCAATTGCACCAGCTGCGCGGTCGTGTTGGGCGTGGTGCTGCTAAATCCAGTTGCATCCTGCTGTATCGCGGACCTTTATCAAAGAACGCCGAAGCGCGATTGACAATTATGCGGGAAACCGAAGACGGGTTTCGAATAGCGGAAGAAGATTTGCGGCTTCGTGGTGAAGGCGATATTCTTGGTACGCAACAAAGTGGCATTCCGGGGTTTCGATTGGCGCAATTGGAGCATCACGCCGGCTTGCTGGAAATTGCGCGCCAGGATGCCCGCCACACTTTGAGCCAGGACAGATTACTTCAATCCGAGCGCGGCAAAGCGCTCCGGATTTTACTGCATCTGTTTGAACGTGGTGAGGCGATCCGGTTATTGGCGTCGGGGTAGATTTACTTCGAACCTGTTGCAAGTTCGCCTTAGTCTTCTGTTTTTTTGTCGCCGCCGTCTTTGGACGTCTTGGCACCCTTTGGGTGTTCGGGCGTCACCAGTCCGGCTGAAATAACCAATTTTGCCGCTTCCTCCACCGACATATCCAAAATCGTCACGTCGGCCCTTGGTACAAACAGCAAAAACCCGGATGTAGGGTTTGGCGTTGTTGGCAGGAATACACTCAACATGCCATCACCATCRTCGATGCGGGTTTTGATYTCACCCTCAGTGGTGGTTGAAATAAACACAATCGCATACAGGCCTYTTCGCGGATATTCGATRACGCCGACTTCGCGAAATGAAGACTTGCTTTGGGAAATTACCGTTTCGAAAATCTGCTTAAGGGCGCTGTATAGATTTCGCACAATCGGCATGCGATTGAGCATCATCTCGCCATAACTGATGATGGTGCGGCCAAACAGGTTTGCGGTCAGAGCGCCAAGTATCGTTATAAAAATAAACGCGAAAATCAACCCAAGGCCCGGAAGCGAGAATGGCAGGTAATTTTCCGGGTTATAAGCAGCCGGCACCAATGGCTTGATCCAGCCATCCACCAGATTAATAAATGACCAGGTGAGATAAATCGTAATGCTGATCGGAGCCGCGATTACGAGGCCGGTCAGGAAATAATTCCGAAGACGAGTACGAAACCGCACCACGCTTTTTGTCGGGTTGGTCAACGATGTCAGCTCTACAGGCTCATCCGTCTTGTTATCGCGTTTTGTCATTTAAATTTTAGTTACCCGATAAACTACATCAATTYCGCGGACAAATTATCCGCGCTGTTTTTTTCTGAACCGACATCACTATTGGATCGGCGCATTATGTCCTGAATATGAGGGGATTATCTGCATTTTACGCAAAAAATACAGCAAATAATCCGGTGTGCTTAACGCGGAACAGTAATGCAGTCCTGTCCGCGCCCCTGCAACAATGCACATAAGTTGCGGGCAGACGATAAAGATGCCGCAGGTCCAGCCTGCAATCGCACCATGCTCTTTCCATCCCGTGTCACAATTTCRTAGCKAGGYGACAGGCCATCCAGYACATCYCTGTGCATYTGCGAWATGCGTTGCCACTCCGCTTCAGCAACCGCCTGAGACCCCAAAGCTCCCAGTTGAATGCGGATACCATCACGGCGGGTTTCAGGTTGCAGAGATATTTGTCGCGCTGGCCTGGTGGGTGTCACCGGCGATTGCGAAGACATGGAACTGGCGCCGGATTGTGGCTGGGAATACAAGGTATCTCCCAGCGATGGGCGTGCGGCAATGGCGGCACGATTTTCCAATGTCAGCTCACTTGATGGTGTTGTCGAAGCTGTTGTCTCCCGGCCGGATGCTTCCAGCAATTCAGTACGGGCCTGGGCAATACGTTCTTCATGCGGCGCCAAAAGTGCGGCTTGCTCTAAATCCGCAAGGGCTTCGTCAACTTTACTTAGCGCCGCGTATGAATGGGCGCGGTGATAATAAGCTTGTGCCTGAATGGGTGTAGGCAGTGTTTCCAGCCAGAGCGCGTTGATAAAATCTGCAATTGCAGCGTTGTTCTTGCCACTCATCCTGTTGGAGATGCCCCGGTAGAAAAAGGCAATTGCCATCCAGTCAGGCGGCGTGTGTTCGTTGCGAATTACCTGGGTCAGCGTAGAGGCCGCGCCTGGATAATTGTTTTCTTGCAATTGCTTGCGGCCCTGCTCGATTTGCTCGCGTGCAGCCGTCGCAGCGTCACTGGTGGATTGCGCAAATGCAGATGGAGTGAAGGCAATCAGAAAAACAAATGCGAAGCCTGTCAAAATACCTCGCAAAAGGTATTTATTTTTTGCCCAAAATCCAGATGAGGATGAGATTGTTTTCATGAAGTCTGCTGCCGTTCCGTCAACGAATCGCTTGAGGAAAGTGTCGCGGGCAGAGCGGCGCAGGTCAATACTTGCTATTCAACAGTAACGGACTTTGCGAGATTGCGTGGTTGGTCAACATCCGTGCCCAGGCGCACCGCCGTATGATAGGCCAACATCTGGACCGGTAATGCAAACAGCAGCGGATTTACAAACGGGTTGGCATCTGGAAGTACGATTGTCGCAAGGGTATCTACGGATATATCCCGCGCCCCGGCTTCGTCTGTCAGCAAAATAATTTTCCCGCCACGTGCCGCGACTTCCTGAATATTTGAGACGTTTTTCTCGAAAAGCTCGTCTTTTGGCGCAATCGCGATAACCGGRACATTCTCGTCTATCAGCGCAATCGGGCCATGTTTCAATTCGCCAGCAGCGTACCCTTCGGCATGAAGGTATGAAATTTCTTTCAGTTTCAAGGCGCCTTCCAGCGCCAGCGGAAACAACGAACCCCGCCCAATATACAAAACGTCCTTTGCCTTCATTATATTTCCGGCAATGGCTTCAATGTCTGCTTCCAGCTTGAGTGCTGTCGACATCAAGCGCGGTAATTCGATCAAAGCCTGGACCAGATTTCGCTCTTCTTGTTCGGTGATGGTTTTGCGATCGCGTGCAGCTGCCAATGCGATACACGCCAATACGGTTAGCTGGCAGGTGAATGCCTTGGTTGAAGCAACGCCRATTTCCGGRCCCGCCAATGTTGGCAAGACCAGATCTGATTCACGGGCGATCGAAGAATCTCTAACATTCACGACAGACGCGATATGCTGKCCGTTTTCGGCGCAATAACGYAACGTCGCCAATGTATCWGCGGTTTCGCCAGATTGAGAAATGACAATTGCCAAACCGTTTTYCGGTAACGGCGCTTCGCGATAKCGCATTTCTGATGCGACATCGATTTCYACCGGCAAGCGGGCATATTTTTCRAACCAGTATTTTGCCACCARCCCGGCATAATAAGCCGTGCCACASGCYGTAATGGTTACGCGGTCCAGATCTGCGAAATTAAACGGTAGCGTGGCAGGCAGGGATATTTTGCCCTCTGCCAGATCGATATAATGCGCCAACGTATGTCCGACGACTTCGGGTTGTTCGTAAATCTCTTTCGCCATGAAATGACGATGATTGCCTTTGTCCACCATCAAAGCAGACGCAACAGAAGTCTGTATCTGGCGTTCGACCCTGGCCCCGGAATTATCGAAAATCTCCACCTGGTTGCGGGTGATTGTGGCCCAGTCACCATCTTCCAGATAAATGACCTGATTTGTGAACGGGGCGAGCGCGGTGGCATCTGATCCCAGAAACATCTCACCTTTGCCAATGCCAATCGCCAACGGACTGCCTTTGCGCGCCCCGATCAAAAGATCGTCTTCACCTTCAAACATGATTGCGAATGCGAACGCACCTTCCAATCGGGCTAGAACGATGCCAACAGCGTCTGAAGGTGTTTTGCCTGCATTCAGTTCACGGGTGATCAGATGGGCGACAACTTCGGTATCTGTCTGGGTATGGAACGTGACCCCATCGGCAATCAGCTCTTCTTTCAGGGGCTGAAAATTCTCGATGATGCCGTTATGGACAATCGCGACACGATCTGTTGCGTGTGGATGAGCGTTGCCCTCGGTTGGTGCACCATGGGTGGCCCAACGGGTATGGCCAATGCCGATCCGGCCGGTTTTTTGGTGATCGACCAGTTTTGTCTGGAGGTTTTCAAGTTTGCCCTTGGCGCGTTCCCGCGAAATTTTGGCGTTTTCAAGAGTGGCAACGCCTGCGGAATCATAGCCGCGATATTCAAGACGCTTTAAGGCATCCATGATCGAGTCGACAACCGGCTCATTTCCGATAATTCCAACAATGCCGCACATATATTCCGAATTCCCTGCTTGCATCGGCGGTGCTTGTATTAGCGATGCTTGTATTAGCGATGCTTGTATCAGCGATCACAATGAGCCGCTTTTAAGCACTCATGTGTGTATTCACCCATCCCCATTATAGATTTAGCGCATWWTWCWGAAATCAATCATGGTTGCGACTTGTTACAGGTTTTTTGGTTTATTTTTGTTCTGGTTTGCTTTGGCGCTGGCGCATGGATTTGGCCCAGCCTTCCCGCATGATCTGTTTACCACGGGCAACGGCCAGGGCGTCTGCCGCCACGTCACGGGTAATAACACTGCCAGAGCCGATATAGGCACCGTCGCCGATTTTTACAGGCGCAACGAGGGATGAATTGGTTCCAATGAACGCGCCCGCGCCAATTTCCGTGCGGTGTTTGTTATAGCCGTCATAATTACAGGTAATGGTGCCGGCCCCAATATTGGCGGCGCTGCCGATATCGGCATCACCCAGATATGCCAAATGGCTGGCCTTGGCTCCCTCACCCAATTCGGTATTTTTGATTTCKACAAAATTGCCAACYTTTGTGCCTTTGCCAAGGACCGTACCGGGCCGCAAACGGGCAAAGGGGCCGATCACGGCGCCTTCKGCAATGGTTGCRCCTTCGATATGGGAAAACGCCCTGATTGTGGCTCCTTGCGCGATTTTTACGCCAGTGCCAAAAACCACGTTCGGCTCGATCAAAACATCGGACGCCAATTCTGTGTCGTAAGCCAAAAACACAGTTTCGGGTGCAATCATGGTGACCCCGTTGGCAAGTGCTGATTGGCGAAGATTGTTYTGCGCKATCGCTTCGGCTTGCGCCAATTGTGCGCGCGAATTTAYACCCAGCACTTCGTCCTGATGGCCTTCGACCGCGATCACCTTGARTTTCATCTGGCGCGCGATTTCAACTGTGTCTGTCAGATAATATTCGGTGTTTGCATTGTTGTTGCCGATTTTCTCCAGCAATTTCAGCAGGCTCTTGCCAGCAAATGCCATGACGCCAGAATTACAAAAATTGATGCTGCGTTCTGGCCCGGTCGCGTCTTTGTCTTCGCGAATGGCGGTCAGATTGCCATCGGAATCGGTGATCAAGCGCCCATAGCCATCGGGCATCGTTGTGCGAAAGCCAAGAACCGCGATTGCAGCGCCATTGGCCAATCCGTTGCGCAACAGTTTGAGTGAAGCGTCGGTCACCAATGGCGTGTCGCCGTAAAGCACAAGGACATCGTCAGCTGGGTTGCTGAGCACATTTTTGGCCGCCAATACCGCGTGCCCGGTTCCCAGTCTTTCGGTTTGCACAAATATTTGCGCGTCCGGTAATTGGGACCGCACGAGATCTGCTACCGCGTGCATGTTTGGGCCAACTACCACGTCGCTACGATCAGCGCCGGCCATGGTCGCGGCGGCCAGAACATGACTCAACATAGCCCGGCCAGCAATTTCATGGAGAACCTTGGGGCGGTCGGATTTCATCCGCGACCCCTCACCTGCCGCAAGTATGATTGCTTGACAGCTTCGGTCTGTCATTCAGGCTACTCCTGTTTAAACCTGTCTTGAATGTTTGACAGAATCAGTATCTGCCTTTGTATCTTCTATCAGTCAATTCTGGCCAGGTTAGCATTTCATTAACCAAACCTAACCGAAGCTGGTTGCGACCCCTCTTTGCTGGAGTTGGTTTGATGAGCCATTCGGAAGAAAAAACCTTTATATCACGCGGAGTTGCCCTGTTCTTGTGGGCAATGCTAGCGATTGCAGCGAGCGGTATTGCGGCCAATTCGATTCTTTCTTCCGGTAATCAATCTCTTATTGCGATGTTCAAGCTCGACCAATTGCCCCAGTTTATTGAAACCAGATTTACACCTGCACGCGACGTTGCCTCGCAAAATATTGAAGATATTCCAGCAGCAACGGAACAAAGCGTTACAGAAGCGATCCTGTCCCAACGACTGGCTCTCCTGGACCAAAGGCTAGAGGCTGTCACCCAGACGCTGAGCAATCTTCGGCAAGATACACAGACCATCCAGGAAGCCAGAGTGGCGACCCTGGACCGGATTGAACAACTTGAATCCACATTTGGTTCGATCACCGGCAGTCTGCCTCCGCAGTCCGCCGCGCCCAATACGAATATGGATGCAGGAAGTGGTGGCGATGTATCTGTAAATTTCTCAGCTTTTCCAACCGATCAAGCAATGGATATTGACGGAAATCAACCGGAAATTGGAATTGTGGGACGAACAGAATTCGCCGTTATTGTGGCACGTAATAACGATCTGTCGTCCCTTACCCGTATCTGGGCGCGGCTTCGTGAAGAACAGGGTTCGCGTCTCGAGGGACTTGAACCCAGAATCAAATTGGAAAATGACCCAGAATCCGGATTGCAATTGACCTTGTTGGCCGGTCCTTTGAGAAATGCGCAAACGGCGATTGAATTATGTGCTCATCTAGCGCTGCCCTCAAGCAATTGCGGACCGGTTCTGTATGGTGGAAATCCGCTACTGGAATTTTCTGCAAATCTGGACTTGGAATAGCCTGTGCTTCGATCCCAAGAGGCAACGGGGTTTTACATATCAATTTGAATGGTGTGCCCTCAGGGGCTCGAACCCTGGACCTACGGATTAAAAGTCCGTTGCTCTACCAACTGAGCTAAGGGCACACATTTTCAAAAATACCCGGATGTACCAAAATATCCATACATTCAGATGCAGTGCATACATCTCAAAACGGCGCAAGACAAGCGGCATTCTATTCGGCAAATACAGAAAATTGCCTTAACGGCCTATTCTTTAAAATCCGGCTTCCTGATCACCCTTTTGTTTGGTTGACTGGGATGTCTCCCGCCYCCCAAAGTTCGCGGGTTTTTTGGGAAAAATCAGCGAATGTTCCTGCTTCAATCGTGCTTCTCATGCCTGCCATCAATTCTTGATAATAATGCAGGTTGATCAAGGTCAGCAGCATCGATCCCAGATATTCACCGGACTTGATCAGATGGTGGAGATAAGCACGGCTATAGGTTCTTGCTTCTTCGCACGGGCTATCTGCATCCAGCGGACGTGTGTCGCCGATATGGCGGGCATTTTTCAAGTTCACCTTGCCGTATTTCGTATAGGCCAATCCATGACGCCCTGCCCTTGTGGGCATCACGCAATCAAACATATCGACGCCTTCTGCGACCGAGCGCAACAAATCATCCGGGGTTCCAACGCCCATCAGGTAACGTGGCTTTTGGTCTGGCAGGAATGGCAATGTTTCGTTCAAGACTCGGAGCATTTGCTCCTGGCCTTCGCCTACCGCCAGCCCGCCGATCGAATAGCCGGGGAAATCCATCGCCACCAAAGCCTTTGCAGATTGCTCGCGCAATTCTGGATAAATGCTGCCCTGTACGATGCCATGCAACGACCGGCCTGGTTGGTTGCCAAATGCGGTTTTTGAGCGTTCGGCCCAGCGCAGAGACAATTGCATGGAGCTTTCGGCTTCTTCGCAGGTTGCAGGAAACGGTGTGCATTCATCAAGCTGCATCTGGATATCGGACCCAAGCAGGTTTTGAATTTCAATCGATCGCTCCGGTGACAGCAGGAATGAGCTACCATCCAGATGTGATTGAAATGTAACGCCTTCTTCTGTCATTTTTCGCAACTTCGCGAGCGACATAACCTGAAATCCGCCGGAATCTGTCAAAATTGGTTTTTGCCAATTCATGAATTTATGCAAGCCTCCCATGGCGGCCATTTCTTCGGCGCCGGGTCGCAACATCAAGTGATAGGTGTTGCCAAGGAGAATGTCTGCGCCGGATTTTTCCACGTCTTTCGGGAACATGGCTTTTACGGTTGCAGCTGTCCCGACCGGCATGAATGCTGGGGTTCGGATTGTTCCGCGTTCAAGAATGATTTCACCCCGGCGGGCGCGGCCATCGGTTGCCAATAAATTGAATTGATACGGGGTCATGGTCTTGATTCCAAATCGGGCAGCAGCAAACAGGCATCGCCATAGGAATAAAATCTATAATCAGATTCAATGGCGTGGTTGTAGGCCGCCTTCATGCAATTTGTTCCTGAAAATGCCGATACCAGCATAAACAATGTTGAACGTGGCAGATGAAAATTCGTGATCAGCACATCGACAGCACGGAATTTATATCCAGGCGTAATAAAAATATCTGTCGCCCCTGAAAATGGATGAATGGTTCCGGTTTCGTCCGCTGCACTTTCCAACAAGCGCAACGAAGTTGTGCCTACAGCAACAATTCGTCCACCATTTTTTCTTGTTTCGTTGATCTGATCCGCCAATTCCTGACTGATTTCGCCCCGTTCCGCATGCATTTTGTGGTTATCAGTATCGTCGACCTTGATTGGCAGAAACGTGCCCGCCCCCACATGCAACGTGAGGTAACAGATATCGATTTTGGCATTGCGTAAATCGGTGATCAATTCGGGCGTGAAATGCAACCCGGCTGTGGGCGCTGCTACTGCGCCTTCATGCTTTGCATAGACAGTCTGATAATCTGTCGCGTCCTGCTTGTCGGTCGGTCGTCTGCCCGCGATATAAGGTGGTAACGGCATTTCGCCGATTGCAGCGATTGCGTCATCCAGGACACTACCTGCA
>JAESRU010000005.1 GCA_016764455.1 Hyphomicrobiales bacterium | reverse complement strand
TGCCATATTCTTCCGGCGCACCTGCGCCATACGAATTGCGCGACGCACTTTGCGCCATTGCCGGTGAACAGGTGATGGATCTGGTAGCAAAAAATATCCGCCCCCGCGATATCGTGACGCGCGAAGCGCTTGAAAATGCGGCTGTTGTGGTTTCTGCAACTGGCGGTTCCACCAATGCTGCGTTGCATTTGCCGGCCATCGCCCATGAATGCGGGATCGAAATGGACCTGTTTGACGTCGCTGAAATTTTCAGAAAAACCCCTTACATTGCTGATCTGAAGCCCGGCGGAAAATACGTTGCCCTCGATCTTTACGAAGCTGGCGGCGTGCCGCTGGTGATGAAGGCTCTGCTCGATGGTGGCCATCTGCACGGCGATTGCATGACGGTTACAGGCCGCACGATTGCTGAAAATCTCGAAAGTGTGAAATGGAACGAGAAACAGGATGTCGTCTATTCCGTAGGTAAAGCGATCACCAAGACCGGCGGCGTTGTAGGCCTCAAAGGCAATTTGGCACCAGATGGTGCGATTGTGAAAGTGGCCGGTATGGACAATTTGAAATTCACCGGTCCGGCGCGCTGCTTCGATACTGAAGAAGAATGCTTCGCTGCCGTTAGCGCACGCAAATATGAAGAAGGCGAAGTGCTTGTCATTCGTTACGAAGGCCCGGTTGGTGGACCCGGCATGCGCGAAATGCTGTCCACAACAGCCGCGCTTTACGGCCAGGGCATGGGAGACAAGGTTGCGTTGATTACCGATGGCAGATTTTCCGGCGCAACCCGCGGTTTTTGCATCGGCCATGTAGGCCCGGAAGCAGCCGTTGGCGGCCCGATCGCAATGTTACAGGATGGTGACATTATTGAAATTGATGCTGTTGAAGGAACAATTTCCGTTCAAMTCGATGATGCYGAAATGGAAAAACGYACCAAGGCMTGGAAGCCGCGTGAGAAYGATTATCGYTCMGGYGCGCTCTGGAAATATGCCGATGGTGTTGGACCGGCCCGTTATGGTGCCGTAACTCACCCGGGCGGGGCGAAAGAAGTAAAGTCGTATGCCGATATTTAGWAAWACCWYYRWRCGWAGCCTGGYCTTYGCKMTTGCCGGAKYGATGGYGYTYTCCKGRACGYYTGCKTTGAYGCCAAAGGCYTATGCTTTTGACGWMGAAGCRGCSCTCAACCAGGATATGTCGTCGGAAACCGCATTTGAAATTGGCGCCCGGGCGTACCGCAATGGTGATACCCAGGAAGCTATTCCTGCRTTGGAATTCGCAGCCAGGCTTGGTCACGTATTGGCAATGTGGAAACTCGGCAGAATGTACGCCGAGGGTGATGGTGTCGAACGCGACGACTTGAAGGCTTTTGAATATTTCCGCGCATTGGCGGATGACCATGCCGAYGACAATCCGCGTCGGCCTGGCGCACAATTGGTTGCGGACGCCTTCATGGCGATCGCCAACTATTATTCAACCGGCATTCCCAATTCAACAGTCGGCAGAAATGTGGGCTACGCGGCTGACCTGGTGCGTCACGCCGCCACCTATTTCGGTGACCCTGTTGCCCAGCATCAAATGGCGATGATGTATTTGCGCGGTGAGGGGGTAGATCAAAGCTCAACCCGCGCCGTGCGTTGGCTGATGCTTGCTGCCAACGAACATCATGTTGGTTCGCAAGGCGAGTTGGGTCGGATTTTGTGGCTCGGCGAAGATGTGCCGCGCCGTGCGGTCGATGGGTTGATGTGGTTGCAGATCGCAAGCCAAAACCCGCTTAATCGTGATGATCTTTGGATTTCAGGATTTTACAACGAAGCCTTTGCCGCTGCGACTGATAACCAGCGCGAATCTGCTGTCCGCAAAGCAGAACGGTGGCGCTCTAGAAATTCGTCTGAATAGGCGGTTTCTCAGGTTCCCTGTGCTCAGGTTCGCCAGAAAAAATCAAAAATCCAGTTCGATCCAGATCGGAACATGATCCGATGGCCGCTCCCAAGAGCGGGTATGCTTGTCGATATCGTAGCGCACAAGCTTGTCTGCAGCTTCTGGCGACAGCAATAGATGGTCGATGCGGATGCCGTTATTTTTTGGCCAGGCACCAGCCTGATAATCCCAAAATGTGTAAAGCCCGGTTTCATCCGTTGATGCCCGCAACGCATCGGTCAGTCCCAAATTCATCAATTCACGAAACTTGTCGGACGTCTCGGGGCGAAACAGCGCGTCACCGTACCAAGCCTCAGGGTCATGCACGTCGCCGGGTTCTGGAATGACATTATAATCACCCGCCAGAATGACGGCTTCTTCGTTTCCCAAAAGGCTTTTCGTGTGGGTGATCAGCCGGTCCATCCAGTCCAGTTTGTAAGGGTATTTTTCGCTGTCTACCGGGTTTCCGTTTGGCAAATATATGGATGCCACGCGCACTGCGCCGTTGGGCACAGATACAACTGCTTCCAGATACCGTGCCTGCTCGTCGGCCTCGTCTCCCGGTAATTGCCGGATAATTTCGTCAAACGGTAATTTGGAAAGAATGGCAACGCCGTTATAGGATTTCTGGCCCTGCACCGCGACATTGTAATTCATGTCTTCGAACAGTTCAGACGGGAAATTCTCACTAACAGATTTGATTTCCTGGAGGCAGACAATGTCTGGATCGGCTTGTTTCAACCATTCCTGAAGGCGTTCTATGCGCGCCTTGATGCCATTGATATTCCAGGTTGCAATTTTCAGGGTCATCGATACGGGTCCGCGTAATACAGATTTCAGGAATCATGCACCCTGATATCAGATTCTCGCTAGATCGAAAAAGACGTCCCACAGCCACATCCCGCAACCGCGTTGGGATTGTTGATCTGAAAGGCTTGGCCAATCAAATCATCGGCGAAATCAATTTCGGCACCAGCCATATACATCAGTGAAACAGAATCCACGAGCACCGTAATGCCGTCTTTCTCTGTCGCGAGGTCATCATCACTGGATTCTGTCACCAGATCATAATTATACTGAAAACCAGAGCAGCCACCCCCGGAAACGCTGATCCGCAACATCGTGCCATCAGCTTCTTTTTTCAAAATGGTAGCAATACGTTCTGCCGCACTGGCCGTTACAACAATGCCCGCTTCGTTGCTCATCGAAATGTCTCCTGAGTTCCGGTCTTTTGAATGATCCGACTAGACAAAATTGCCCATTCGCAGGACGTTTGTCTATCAACCGAACTTTCACACTTGGATTATAGGTAATATGTCCAACGATGAAGTCAAATAAATACGGGTATCGAAAACGTGTCTGGGAACAAAATCGCCGTATATGCTTCAGACCCTGCCAAATCGCGCGGGCGGTTATTTCCAGAAACTGTCAGCAATTCCCGTAGTGAATTTCAACGTGACCGGGACCGGGTCGTGCATTCAACAGCATTTCGTCGCTTAAAACATAAAACCCAGGTATTCATCTATCACGAGGGTGATCATTACCGGACGCGGCTGACCCACACAATTGAAGTTGCCCAGATCGCCCGCACAATGGCGCGGAAACTGAACCTCAATGAGGATTTGGCAGAGGTAGTGGCGCTGGCTCATGATTTGGGGCATCCGCCATTTGGCCATGCTGGCGAGCGGGCTTTGGCCGACGCCATGGCAGCCTATGGCGGGTTTGATCATAATGCGCAAACTTTGCGGATCGTCACCAATCTCGAACGTCGGTATGCGGATTTTGACGGTTTGAACCTGACATGGGAAACCCTGGAAGGGATGGTCAAGCATAACGGCCCTATGACCGGGCCTGATGCGCCGGCGCAGGAACTACCATACGGAATTGCAGAATATTGCGAGAAGAACGATCTCCTTCTCAATTCGTACGCATCACTGGAAGCCCAGGTTGCCGCAATTGCTGATGACATTGCTTATAACAGCCACGACCTTGACGATGGAGTTCGCGCCGGTCTGATCGAATTTCAGGATATGGCCAGCGTCCCGGTTCTGGCCGATTGTCTGAAAATTGTTGATGATCGCTGGCCTGATCTGGCACCTCACAAACGATTGCATGAAATGTTGCGTCGATTGATCAGCTTGTTCGTTGAAGATGTAATCGATCAAACCAACCAGAAATTGATGGCACTGGATTTGAATGACGCCATGGACGTTCGCAATGCCGGAAAAACGATCGTTGCATTCTCAAAACCAGTTGCAGATGCTGAGGGCGCATTGAAGAAATTTCTGCGGGACAATCTCTATCATCATGAAAAAGTCGGCAATGTCATGGAGGATGCCAGCCAATTGGTGTCTGATCTGTTTTCCAGATACATGCAGGATCCATCCGTCTTGCCGACCGAATGGAAAAACGAACAACGATCGGAAGACGATCAGCCCCGGACAATTTGTGATTTTGTAGCTGGCATGACCGACCGGTTTGCCATGCTGGAACATTCACGATTGTTTGACCGAACCCCTGAGTTGCGTTAGGTCCGGCTACAAATTCTTATTCCCGTTTTATTGTGTGAGCTTGTTTTCT
This sequence comes from Hyphomicrobiales bacterium, assembly GCA_016764455.1. Lineage (GTDB taxonomy): Bacteria > Pseudomonadota > Alphaproteobacteria > Rhizobiales > NORP267 > NORP267. The sequence continues at coordinate 35,182 of JAESRU010000005.1, read as the reverse complement.
GCCATGAACCCCTATGCCGAATTTACCTCGCGGGTACACCGGATTATCACATTGCTTGGAAGCGACGGCGTGATCCCGGAAAATATGCCTTTGGATCGTGTATTCTTTGAGCCGCCGCGTGAAGCAAGTCACGGCGACCTTGCCACCAATGCGGCGATGGTTTTGGCAAAGCCTGCAAAAATGAAACCGCGCGATCTGGCGGCGTTAATTGGGGAACAATTACAAAAAGACGAAGATATTTCTGATGTGGAAATTGCAGGTCCGGGATTTATCAACATCCGGCTTGCCGGGTCCTGGTGGCCAGAAACACTAAAAATGATTCTCCAATCCGGCACCGATGTTGGCAAAAGCGACATCGGGAAGGGGGTTCCGGTGAATGTGGAATATGTTTCTGCAAACCCGACCGGGCCGCTTCATGTGGGTCATTGCCGCGGGGCGGTGTTCGGCGATGCTCTGGCAAATTTGCTCGAACATATCGGTTACGCGGTGACCCGGGAATATTATATCAACGATGCCGGTGCCCAGATTGATACCCTGGCCAATTCCGCATTTCTCAGATACCGCGAAGCGCGTGGTGAAGACATCGGTGCGATCCCGGAAGGTCTGTATCCGGGTGATTATCTGGTACCCGTTGGTGAAGCGTTGAACGAGACATATGGCGCTGCTCTGATCGAAATGGATGAGGCTGAACGCCACGCCATTATCAGGGACGTGGCCGTTGAAATGATGATGGCGATGATCCGCGAAGATTTGGAATCTTTGGAAATCAAACAGGAAGTGTTCTTCTCCGAAAAGTCTTTGGCCGACCCTGAAAATGACATGATCGCTGCAGCGATTGAAACCTTGCGCGCGCAGGGTGCTGTGTATGTGGGGAAGTTGCCGCCGCCAAAAGGAAAGCTGCCGGACGATTGGGAAGATCGGGATCAAACCCTGTTTCGGTCCACTGAATATGGCGACGATGTAGATCGTGCACTTTTAAAGTCCAATGGTAGCTATACTTACTTTGCCTCTGATATTGCTTATCATTTTGATAAATTCAAACGGGGATTTGCCAATCAAATTCTCGTAGTTGGCGCAGACCATGGCGGATATGTGAAGCGCATGACGGCAGCTGTCAGCGCGATCACTGAAGGCAAAGGCGAGTTGGACATCAAGCTTTGCCAATTGGTTCGTTTGTTCCGGGACGGTGAACCTGTACGCATGTCCAAGCGGTCCGGCGAATTCGTTACCCTGCGCGAAGTTGTTAGCGAAGTCGGCAAGGACCCGGTGCGGTTCATGATGTTGTATCGCAAGAACGAAGCACCGCTTGATTTTGATTTTGTCAAAGTCAAGGAACAGTCAAAAGACAATCCGGTTTTTTATGTCCAGTATGCCCATGCCCGCGCCAACTCGGTTTTGAGAAACACAAAAGAAGCGATGCCTGATTTGAACCTTGATCCTGCATCATTGGCAARTGCCGATTTCGGATTGTTGGTRGATGARGGYGAAATCGAAATCATAAAATTGCTGGCTCAGTATGGTCGCACAATTGAAAGCGCGGCGCTGGCGYAGGAACCTCATCGCCTGGCTTTCTACCTGTATGAGGTTTCGAGCGCATTCCATTCACATTGGAACCGGGGCAAAGAGTCGCCGCAATTACGATTTATTAACCCCAACAAACGAGCTTTGTCGCAAGCACGTCTGGGTCTGATCCAGGGTGTGATCAATATATTAGCAAACGGCCTTAGAATTTTAGGCGTGGATGCAGTCAAGGAAATGTAGGCAGGAGGCCAATATCGTTGATGCACTTTAGAGCTTCAAGGATGTTGTACTAGCTGTCCAAACCGGTTTACCATCATGAGCATGTCCGACCAAATTGACCAGTCAGCCAGAATAGCTGACGATTCTGCTGAGAAAACGAAAACGCCRGAGGGCGCGAACGCGCCACTGGATTCAGCAAATATTCCAAATGATGATCCGCTTGCGGATTTGATACGCCTTATACAGCAAGAAGATCCGTTTAAGGATGAGGGCACAGAGCCACCATCAACACCGGACGTTGCCGAGGTTCAAAAAGTCAATCTCCGCCCTGTCGAAGACGAGCGCCCTTTAACTCTCAATGAGATAGAAGCCGCGATAGAAGCCGCAACCCTGCCTGCAGACAATGTATCACCGAAAGCGCCTGCATCGGTTCAAGATACCATCCAGCAAGCGGTATCGGAAGAATTGGGCTTGGCGCAAAATGATTTTGTACCGCCTGTGTTGGAAGTAAATCCTCCGCAAAAAGCCGTCGTTGCAGAAACCGTTGCGCCGCCAGCAGATCCGGCACTTGCCCTTGAGCCTGGAACGTATGTTGATCCTGCCGAACTGGCTCCGCTGGTTGAAGAAAGTCGGGGTGTTGATCCATTTGATCTGGATACGGCGTTACAGGAATTTCGCGATTCCGAAATGTTGAACGAACAGGATTTCAGAAACGAGCAAAATGCGGCGCAGGCCCAAGACGCAAATACAGCAACTCATATTGAGCCACATTTCGATCCCGTACCCGCTGAGCCAAGCGTCGAGCAACCGACAGCTTTTGTGCAGGCCGCTATTATACCTGCTGCTGCCACTGTTCCTGTTGAGGCTCCAGTCGCACCTGTCCAGAATGCCCAGGCAGATATTCCCGTTGCAGCTGATCCGATTGAAGCGGCGCCTTCAAATGATCAACTCGGATCTCCTTATGATGATCCGGCCTTTGAAGAATATGACCAACCCGGTTTCCAGGCCGAAACAGATTTTGCAGTGGATCCTGTGGCTGCCTCTGCTGCCGATGCCCCGCGATCCCGTCGGGGTGGTGTTTTCGCCGTTGGCCTTTTGATCGGGTTATTCTTGATTGGCGGCGCGATGTATTTTGCGTTTCAACCTCCATCAGATCCAAGTTCAAGCGGCGATGTTCCGTTCCTGCGTGCAAGCCAGCAACCAGTGAAAGAAATTCCTGAAAATCCAGGCGGCGAGCAAATTGCAAATCAGGATCGACTGGTATTTAACGGCGAGCAATCTGGCGCCGACAATAACGCAGAGCGTCTGGTCTCCCGCGAAGAGCCAGTGGGACAGGTTCAGAGAACAGAACCCAAAGACGATTCCCGGCCAGCCAGCATAGGCACTACAACGCAGACAGCAGGACAATTGCCGCAAGCCGTTACCCCACCATCTGCGGTGACAAATGTTGCAGCCCCGGTTCGCGCTACCGTGCCGCCACCATCAGCGACAGCCGCCCCGCAGCCACGCCGTGTGCGCACTGTGGTTGTGCTCCCTGACGGCACAGTTGTCACCAATCCGACTGCAGCACCAACAGCACCTGCACCCGTTGCCCCTGTAGCGGTCGCGCCGGTCGCAGTTGCAAACGCGCCTGTAAGCACAATTCCACTACCGCAATCTCGCCCCGCGCAAGTTGCAAGTGCCAATAGCGGCACTACGCGTGTCTTGGCACCAACCCAATCTGGCGTCCAGACCGTCCCGACGGCACCAACCAGGGTTGCGGCAGCGCCAGCGAATGCGCCGGTAAATCTTTCGCCGGCACCAACCGTTGCGACAACGGTACCAACTGCGCCAACACACCAGACTGTTGCTGTTGGACCGTCTCCGGCACCAGCGCCTGCACCGGTCATTGCTTCAGCAAGTGGGGAATATGTTGTTCAAATCGCCGCACGGCGCAGCGAAGAACAAGCCCTTGGCGCGTTTGAACAGGTTAAGTCTCAATATGCCAGCGCGATTGGAAATTACAGGCCACTGATTCAACGGGCCGATTTGGGAGACCGGGGTGTTTATTACCGCCTCCGCGTCGGACCAATGAGCAGCCAGGCCGAAGCCGCCCAGGTTTGTAATAACCTCAAAGCCGCAGGCATGGGCGATTGCCTTGTACGTGAGCGCTGATTGTTCTTGACCCGGTTATCTTCGAACGGTAGGCGGGCCTTATGACCATACGCGCCATGATTTGCGGTTCGGCGGGCCCGGTTTTGACCGCACAAGAGATCAGCTTTTTCAAAGAAAGCCGCCCGGCCGGATACATTTTGTTCGCCAGAAATTGCGAAAATGCTGATCAAATCAAAAAACTGGTCCGGTCTTTTCGTGACGCTGTTGATCACGATGCCCTGATCCTGATCGATCAGGAAGGCGGCAGGGTACAACGACTGGTCCCGCCGGCATGGCCACGCTACCCGACAGCAAGGATTTTTGGCGCGCTTTATGATCGCGATCAAGAGGCCGCTCTGGATGCGGTCTGGCTTGCTGCAAACCTGATCGGCCACGATCTGGCGGAACTTGGTATCAATATGGATTGCCTGCCGGTGCTGGATTTGGATTCAGACGAAGGCCATGATGTGATCGGCGATCGGGCTTATCATAGCGATCCGGCAATTGTTTCAACACTGGGCCGCAAAGCATGTGAAGGTTTGTTGGCAGCAGGTGTGTTGCCGGTCATCAAACATATTCCAGGGCACGGACGGGCAGGGGCCGACAGCCATTTAAATCTGCCTGTGGTCGATGCTGCAAAAACTGATTTGGCACTGAACGAATTCGCGCCGTTTCATGATTTGGCAGATATGCCTGCGGCCATGACTGCGCATGTTCTGTATACAAGTCTCGATGAGAAAAGACCCGCAACCATATCTCTGGCTATAATCCAGCAAGTGATTCGCAAGCAAATCGGTTTTGGCGGGTTATTGATGAGCGACGATGTTTCCATGGGTGCGCTTGATGGAACAATCGCTGAGCGGACTATAGCCCTGATCGAGGCGGGGTGTGATGTTGCATTGCATTGCAACGGCGACCTGGCGGAAATGGAGCAAGTAGCCAGGAATGTGCCGAAGCTGGAAAATGTTGCACGGAACAGATTTGAACAGGCGTTGGCCATGAGGCAGGTGCCGAACAAAATTGATCGCCAAGACGCGATGGACAGGCTTCAAAAACGAATAGCCTGAAACGTGAATTATGCGGGACCAGACTGAGCAATGACCGACCAGGCGGAAATCGAGGAACCGGGCAAGGAGGAGGCCAACGGCCAAGCTGCCGCGCCGTGCGCTCCAGCGCCTTGTGCGCCCGCACCTGATACTCGGGAAGACCCGTTCACTGCGGGAACCGTGTATGCTGGCGAAGCGTCTGAAGACGCGCTTATTATCGATGTGAATGGTTATGAAGGCCCACTGGATTTGTTGCTCGATATGGCGCGAACCCAAAAAGTGGACATCACTCAAATTTCCATTTTGGCCCTTGTTGAACAATATTTGGTATTCATCGCCGAGCTTCGTCAGAAGCGGCTTGAGTTGGCGGCCGATTATCTCGTCATGGCGGCATGGTTGGCCTATCTCAAATCAAGGCTCCTTCTGCCTGATCTGGAAGACGATAGCGAAGAACCCAGCGGGGAGGAATTGGCAGCGGCGCTTGCGTTCAGATTGCGCCGCCTCGAAGCAATGCGCGATGTGGCGTCACAATTGATGAACAGAAACCGGCTTGGCCGGGATGTCTTTGCGCGYGGCCAGCCGGAAGGTGTCCGGATTGAACGCACAAGTGAATATGTCGGCGATCTGTATGATCTTCTCCGGGCTTATGCGTTTCAACGCGAATCCCAGATYGAGGTTCATTACATAATCAAACGATTGCCCGTTCTGACCCTGAATCGTGCCCGCGAAATATTGAAGCGATTGGTTGGCAATATTGCYGAATGGACTCCAATGGATGTTCTTTTAAGCCACTATACCAGGAGYGAAATTTCCCATGGCAGCACGGTGGCCAGYACATTTGGCGCCAGCCTGGAATTGGCACGRGAAGGGATAATCGAATTGCGCCAATCCAGCGCCTTTGCACCGCTTTATATGCGTGCGGGCAACCAAACCAAATTATCAGGTCCCAAATCATCGGGCCCCAAATCTTCTGGTCAATGATTGTGATCCGATCGAGCAATTTCAAAAGGTGACTGAAATGTCAGACGAGCAACAGGTATTTTCTTCTGATGACGAACGCGAACATGTGCGTATGCTTGAAGCATTGCTGTTTGCCGCCGAAGARCCTTTGGACGAAAAAACYTTGTCTGCCAGATTGCCAGATGGSGTAGATATCAACGCATTGCTGGAAGCTTTGCAAAAAGCGTATCAATCACGCGGTGTCAATCTGGCYATTGTTGGCGGYAAATGGATGCTGCGGACGGCTGAAGATTTGTCTTTCCTTATGCAGGAAGAACGGGTTGAGGAAAAACGCCTGTCCCGTGCAGCCCTCGAAACTTTGGCGATCATTGCTTATCACCAACCAGCGACACGCGCTGAGATAGAAGAAATTCGCGGCGTCTCAATTTCCAAAGGTACTCTTGATATTCTGCTGGATGCGGAATGGGTTCGCATGCGCGGTCGGCGTAAATCTCCGGGCAGGCCGGTAACCTACGGTACGACCGAAGAATTCATGCGCCATTTCGGACTTGAAGCCTTGACCGATCTACCTGGTGTTGATGAATTGAAAGCTGCTGGATTGCTGTCCAACCGTGTTCCAGCTAATTTCGCGGTTCCCGTTCCCAATGGTTCAGATGAACTTGAAGAGAACGAAGACCCGYTGGAATCAGACGAAGATTTCTTTGACGAACCCTTGAATGACGGCGACGAGCARGTTCAGGAAACCAAGCAGGCGTCTTGAGCGCTTGAACRTTGCGACGCAATATGATGATTATGGCCTTTAATAATCATGGTCAGGATCAAGATTTCAGAGCCTGATTACAATTTTTTGCTGAGTGTATAAATTCGCGTGTCTGACAATTCTGAAAAATTTGGAAGATCGAAGCGGGTCTCGCATTGGGGCGCGCGCGGTACGGCGGGCGCAACAATAGCGGCGTCGCTCTCATTTGATGACATCTGCCATGATTATGACGAGGTCCGCGCGGTTGATCATTTTAGTCTCAAAATAATTCCCGGCGAAATTGTGTGTTTGCTGGGGCAATCCGGGTGCGGCAAAACAACCCTGTTGCGGATCGCTGCCGGGATCGAACGGCAGACCTCGGGGCGGGTGCTTCTCAACGGCCATGAAATAGCCGGGCCGGCAGTTTATCTGCCACCGGAAAAACGCAATATCGGATTGATGTTCCAGGATTATGCCCTGTTCCCACATATGACCATTTTGGAAAATGTCTGTTTTGGTCTCCGCGACCACAAACTGAAGGATGCCAAACAGGCAGCTCTTGGGGTTTTGAGCCGGGTCGGTATGGCAGATTATGCCGATCAATACCCCCATGTTCTGTCGGGAGGAGAGCAGCAGCGGGTCGCACTAGCGCGCGCCATTGTTCCAAAGCCTGGAATATTATTGATGGACGAACCCTTTTCCGGGTTGGACCAACGATTACGCGCAAATGTGCGTCGCGAGACAATTGCCCTGCTGCACGAAACCCGCGCAACCTGTATCATTGTTACTCACGACCCTGAAGAAGCCATGCAGCTGGCTGACAGAATTGCGCTGATGCGCAAAGGCCATCTCGTGCAAGTCGGGACGCCTGAGGAACTTTACAAATCTCCAATAGATATTTTCGTTGCGCGGTTTTTCTCACCAGTGACCGAAATTTCGGCAATCGTTCGTTCGCGTAAAGTTGAGACGCCTTTGGGGGTTTTCTCGGCAACCGGTTTTTCAAACGGCGACAAGGTTGTTCTTGGTGTGCGGCCACAGGCGGTGAAAATCACAAAAACACCGGGCAAATATCACGGAAAAATTGTCCACACAGAGTTTCTCGGTGACGTGGATCAGGTATCGGTTGCCGTCGAAGGGTTGGAGAAAAATCTCATGGTACGGGTAGCAGGCGGGTTTGAAGGACAACGTGGCGATCTGGTTGGATTGAAGCTGGATCCGCGCAAATTACTGATGTTTGCCGGAAAAAATTGAAAAAAGAAGAAATATCACACTAAAAAGCCGGTTATTCTCTAATTTTGATTGAATTTTCTTCCGGCGCTGCCCATTTACCATTCTACGACATAGCGGCTATTTGCGGTATTCTATCACAAGGTCTTGTTGCGGCATTTTGGCCTTTCTGCGATAGTGCCGGAAAATCGTTGGCGTAATATCGACGTAAAATTTGACGTAATAATTGGAGAACAGGAATATGGGTGGAGTTGGTATCTGGCAGATTGTTATCGTGGCGGTCGTAATCGTCCTGTTATTTGGCCGCGGTAAAATTTCTGATCTCATGGGTGATGTCGCCAAAGGCATCAAGAGCTTCAAAAGCGGTATGGCGGAAGACGAAGTTGCGGACGCTGATACCCAGAACAACAAACGCGTCATCGATCACGAGCCGGGCGAAGCCGTTGCTTCTGAAAGCGACAAGGCGAGCACCGACGCCAAAGTCAGTTAAGCTGGTCTGGCCCAGCGATGCTGGTTGGTATTGAATGCGTATATTTTCCGGTAGTAGATTGCTGTTTTAATGTTTGACATTGGATGGAGTGAACTCCTGATCATTGCGGTCGTGGCAATCATTGTGGTTGGTCCGCGCGATTTGCCACGCATGCTGCGCACCGTCGGGCAATATGTCGGGAAGGCGCGCCGCATGGCTGGCGATTTCCGCACCCAATTTGACGACGCCTTAAAAGAAGCTGATCTGGACGATCTGAAAAAGGACGTGGATTCAATCCGCTCCCTCAACCCGGTTACCGCATTGCGTAAGGAAATGGGATCGATCAACGAGATCGGCAAAGACATAAAGAAATCTGTCGAAGCGCCGTTAAAAGGATCAAGTTCAACATCCGCTGATGTAAGCACTGAAACTGAACCGGCGGTCTCAAGACCCGCTGTGTCGCGCCCCGCAAACCMGGYGGCGACWRAAACAAGCGCTGGGTCATCTGAACYGGCGCAGACAAGTTCTGTCCAATCAGAACCCGCGCCCAAAACACCCAAAAAGGCGGCTGTTAAAAAAGCGCCAAAGACCACCGCCAAAGCCACGCAGACAAAGCGTAAAAAAGCAACCAAGTCCACCAAAAGTGAATCGGCATCATCCTCATGAGCACTGATGCAAATACCGATTCAGACGCAGACGAAATTGAATCATCAAAAGCACCTCTGGTTACCCATCTGATCGAATTGCGGTCGCGCTTGATGAAGGCTCTGATCGCGATGGCGATTGCTTTTGTTATCTGTTTCTTTTTTGCGACTGAAATTTTCAACCTGTTGCTCTGGCCGCTCGAACGCGCTGTTGGCGATGCGTCCGAAGTTGAGTTGATCTACACCGCGCCACAGGAATATTTTTTCACCCAACTCAAGATCGCGTTGTTCGGAGCTATTTTCATAGCTTTCCCGGTCATTGCCGGACAGATATATATGTTTGTGGCACCTGGYCTCTATTCCAATGAAAAGAGTGCATTTCTGCCGTACCTGATTGCAACGCCGGTATTGTTCCTGATGGGAGCGAGCCTRGTTTATTTCTTCGTGATGCCGTTCGCCATGGAATTTTTYCTYGCCATGGAACAAACCGGCGAAGGGATGGCGCAGATCACCCTTGTCCCTCGCGTGAGCGAATATCTTGGTTTGATAATGACCTTGATCTTGGCATTCGGGTTTTGTTTCCAATTGCCGGTATTGCTCACCCTGATGGCCCGCGCCGGGATGGTGACATCCGAGGGGCTGAAAAAGAAACGCAAATACGCTGTTGTTATCGTGTTCGGGGTGGCTGCATTCATGACCCCACCTGATCCGATTAGTCAGATCGGTCTCGCAATACCGACGATGCTGCTCTACGAATTGTCTATTTTTTCGGTTCGTTCCGTCGAGCGCAAACGCAAGGCTGCCCGCGAAGCAGAAGACGATGACGGGAAAGACGGCGACGTGGATGATGCGACTGAAGAACCGGTCGGCGAGACACCAAGTGATCCGCCAAGTAATCCAGACGATGTGGGTCCGTAGGCAGCTTCTGGGGTTTTCTTCTATAAATCGTGCGCAGCGCTATTAATCCGGTCTGGAATTCTGGACGTGCTCCGCGCCTGCCATTAGAATTGTCTAGCGCGACTTTATGAGTCGCATATTGAATTTCATAAAACGCGGATCAGCAGACAATGTTCGACATACGATGGATTCGAGACAATGCGGACGCATTCGACGAAGGTCTGAAGCGCCGCAATCTGGACCCGCYTTCAGCCAAAGTTCTTGAGCTTGACGAAGCACGCCGTAACCACGTTACCATCCTCCAGGATATGCAGACCCGCCGCAACGATGCGTCCAAAGAAATCGGCAAGGCAAAAGCGTCCGGGGATGAAGACCAGGCTGCGTCGTTGATCGCTGAAGTTGCCACCCTCAAATCTGAACTCCAGGCCGGCGAGGAGCAGGAAAAAATCCTGACCGACCGGCTGAATGACGCGCTATCGCAAATCCCGAACCTGCCGTTTGATGATGTGCCGGTTGGTGCTGATGAGAGCCAAAACCAGGTTTGCCGCGAGGAGGGGACGCGCCCTGAATTCTCCTTTAAACCAGCACAGCATTTTGAACTTGGTGAAAATCTCGGGTTGATGGATTTCGAAACTGCGACACGCATGTCTGGCGCCCGGTTTGTAATTTTGAAAGGCGCTTTGGCGCGTATGGAGCGGGCGCTTGCCTCATTCATGCTTGATATCCACACAACAGAATTTGGCTATACCGAAATCCAGCCCCCCGCCATGGTGCGTGATCATGCGCTATTTGGAACCGGGCAATTACCGAAATTCGCAGACGATTTGTTCCGCACCACCAATGATATGTGGCTGATCCCAACCGCTGAAGTGCCGCTAACAAACCTTGTCCGTGAAAGCGTGGTGGATGAAGCTTCCTTGCCCCGGCGCGTGACTGCATGGACACCATGTTTCAGGTCAGAAGCAGGGTCGGCAGGTCGTGATACACGCGGGATGATCCGCCAGCACCAATTCAACAAGGTGGAATTGGTGAGCATGACGACGCMGGAAACGTCCGTCGCCGAGTTGGACAGAATGCTTGGATGCGCCGAAGAAATTCTAAAACGCCTCGGCATGCATTATCAGGTGCTGTTATTGTGCACCGGTGATATGGGGTTCAGCGCCCGTAAGACATACGATCTCGAAGTATGGTTGCCGGGCCAAAATATGTTCCGGGAAATTTCCAGCTGTTCCGTATGTGGTGATTTTCAGGCCCGGCGGATGAATGCGCGTTACAAACCGACCGATGGCGGATCACCTCGTTATCTGCATTCGCTCAATGGCTCCGGGCTGGCCGTTGGCCGGACGATGATTGCTGTGCTTGAAAACTACCAGCAGGAAGACGGCTCAATTTTGATACCCGATGCGTTGCAGCCCTATATGGGCGGCATGACTGTTATTACAGGCAAGGAGTAACCGCACGTGCGGATTTTATTGACCAATGACGACGGAATTCATGCACCAGGTTTAAGGTCCATGGAAAAAATCGCACGCGAACTTACCGATGACATCTGGATCGTTGCTCCGGAAACAGATCAGAGCGGCGCGTCCCATTCGCTGACCTTGAATGATCCGATGCGGGTGCGAAAAGTGTCCGATCAGCATTATGCTGTCAAAGGCACGCCCACAGACTGCGTCATAATGGGGCTGAAACATATCATCCAGGGTGCAAAACCTGATCTGAYTTTATCCGGCGTCAATCGCGGGCAAAATATTGCCGACGATGTTACATATTCGGGCACCATTGCGGGCGCGTTCGAAGGCAGTTTGCTGGGAATCCCCTCAATGGCTCTTAGCCAGGCATGGGGACTTGCCTCCATGGAAAATACCCCTTGGCACATTGCTGAAGAATTTGGCGCTAGCGTTATCCGGAATCTACTTGAGAAAAAATTCTCAACCCAGACCGTCCTGAATATCAATTTTCCTGATTGCCCGCGTGAAGAAATTCAAGGGGCCATGTTTACCCGCCAGGGCAAACGCGACCAGAATCTTCTGGAAGTTGATGAGCGGATTGATGCCCGCGGGAAGCGTTATTATTGGTTTGGCTTCAACCGCAGCCGGTCCAATCCTGCTAAAGGCACTGATCTTTGGGCGGTTTATAACGGGTATATTTCCATAACACCTCTTTCACTCGATCTAACCGACCATGCTGTTCTTTCAAACAATGGCGAAGGATGGCCCGTCTAGATCATGATGGCAAAAGCCCCTGACAATTCAGAAAACACTGGCGAAAGTTCTCAGGATTTGCGGGTCAAAGTGATCGAGATGATCATGTCTTTGCGCACCGCAGGTATCCGCGACACTAAAGTTTTGGCAGCGATCGAGCGTGTGCCGCGCCATTTGTTTGTCAATGCAGCATTCTTGCAAAGAGCTTATTCAGATATCGCTTTGCCAATCGAATGTGGCCAAACCATCAGCCAGCCTTACATCGTTGCCTATATGAGCGAATTGCTCAAAATCTCGGATCGCCACAAAGTATTGGAAGTTGGAACCGGGTCTGGATATCAAGCCGCCGTTTTGAGCCATCTGGCACGAAGGGTCTATACCATCGAGCGATACCGGACCTTGGGGAAAGACGCAGACGCGCGGTTCGCAGAACTACATCTCAGCAATATTACTGCCATGATCGGTGATGGAACCGAAGGCTGGCCAACAAAAATGGATTTCGACCGGATCATTGTCACCGCCGCAGCGGCAGAAATTCCCAAACCTTTGCTGGATCAGCTAAGGCCGGATGGGATTATGGTGATCCCCGTAGGCGTGGCTGGCGGTATTCAGCATGTTGTCCGGGCTACCCGGGTAGGTGACGAATTGAAATTTGAAAAATTCCATGAAGTACGCTTCGTGCCGCTTGTTCCGGGAAAAGCGCAACAACTTTAATTGTTAGCTGTTTTCTTAAATTTTTATTTACCTAAACCAGCACATACTCATTCATGCGTTTTGTTAAGTGAGTAGTTCAATGTATGTGTTTAATAAATCAYGTGTCGCCGCTAGTGCGCGCGCCGTATCTGCCCYTTCCATTCTTWTGTTTGCAACAGCTTGCAGCTCCAGCCTGACAAGGTTTGATCTGCCGATGTTYGGCGAGACGACAAATTCGATCGCGCCACCTGCTGCAGTCGGTTAYGGAAATTCCRYMCCWCARGCAAYAARYCCACAGCTTCCAAGYGGWKCMAGYWYYTCWGKMRSCRCACCSGTWGCGCCKGGMGATTATCGYAATCTTTCWGGYGGYTTTTCRGAAATCWCRGTTCGTGARGGTGAYACYCTYTACAGCYTGTCGCGCCGYTAYGGYATTTCAGAACGCAATATTCTTGCTGCCAACAATCTCGATAGCGCTGCAGACATCCAGTCCGGCCGTACATTGCTGATCCCGCCTGTGACGTACCGTCCAGGTCAGGTGACACCACGCCAGACCGCATCACGTTCAATCGCTACGACGCAATTGCAATCTGCCAGATCAACGCAGGCGTCTCAAAATACAGGATCTGCTGCGAACCCGCCGCAACATCATGTGGTTGAAAGTGGAGATACAGCCTACAGCATTGCCCGCAAATATAATATCACCACGGCACAATTGGCAGCACGCAACAATCTTGACGCGTCCAATAAAGTCAGGCTTGGACAGCGGTTGGTAATCGCCACCTCTACGGCATCAAGTCAACAAGCTGCGTCCGGTACCCCATCCCGGATGCCAGCTTCAAACAGCCAGAGTAACACGACAAATAACGTGACGATTGCCACCGCGCCGCTGCCAGCCAGCCGGCCAGCGCATTCCAGCAACAGCAATACAGCGACGCCTGTGCGAGTTGCCAGCAACAATGCAAATGTTCCAACACGACCTGCGGCTCAAACAAGCGGTGCGCTGCCTGAACCCGAAGCTATGAGTTCTTCGCAGTTCCGTTGGCCTGTTCGCGGACGGATAATTTCACCGTTTGGGCGCAAAGATAATGGTGCGAATAATGACGGCATCAATATTTCGGTTCCAGAAGGCACCTCTATCAAAGCGGCCGAAAACGGTGTGGTTGCTTATGCCGGCAACGAACTCGAAGGTTACGGAAACCTGATTTTGATCCGTCATCAAAATAACTTTGTGACCGCATACGCTCATAACAGCAGCATTGCTGTTCAGCGTGGCGACCGTGTTCGCAGAGGTCAGGTTATTGCCCGTGCAGGCCAGACCGGATCGGTAGATTCGCCGCAATTGCATTTTGAAATTCGGCAGGCATCGCGCCCGATTGATCCAATTCCTCACATGGCTGGGTCATAAAACGGGTTTTTAAAACTCTAATTTTACGCCAAGCCGCCCGGATAAATCCTGGACATATTGCCAAGCAACACGTCCGGACCGGGCGCCACGCGTTGTTGACCATTCAAGCGCATCGCGGTGTAATTCTTCACCAGAAATCTCGAGCTTGAAATGGGCGACATAGCCAGCGACCATGTCGAGATATTCGTCTTGGTTGCAATTGTGAAACCCGATCCATAATCCGAACCGATCTGAGAGCGAGACCTTTTCTTCAACCGCTTCAGAAGGGTTGATGGCAGTAGAACGCTCATTTTCCATCATGTCCCGGGGCATCAGATGCCGCCTGTTTGAAGTGGCGTAAAAAAGCACATTTCCTGGCCGCCCTTCAATGCCACCTTCCAATACAGCCTTTAGCGATTTGTAAGATGTATCATCATGATCAAAAGAAAGGTCATCGCAAAACACGATGAACCGGAAGGGGGTATCACGCAAAAACCCAAGCAATCCCGGTAGAGTATCGATATCTTCGCGGTGAATTTCGATCAGCTTGAGGGCAGGTACGTCGCGCGCCTGCAAATTTTCCTCATTGACCAAATGATGCGCCGCCTTGACCAGAGAGCTTTTGCCCATCCCGCGTGCGCCCCACAACAATGTGTTGTTGGCGGGCAACCCTTCCGCAAAGCGCTTGGTATTGCTGATCAGGATATCGCGGAGACGATCGATGCCCTTCAACAAAGAGATATCAACACGATTAACTTTCGGAACTGGTATGAACCCAGACGTCTGCGCCTGCCATGAAAAAGCGTTTGCGGCTGAGAAATCGGGCACAATAGCGGCCTGACCTGTCATGGTTTCAAGCAAATCAGCGATCCGATTCAATAATTTATTGGTGGTTTCGTCTCCGGTCATATTCGTCTCGCCGCCTGCCTGTTTTTGGTTCTTATTTCTAGTTGTAAGTCGGAGGTCTTAGCATCGATTCATTAGTTGCAAAAGCAGTACGGATATTCTTGCATTCCGTGGCTCCAACGCTATAGTCGCGCCGCTACAACACACTATATACACGGTCTACCGATTTAAACGGTGCTGACCCATATCCAACGGAAAACGGAGAGAGTTTATGTTCATTTCACAAGCCTTTGCTCAAGGCGCAGGTTCACCTGACGGTGGTGGTATTCTGTTTCAGCTCATACCGTTTATCTTGATCTTCGTGGTTATCTATTTTTTGATTTTGCGGCCACAGCAAAAACGCGCCAAAGAACACAAGGAAATGGTAGCAGCACTTCGTCGCGGCGATCAGGTACTTACCAATGGCGGATTGCTTGGCAAGATTTCGAAAGTCACCGATGATGCCGAAGATGTGGAAGTAGAAATTGCCAAAGGCGTAAAAGTTCGGGTCATGCGTCACATGATTTCAGAAGTGCGCAGCCGTACTGAACCTGTCGCCAGCAAATAGCCTTTCATTTGCATCTCGATATCAATTTTTAAAGCAGGATATGTTCAACCTCCATGCTACATTTTTCAACATGGAAGACCACGCTGATAACTCTGGTTTGCTTATTTGGCATTCTATTGGCGGTTCCAAACTTCTTCAGTGAAGAAGAACTAGAATCCTTCCCGTCCTGGATGCCAACCCAACAAATTGTGCTGGGTCTGGATTTGCAGGGCGGTTCGCACATGTTGCTGGAAGTTGAACGCGCATCTGTCATCGAAGAACGCCTGGAAAGCCTGCGTGATGATGTCCGAAGCACATTGCGCGGTGCGCGCATTGGCTACACAGCTCTACGTATCGGTGACCGACAGGTAAGCGTGCGTATCCGCAACGAAGAGCAACGCGCTGAAGCCGTCACCAGCCTGAAAGAACTCGAAGTTCCAATCGGTGGTTCCTTGCTGACAGGCGGCGGGATTGACGAAATTCTGGTCCAGAACGGTGACGAAGGCGCTATTATCATCGATTTGACGGATGAAGGTGTCGTCGAGCGTGTCCGTTCTGCTGTCGTCCAGTCGGTAGAAATTGTCCGTCGCCGGATTGATGAATTGGGTACAACGGAACCAACAATCCAACGCCAGGGCGAAGACCGGATATTGGTTCAGGTTCCGGGTTTAAGCGACCCTGCACGATTGAAAGCGCTACTTGGGCAAACCGCAAAATTGTTTTTCCGGATGGTCGATCAGTCAATTTCAGCCGAGCAAGCACTCGCAACTCGCGTGCCGTCTGGCTCCGAAATACTATATTCTGTTGACGAACCTCCGATCCCATATCTGGTTGAGAAACGTGTATTGGTGAGTGGCGAAAATCTGGTCGATGCTCAACCTGGATTTGATTCACGCAACAACGAACCAATTGTTCTGTTCCGGTTTGATACCCAGGGCGGGCAGCGCTTCGCGGTCGCGACACAAGCAAATGTAGGCCGGCCTTTCGCCATCGTTCTTGATGATCAAGTCGTGAGTGCCCCGGTAATTCAATCTGCGATTTTGGGCGGGTCCGGCCAGATTTCTGGCAATTTTACTGTCGAGGCGGCTGCCGATTTATCAATCCTTTTGCGAGCAGGGGCATTGCCAGCAAAACTCACAATTGTTGAAGAGCGTACCGTCGGACCAGGCCTTGGGGCGGATTCAATAGCGGCAGGTCGGATCGCATCCATCATTGGTCTTACCGCTGTGTTGGTATTTATGCTGATTTCGTACAGCCTGTTTGGCGTGGTGGCGAATATCGCGTTAGCGGTGAATATTGCTTTGATCACCGGATTGCTGACATTCCTGCAAGCCACACTGACATTACCGGGCATTGCCGGGATCGTGCTCACCATCGGTATGGCGGTTGATGCCAATGTGTTGATTTTTGAGCGTATTCGCGAGGAAATTCACGCGGGTCGTTCTGCAATTGCATCCATTGAAACCGGGTAYAAGAGGGCGTTGTCTACAATTCTTGATGCCAATATCACGACATTCATTGCTGCTGTGATCCTGTTTCAACTTGGCTCAGGCCCCATTCGAGGGTTCGCCATTACCTTGGCAATCGGTATTCTAACGTCTGTATTTACGGCTTTTACCGTGTCTCGTCTTATTATTTCATTGTGGGTCCGTCACCGGCGTCCGCATTCGCTCCCGATTTAGGTCCCAATCATGTTTCCAATTCATCTCGTGCCGCACGACACAAAAGTTTCCTTCATGGCATATTACCGTGTCGCGTTCGGAATTTCTGGTCTTTTGGTAACTGCATCTATCCTTGCTTTTTTGGTGCTGGGCTTGAATTTTGGTATCGATTTCAAAGGTGGAACGCTTATTGAAATTCAAACCAAGGATGGTCAAGCAGACATTTCTGCACTCCGCTCTTTGATCAGGGAAGCCAATGTTGGTGATACAGAAATTCAGGAATTTGGCGCGCCCAATGAGGTCTTGATCCGTGTTGAAGAACAGGACGGYGGGGAAGAAGCCCAGCAAGCTGTCATTGCCCGCATCAAGGCCGTGTTGGGAGATTCAGTCATTTACCGGCGCGTCGAAGTTGTTGGCCCAAAGGTTAGCAGCGAATTGGCGCAAACCGGGGCAATCGCGGTGTTTGCTGCCATTTTTGCTGTGCTAATCTATATTTGGTTCCGGTTTGAGTGGCAATTTGCCGTCGGTGCAATCGCCGCTTTGGTCCATGACGTGGTGCTGACAATTGGCCTGTTTTCAGTGTTGCAGCTTGAATTTGGCCTGGCCATTATCGCGGCAATTCTGACCATCGTTGGTTATTCCTTGAACGATACGGTTGTTGTATACGATCGGGTTCGGGAAAATTTGCGGCGCTACAAGAGAATGCCGCTATCTGAATTATTGGACAATTCACTCAATCAAACACTGTCGCGCACGGTTTTAACCTCGTTGACGACCCTGATTGCCCTGCTGTCGCTCTATACTTTTGGCGGCGAAGTTATTCGCGGATTTACCTTCGCTATGATTTGGGGCGTTTTTGTCGGCACCTATTCTTCTATTTTCATCGCGGCTCCGCTTTTGTCCTACCTCGGCACCAAGCGTGACTGGACTGGAAATTCCGATTCCGGGCCGAATTTTAAAAACGTCTGATCCGATGCTTGATGCGCATTTTCCTGGCCGCCCTCAAATCGATGCCTACGGGAATGGCGGATTTCGGTTCGCGGATATGTCGCATAAAGGATCCATCTTGATTTTGCCAAGCGGCGTCTATGCATGGACGCCGGGCGATATTGCCAATTTCCAAATTGAAGATTTTACGCAAATTTTGGCGGAAGCATCCGGGATTGATTTTTTATTGCTTGGAACCGGGGATGATTTTGTGCCGGTATCGCAAACAATCCACACGCAAATCCGCGCCAAGGGCATAAATCTGGATATCATGTCGACAGGTGCGGCGGCGCGAATATGGAATGTAGTGCTAGGCGAAGGGCGCCGCTTCGCGGCAGCTTTTGTGGCAGTTGATTAGGTTGAGCATTTATGCCCGGTGAAAAATCGCAAGAGGATCGAGAAATATATATTTCAGACCTCGTGCGTGCCAGCGACAAAGACCACTATCTGGCGACTTTATTAGCACCCGTTCGCTTGCGCGGGCATTTGTTCGCGCTTCACAGCTTTGATCTCGAAATTCAGGCAATTCCAGACAAGGTCCACGAACCGCTGGCCGGTGAAATCCGTATCCAATGGTGGCGCGATTGGCTGCAGGAATATCGCGGGAAGGGGCAATCTGGCAATCCAGTCGCCGATAGTTTGCATACGGCGATTGAAACATTTGGGCTTCCCGTCGGAACATTGCTTGAAATGCTGGATGGGTGGAGTTCTGTAATTCAGAACGAGCCGGTTCCTGACCAAAAATCCATGGCAGCCAGGTTGATTGCGACTGAGCAACCAATGCTATCGCTCATCGCTCAGGTTTTTAGTATTGAGCCAAAAAATTCGGCATCCATATCGGATTTGGCGGCATATGCTGGATACATTCGGTTGTTGAAAAATATCGGGGCCAATAGAGCCTGTGCCAGGAATTTTATATCAGATGATTTGTTGTCGCTCCGTGACAGAAACGAGCCTCAGAAAACGTCTCAAAAATTGATTTCTGAGATTTCCCAATTGGCCTTGTTGCAACAAGCATCTGCACAGAAATTTTTCAACGAATTGCCGAAACAAGTTCGTCCGGCATTTGCGTATTTGGCGGCGGTCGGGCCTGAGCTCAGAAACGGTAATTTAAACGACGCGCAGTATGTCAAAATGACAGGGGCAATAAATCCGTTGAAGCGCCAATGGCGTATCTGGCGCGCGGTCCGTACCGGGCGCTTCTAAAATTTCGACGCCGCCAACCAGCTATCCATATCGGCTAAGGCCCGGTGACAAATCGCGGTGCGTTTTAGCCCGCGTTTTTTGCGTCCGCGTGCGCGTCGTCCATCGATAATCGCTTCAAACTCAATATCTGGAAACAATCCAAAATTTATATTCATGGGTTGGAAACTGCGGGTCGCATAATCCTTGCCTTCATATCCAATATGCCCGCCGGCAATATGGCCAAGCAAAGCGCCCATGGCGGTGGTCGGAGGAAGCGCAGGTAACGATCCTCCCAGCCATTCTGCTGCCGCCATCCGGCCSGTGCACAAGCCAATCGTKGCGCTTTCGATATAGCCTTCGCAGCCTGTAATTTGTCCGGCAAACCGAATGCGTGGTTCTGCACGCAATCGTAATTGCTCATCTAACAGGGAAGGGCTATTCAAAAATGTATTGCGATGCAGGCCGCCCAAACGCGCAAATTCGGCATCTTCAAGACCTGGGATGGTATTGAAAATACGTTTTTGATCGCCGTATTTAAGCTTTGTCTGAAACCCGACCATATTGTAAAGCGTCGCCAATGCATTGTCCTGGCGGAGCTGAATAACCGCATAGGATTTCACGTCCGGGTCGTGCGGGTTGGTGAGGCCCACGGGTTTCATGGGGCCAAACCGTAATGTTTCGACGCCGCGTTCCGCCATCACTTCAATCGGCAGGCAGCCGTCAAAATAGGGTGTGTCTTTTTCCCATTCCTGAAAGTCTGCTTTTTCGCCATCAATCAACGCAGCGATAAAGGTTTCATACTGCGCCTTGTCCATCGGGCAATTGATGTAATCCGCCCCGACACCACCAGGTCCCTCCAGTCCATCCAGAGATTGTTTGTCATAACGCGACTGGAACCAGGCAACATCCATATTGATCGTGTCGCGGTGGATGATTGGCGCGATGGCGTCAAAAAACGCCAATTCGGTTTCCCCGGTAACGTCCTGGATCGCTTTGCCTAAAGCCGGTGAGGTGAGGGGCCCGGTCGCGATAATCGTCAAACCCCAGTCTTCGGGTGGGAATTCAGTTATTTCCTCACGAACGATTTCAATATTGGGATGATCTTCCAGCGCCTTTGTAACGCGCATCGAAAATGCTTCGCGGTCAACCGCGAGCGCAGACCCGGCAGGGACGCGGTGTTCGTCGCCAGCTTTCATGATCAGAGATCCGCACCGGCGCATCTCTTCGTGGAGAAGCCCAACCGCATTGTTCAAGGCATCATCAGAGCGAAAAGAATTTGAACAAACCAGTTCGGCCAGTCCCTCTGTCTGGTGAACTTCGGTAGGACGTACCGGGCGCATTTCGTGAAGTACAACGGGGACCCCTGCTTGCGCCAATTGCCAACACGCTTCTGAACCGGCCAAACCACCACCGATCACATGGACAGGTGTTTTTTCATTATTGTTTTTCATAAACGGGAAAATAGGCGCGAATGAAGATATGTACAATCAAGTGAAAGTGATTTTTTCAAGAAAATTTCCATGTTATGTATTTTCAGGTTTTAGCAGGGTTTGGGTTTCGGTTGTATGGTGCACCTAGCAAGAAATATAACCAGATTGCGGGTATCGGGATTACTGGTCTCGGCAGCGCTTTTGGTCGGTGCCTGTAGTGACCCGACTATGCGCAGCCCCGAAATATATCTAAATTCATATGCCGTTCGCCTTCCYGATAGCMACAGGGTCAATGTTTGTCATGGATACGAGTGCCGATTGAAAACCGGCGTTGCGATTGATCAAAGCGATATCGATCGTATAGGCCAGATGATGGCGGCGGGTGGTGTTGATGCGGCAAGCGAACGAGCAGCAATTGCAACGGTCATTGGCTGGTTTGAAAACCGTGTTGCTCCTTATGCCGGGACGGCCGATGACGGTGATTATCGTGATTTATTGAATCCTGGCGATGCCAGCCAATTGGATTGTATCGATGAAGCCGCAAATACAACCGGCTATCTGATGTTCCTGCGCGAACAGGGATTGTTGAAATACCACACAATAGGCCACCCAATCGCCAAAGGGTTTTTGCTCGATGGCCGCTACCCCCATGTAACAGCGGTGGTGATTGAAAAAGACAATGGTGGTCAATATGCCATCGATTCATGGATTTTTTCTAACGGTGACGAACCATTGGTAATGTTGCTTGAGGACTGGAGAAATACCAGTTCGGATGAAATGTACCGGACCCGGTATCCAAACGGGGCTTGAAGGTCGGATTATGACGCTGCGTAAAACAAAATCTCTGGTTGGGTTGTTGACCGCGACCGCTTTGATCGCCGGGTGCGTTTCGTCGCGCGATGGTTTGCCAACCGACTATTTCTATAATTTCGATTTGACCCCGCCACGTGGCAATCTGGTTTCCGTCTGCCATGGCTATGGATGCCGGTTTGAAACCAAGGTGAATATCAACCAACAGGATATGGAAAAACTGCGCGCGATTTTTGCAGGCGTTGAAGATACCCCGGAAGGYGAGCGCCAAGGYGTYCAGATGGCRGTTTCCTATCTGGAAATTMGAACCGGAGCGGTAACAGGCGCKTCYGMAGACCGYGCTGAAATTGAACGCGGCGGTATTGGGGATAAAACCCAGCAGGATTGCATCGACGAATCTGCCAACACAACAAGCTATTTGCTGGTGATGGAGCAGAACGGATTATTGAATTATCACAAGGTTCGCCGCCCTGAAGTGCGCGGCTATTGGCTTGACGGGAGTTGGCCACATTGGACTGCGGTTCTGCAACTTCGTTCAAACAATGAAGAATGGGCGATCGATTCCTGGTGGCATGACAATGGTGTTGAGCCTGTCGTTATTCCATTGGCCGATTGGTATGAATTTGATGAAGAACGCCAGGATCTCGATATTCCGTATCCGGGCATAACCCCGGCGGCAAACCGCCAGCGCGCCTGATCATTCGGCCGCTTGCCGGGATTTCCCAAATTTCTTTTTCAAAWCTGCCTTCAAAAATTCACCGGTATAACTTCCCGGCGCTTCGGCAATGTCTTCGGGCCTGCCGATTGCGACGACTTCGCCGCCACCATCTCCGCCCTCCGGACCCATATCGATGATCCAGTCTGCGGTTTTAACAACTTCCAGATTATGCTCGATGACAATGACCGTATTGCCCTGGTCCACCAATTCGTGGAGAACTTCGAGCAATTTCGCAACATCATGGAAATGCAGCCCGGTGGTTGGTTCGTCCAGAATGTAAAGCGTTTTGCCAGTGGCCCGGCGTGACAATTCTTTGGCGAGTTTGACCCGCTGCGCTTCGCCACCAGACAAAGTGTTGGCTTGCTGCCCGACCTTGATATAGCCAAGGCCAACCCGTTTCAGGGTCACCAGTTTATCGCGCACAGCTGGCACGGCTTTGAAGAAATCTGCTCCTTCATCAACCGTCATATCCAGAATATCTGCGATTGACTTGCCTTTGAACTGAACTTCAAGGGTTTCGCGGTTGTAGCGATGCCCTTTGCATTGTTCGCATTCCACATAAACGTCCGGTAGRAAATGCATCTCGATTTTCAAAACGCCATCGCCTTTACAGGCTTCACAGCGCCCGCCCTTGACGTTGAAAGAAAAACGCCCCGGCTTGTAACCGCGCACTTTGGCTTCCGGCAGTCCGGAAAACCATTCCCGGATCGGCGTGAAGGCTCCGGTATAAGTGGCAGGGTTAGAGCGCGGCGTGCGTCCGATCGGGGATTGGTCTATATCAATGACTTTGTCGAGCAACTCCAACCCGTCGATCCGCTCGTGATCACCGGGGAAAGACCGGGCTTTGCCAATTTTGCGTGCAGCTGCTTTATACAAAGTGTCGATCAAAAGTGTCGATTTGCCACCGCCCGAGACGCCCGTGACGCAGGTAAATGTGCCAAGCGGAAATTCAGCGGTTACATTTTTTAGATTGTTGCCGGTTGCGTTGACGACAACAATCTTCTGGGTCTTGGAAATAGGGCGGCGTGTGGTGGAATAGGGAATTTGCTGCTTGCCGGTCAGATATTGCCCGGTAAGGCTTTTGTCATTCGCCATGATATCGGCCGGCGACCCAGAGGCGATAATTTCGCCGCCGTGGATGCCAGCGCCAGGCCCCACATCAATCACATAATCGGCAGTCAGAATGGCATCTTCATCATGCTCAACCACAATCACGGTGTTACCCAAATCACGCAAATGACGCAGCGTCGTTAGAAGCCGGGCATTGTCACGCTGATGCAACCCGATAGACGGTTCATCTAGCACATAAAGTACGCCGGTCAGGCCGGACCCGATCTGGGACGCAAGGCGGATACGTTGGGATTCGCCGCCTGACAGGGTACGCGAAGACCGTGAAAGCGTTAGATATTGCAATCCCACATCGTTTAGAAATTGCAAGCGCTCAACCACTTCCTTGAGGATCGGTTTGGCAATTTCATTCTGTTTGGGGGTGAGTTTTTTGCTGATATTTTTGAACCAATCAGCAGCTTCAAGAATAGAAAAACCGGCAACCTGGCTGATATGCTTGTCGTCGATACGAACCGCAAGCGCTTCGGGTTTCAACCGGTCGCCGTTACAGGTTTCGCATAATTGCGCGGTTTGATAGCGCTCAATTTCATCGCGCATCCAGGCGGAATCGGTTTCTTTCCAACGCCGCTCCAGGTTGTTGACAATCCCTTCGAACGGCTTGCTGGTCTCATACCCCTTGGTGCCATCATCATAACGGATCGTGATGATCTCGGTGCCGGACCCATACAAAATCACCTGCTTGACATTTTCTGGTAGCGACGACCAGGGTTTTGACGTGGAAAACCCGTAATGYARSSYCAARGCYTCAAGAGTTTGCTGATAGTAAGGCGAGGATGATTTCGACCAGGGGGCGATAGCGCCTTTATCGAGGGCAAGCGCTTCATCAGGCACCACAAGAACCGGGTCAACCCGGGCAACTTTGCCAAGGCCGGAACAGGCCGGGCAGGCACCAAACGGATTGTTGAAAGAAAATAACCGCGGTTCGATTTCTGGAATTGTGAACCCGGATACCGGACAGGCAAACCTTTGCGAAAAAATCAGCCGTTCGGGGTCGTCATCTCCGTCTTTGTTATCGGCATATTCCGCAACGGCTATGCCGTCGGTCAGCTTGAGCGCAGTTTCGAGGGAATCCGCCAATCGGGAAGCGATATCTTCGCGCACCACAATCCTGTCGACCACAACATCGATATCGTGTTTGTATTTTTTATCGAGCGCGGGCGCCTCTGCAATTTCGTAAAATTCACCATCGATTTTGACCCGCTGAAAACCCTTTTTCATCAAGTCGGCAAGTTCTTTGYGATATTCACCTTTGCGTCCGCGCACAATTGGCGCCAAYAAATAAAGCCGGGTGCCATCTTCAAGTGCCAACGTGCGATCAACCATCTGGGTGATGGTTTGGCTTTCAATAGGAAGCCCGGTTGCTGGCGAATATGGAATGCCAACGCGCGCAAACAGCAGGCGCATATAATCGTAGATTTCGGTGACTGTGCCAACGGTGGAGCGCGGGTTGCGCGATGTTGTCTTTTGTTCAATCGAAATCGCCGGCGAAAGCCCGTCAATAAGGTCCACATCCGGTTTGCTCATCAACTCAAGAAATTGACGTGCATATGCGGATAATGATTCCACATAGCGCCGCTGGCCCTCAGCRTAGATTGTGTCAAATGCCAGCGATGATTTTCCCGATCCAGACAGGCCAGTAATCACAACCAATTGGTCGCGCGGAATGTCCACATCGACCGATTTCAGATTGTGCTCACGGGCGCCGCGCACCGATATGTATTTTGAAATTGCCATGTCAGCTTGGATTTAGTCGTTGAAGGGGCGTGTCACAAGTCAACAAGTTGCTTGAAACGCAAAAATTCATGGTTTGGCTTTTTGTCCCCGCATGATCGCATTGGCATCTTTGTCGGGAATTGCATTCGCGGCGAAGGAAAATGTACCGGATTCACGTATCTCCCTTGCAGCCTCGCGAAGCGATGCCAGTGCTAACCGCGCCAACACACCACCATTGCTGATCCGCCGGACACCAATCTCGGCCAATTCGGCGTATGAGAGAGAATTAGCTGAAAGACCGGCGACAACATTGATCGGGCCATCAACTTCACGAACCAGCGTCGCCAGCGTCTCTTTGTCGGTAGGGCCGGGGGCATAAAGGCAATGTGCGCCGGCTTCCCAGTAACGGTTCAGCCGTTTGATGGATTCTTTCAACGCATCAGGATGCCGGGTGAGATAACATTCGGCTCGCGCCGTCAGAACAATCGGCACATCAAGCGAATTGGCGGCTTCGACGGCTGCGGTAACACGGTCCACCGCTTCTTCGATATCGTAAAGCGAGCCGGTATTGTCGCGCGGCGAATCTTCAATACTTGCCCCAACAGCGCCAGCCTGCAGGGTCAATCCAATGGCGTCGCGGATGCCTTCGGCGTCTATCCCATAACAATCTTCGGTGTCGGCGCTAACAGGGCAATCAACTGCATTTGAGATCGCTTCAATTGCAGCCATATTCTCGTCGCGGCTCAAAGCGCCCACATAATCGGGCTTGCCCAAACCAAACGCGATACCGGCGCTCGTGGTCCCAATTGCTGAAAATCCGGCTGCCGCCAGAATTTTGGCGGATCCCGCATCCCAGGCATTTGGCATCAGAAAGGTGCCATTCTTGTGGAGTTCCTGAAACTGGACGGCTTTGCTGCGAATGTCAGACATGGTTTTCCCTGGCTCGGTATTTAGAATTTCCACTTTAAGGTGACGTGCGTTGGAATCAACTTGAATAGAACAAAAAAAGAACATATATAGAGGAGGTACGCAAGACTTGTGGGTAACTTGGCTTAGATCATGTGCTTTGCTGGTGCTCTCAGGCATCTGGCGGTATGGTTTGGCGTGATTTCATAATTATAATGTCGCCGTTCAAATTGGAATGGTGACGACGACGATAAACAGGAGCGTATTCAGATGGCGGGATCGGTAAACAAGGTTATCCTGGTTGGAAATCTGGGAGCAGACCCGGAAATCAGGCGCACCCAGGACGGTCGGCCTATTGCCAATTTGAGTGTTGCGACTTCGGAAAGCTGGCGCGACAAGAATTCGGGCGAGCGCCGCGAGCGTACAGAATGGCACCGGGTTGTCATTTTCAGCGAAGGTCTGTGCAAAATCGTAGAGCAATATCTGAAAAAGGGCTCCAAAATTTACCTTGAAGGCCAGTTGCAGACCCGCAAATGGCAGGACAAGGAAGGCAAGGACCGTTGGTCAACCGAAATTGTATTGCAGGGCTTTAATTCGACCCTGACCATGCTTGACACCAGAAGCGATGGCGGTGGCCGTGGTGAGTCTGGCTTTAGCTCTGGCGGCGGGTCAGACTTTGGTTCATCAGGCCCAATGCAATCTGGTGGCGGCTCTGGCAGCAGTGGCGGTGGCGGCGGAATGGACGATGAAATTCCGTTCTAGGAACTCATAGTTATGAGAACCCATAATTATGGGAATTCGTATCTGGTTTAATCAGGATTTCTGTGCCCGTTCCTTGTCGGTTTCCAGCATCTCTTCATGATGCTCGGCTGCCTGRACTTCAATAAAAATCCGCTTCACTTCCGGAAACCGGTTCTTGATATTGTTTTCCAGTTTGTAGATCGAGTCTTCAACACGCCCGACCGCGATACCATCCTTGAAATCCAGACTTAATGCCAAAAGCACGTCGTCTGGGCCCATATGCATGGTCCTGAGCTCGTTTATATGGCAAACGGCATCTTCACCGGCCACAATATCTTCAACGCCTTCCACAAGGTATTCAGCCGCAGCCTCACCGATCAGCAAGGCTTTGGTTTCGTAAGCCAACAACACCGCCGTAACCGCAAGCACAATACCAACACCAACCGAGGCGACCCCGTCAAGCATCGGCAGGTTCAGATATTGAGCCGCGTAAATGCCGACAAATGCGACCACCAGGCCAATCATTGCGGCAGCATTTTCAAACAGGATGATAAAAAGCCCGGGGTCTTTGCTGTCTCGAATAGCTCTGATCCAACTACGCCCGTTGCGGACCGCATTAAATTCTTTCACGGCAATCCACGAAGCCGCGCCTTCAAACACGAAAGCCAGTGCCAGCACGATGTAATTTATAAAGGGATTGGAGACTTCATGAGGCCGGAGGATTTTATCGACGCCTTCATAAATCGAGACCCCGGCGCCGAGTGCAAAAATMAGGATCGCAACAACAAAACTCCAGAAATATAATTCTCTGCCATAACCAAAGGGGTGCGTTGCATCCGCTTTTTGCTTGGAACGGTGCATGCCGTAAAGGATCAGAACCTGGTTCCCGGTATCGACAACCGAATGGATCGCTTCCGACAACATGGCGGAGGAACCGGTATAGCCGGCAGCRGCAAATTTGGTGATCGCGATCAGGCCATTCCCGGCCATAGAGGCAAAAATCGCCTTTTTTGATCCAGACGCCATTTTGTTCCCCGCATTACAATCTGATTTATGGATTATTTTTAGTCAAAANGCCGTCAGGCGACCAGAAGTTCTCGTACACCGTCAACAATAAATTGTACGGCAAGCGCTGCCAATAGAACACCCAACAGGCGCGACATAATTATGCGCCCGGTTGTCCCAAGCACCTTTTCGATCATACCAGCCAGTAAAAATATAAAAAGGCAGATGAGCAGAATTGTCATGACAGTTCCTGCCAGCATTGCCTGCAACCACCATTCACCATTGCGTGCTTCGCCAGCAAGCAGGATGACGGCCGTGATTGATCCAGGACCAGCCATCAAAGGGACAGCGAGCGGAAAGGCGGCCAAATCATGATCAACCGGATCTGCGGCCGCATTGTCAGCGGTTTGCTGTTTGCGCACGGTCCGTTTTTCAAAAACCATTTCGAACCCGATCCAGAGCAGCATCAACCCGCCCGCGATCCGAAACGCACCAAGGGTGATCCCGAGCGTCCCCAAAAGACCTTCACCAAAAAAGGCAAATGCCAGCAAAACCAATGCTGCAATAATCACCGAACGAATTGCGGTCCGTCGTCGGGCAGAGGGTGTAAGGCCAACTGTCACGGCCGCAAATATCGGTGCCAAGCCGAGCGGGTCGATGGTCACGAACAACGTGGCAAAGGCATTCAATAGGTAATCAATCGGCATTGCGGGGTCTCAGTTTTTGCTAATCTGTCAAACGCTATCAGGTAGATGAGGTAAAGCAAACCGGCCGTTGTTGGCTCAAATGCAAAATTCAATTTTTATTTATTCTAACTAATTGAAAAATAACGGTTATTATCACGTGATTTGCACGTCAATGACTCGCCATCAAGTCCCAATTCGGATATTGTAACAGACGATTCTAACCGACTTGGAATTCCCTCTTGTCCGACACCAAAAAACCAGAAATTCCCCCGCGTCCAGAAGGCGATATTCAGCCTATTTCGATCGTCACGGAAATGCGCAATTCCTATCTCGATTACGCCATGAGCGTGATCGTGAGCCGGGCGCTGCCTGACGTTCGTGACGGTCTGAAACCGGTGCATCGCCGCATTCTCTATGCAATGCATGAAAGCGGCTATGACTGGAACAAGGCCTACCGGAAATCGGCCCGTGTGGTCGGGGATGTTATGGGTAAATATCATCCTCATGGCGACCAGTCGATCTATGACG
The DNA here is from genome assembly GCA_016764455.1 of Hyphomicrobiales bacterium. Taxonomy (GTDB): domain Bacteria; phylum Pseudomonadota; class Alphaproteobacteria; order Rhizobiales; family NORP267; genus NORP267. Next base: position 6,116 of record JAESRU010000005.1, on the reverse strand, counting down.
CGCTGGTGCGGATGGCGCAGGACTTTTCCCTTCGACTGCCATTGCTGGACGGGCAGGGCAATTTTGGCTCGATTGACGGTGATCCTCCAGCAGCCATGCGTTACACAGAAATTCGCCTTGGCAAATCGGCCCACGCTCTGCTTGGAGATCTGGACAAAAACACCGTCGATTTTCTCGACAATTACGATGGGTCTGAATCTGAACCAAAAGTTTTGCCAGCCGGATTTCCCAACCTGCTAGCCAATGGTGCTGGCGGTATTGCTGTTGGCATGGCGACCAACATCCCGCCACACAATCTGGTTGAAGTGATCAATGCCAGCATCGCGATTATCGATAACCCTGATCTGACGTTTGAAGAATTGCTTGAAATCATCCCTGGTCCGGATTTTCCAACCAGTGGAATTATTCTTGGCCGCYCAGGGATAAGATCGGCGTTCGAGACCGGGCGCGGCTCAGTTGTTATGCGGGGCAGGGTTCATACCGAGACGATCCGCAAAGACCGCGAAGCAATCRTCATCACGGAAATACCGTATCAGGTCAATAAATCGACAATGATCGAAAGGATCGCAGAAGCCGTRCGCGACAAACGGATTGAGGGGATTTCTGACCTTCGCGACGAATCCAATCGCGAGGGCATTCGGGTCGTCATCGAGATAAAACGCGATTCGATGGCTGATATCGTTCTCAACCAATTATATCGTTTCTCGGCGCTGCAATCCACGTTCAGTTGCAACATGGTAGCCCTGAATGCAGGGCGGCCTGAGCAAATGAATTTGCGCGACATGATTGTCGCCTTCAATGCGTTCCGCGAAGAAGTTGTTGGCCGCCGGATCAAGCATCTGCTTGGTAAAGCGCGGGACCGCGCCCATGTTTTGGTCGGATTGGCGATCGCTGTCGCCAATATCGACGAAGTCATCCGCATGATCCGGGCGGCACCAGACCCGGCAACGGCGCGCCAGGAATTGAAAGCCCGCAACTGGCCAGCCAAAGATATGGGGCCTTTGGTGGCGCTTATCGATGATCCGCTCCACAGGATCAACGATGACGGCACTTACAAACTATCCGATACCCAGGCCCGCGCAATTCTGGATTTGCGCCTGCAACGCCTGACCGCGCTTGGGGCCGACGAGATTGCTGACGAATTAAATGGCCTTGGTACAAAAATCTCCGATTATCTGGATATCCTGCGGAGCCGTGTACGTATTCTCGACATCATCAAATCCGAGCTTGTCGATATCAGGGATGAATTTGGCACGCCACGGCGCACAGAAATTGTCGATTATGCTGGTGACGTTGACGACGAAGACCTGATCCTGAGTGAAGACATGGTCGTGACCGTCAGTCATCGCGGCTATATCAAGCGGGTTCCGCTATCGACTTACCGGGCGCAGCGCCGGGGTGGCAAAGGCCGCTCAGGCATGACAACGCGGGACGAAGATTTCGTTACCCGATTGTTTGTGGCTAACACCCATACGCCGATTCTGTTTTTCTCGTCACGCGGCATCGTTTACAAGAAAAAGGTCTGGCGTTTGCCCGTTGCAGCACCCCAGGCACGCGGCAAGGCGTTGATCAATCTGCTGCCGCTTGAACAAGATGAGACCATCACAACCGTAATGCCGTTGCCTGATGATGAGGATAGCTGGGCAAATCTGCATGTCATGTTCTCCACYAAATCAGGGACAGTGCGCAGAAACAGCCTCACAGATTTTATCCAGATCAACCGCAACGGCAAGATCGCCATGAAGCTGGATGAAGGCGATTCTATTATCGGGGTGCAGATTTGTACCGAAGAAGATGATGTTTTGCTGACAAGCGCCAGCGGCCAATGTATCCGCTTCCCGGTAACCGCTGTCCGCGTATTTGCCGGACGCAATTCAACCGGCGTGCGCGGTATCAGGCTGAAGGAAGGCAATCATGTAATTTCCATGACCGTYCTGCGTCATGTGGAAGCCGAAGCGTCTGAACGCGCAGCCTATGTCAAACAGGCCAACGCCATYMGSMGMGCYGCGACTGGCGAAGAAGATGATACGGATCTGGTTTCCGAGGATACGGAAGAAGTGTTCGAAGTAACGTCCTTGTCCGCGGAAAAATACGCCGAAATGGGYGCMGCWGAACAATTTATCCTCACCGTTTCTGAAAATGGYTACGGCAAACAAACTTCGTCATACGAATACCGCGCGTCTGGGCGTGGCGGCAAAGGCATCATCGCCATGACCGTGAATGAGCGCAACGGCATGTTGGTAGCTTCATTCCCGGTCGAAGACGGTGACCAGATCATGCTTGTCACCGATGGCGGGCAATTGATCCGTTGCCCGATCAAGGACGTGCGTATTGTCGGGCGCGGGACCCAGGGCGTCACCATTTTCGATACAGCCGATGGCGAACGGGTTGTTGCCGTTGAACATATCGGCGAAAGTGATGATGAGGATGACGCCGAAATGGATGATGATACCGATGGCGGCGAAGCACCTGAAACCGGAGCCGCACCTGAATAGCCGTGCAAACCCGGGTTTTAGTTGATTGGTTGGAGTATTAGCCGTGATCATTAGTCTCGACGTTTATCTGACCTTTGTATTCGCATCTTTCTTGGTGGCAATTGTCCCAGGCCCGAATCTGAGCATCATTATCGCCAATAGCCTGGCCCATGGCACCAAAGCAGGTTTGCTGAATGTGGCGGGCACTCAATTGGGGGTTACGCTAGTTCTTGTGATTTTGCTGGCCGGGCTGACAACATTTGTTGAAACCATGGCGATCTGGTTCGACTGGATCAGGGTCGCCGGTGCCGCCTATCTGATCTGGCTCGGCATCAAACTCTGGCGCTCGGACGGAAAATTGGGCGATACCTCATCAACCAAGGTGCCGCGCCTTGGGTTTTTCTGGCAAGGATTTATCGTGGTTCTTGGGAACCCGAAATTGCTGCTATTCTTTGGCGCTTTCATCCCGCAATTCGTTGACCCTAATGGCGCGTTTTTGCTCCAGGTAACGCTTTTGGGTGTAACTTTCATGGTTGTGGCTAGCCTGTCTGACAGCATTTATGCGCTGTTGGCGGGGCGCGCCCGTGCCATGTTGGCGCAAAACAGGGTTCGTTTGATCGAGCGGGTATCTGGTACATTTTTGATCGGTGGCGGCCTCTGGCTGGCACTGGCACGCGGTGAAAGATAAAGGAACGGGCATTATGAATACTGGATTTTATCCCGGCAGTTTCGATCCCGTAACTAATGGTCACATTGATATTTTTCGGCGTGCCGCATCATTGTTTGACAAATTGGTCATCGGGATCGGCGTGCATCACGGCAAAAAGCCGGTTTTTTCCGTCGAAGAAAAAACAAAAATGCTGGAAACCGAACTGAAAACCATCGCCAAAGCCGAAAATATCGAATTCGATATCGTCACATTTGACGGTTTGGTTGTTGATGCGGCAAAAGCCGAAAGGGCCGGTTTTTTGATAAGGGGATTGCGCAATACGGAAGATTTCACGTATGAAATGCAAATGTCCGGGATGAACGGTGAAATGATGCCGGACGTGCAGACAATATTTCTACCGGCGTCTCCGGGTGTGCAACATATTGCATCAAGTTTGGTAAGACAGATTGCATCCATGGATGGAAATGTGCAACCATTTGTACCCGGACATGTGGTAGATATGTTGCGGGGAAAATTTGCCCGATAATTTTGTAAATTTTTGTAAATGCGGTGTGTTAAAGGGGCTAGGCAAATGAAACTATTCTACGCTGTTGCAGGAGCGATCCTGCTGCTGGCTGGGTGTTCGGGTTCGGAAGAACTGGAAGACACCAATGTGCCACCAGTGGTTGGCCAGATACCAGGTTGCCAGGCGGCAGCCGGTGACAGAGATCTGGAAAATGTAATTTGTATTCAACTCAAAGACGGCCTTGTTGTCGTTGAGTTATTTCCTGATGTTGCGCCAAATCACGCAGACCGGATCAGGACATTGGCCCGCCAGGGTTTTTACAACGGCCACAAATTCCACCGTGTTATCAGTGGTTTCATGGCACAAACCGGCGACCCGACCGGAACCGGCACCGGCGGATCGTCGATGCCTGATCTGACAGCGGAATTCTCAGATCGGTCGTTTACACGCGGCGTGGTTGGCATGGCGCGTGGTCCAGATACCAACAGCGCAWATAGCCAGTTTTTCTTCATGTTCGCCAATGGAGATTGGTTGAACGGCCAATATACGGTTGTCGGTCAAGTGGTTTTCGGGATAGAAAAAATAGACAATATCACCAAAGGTGACTCAAGCTCCGGAACAGTCAGCAACCCTGACGCAATGATCCAGGTACAGGTCGCAGCCGACGCGGCCTGACGATTAGCCGGGTTTGGCAATTTACAAACAGAAACAGGAAAACGCATGTCCAGTGTCAGTGTCCGGGATCCGGAAAACGCAATTCTTTTGGAAACCACCCAGGGAGAAGTCGTCATTGAAATGCGCGACGACCTCGCGCCAAAACACGTAGAACAGATCAAGCGGCTGGCCCGCGAAGGGTTTTACGATGGCATCGTTTTCCACAGGGTTATTGAGGGCTTCATGGCCCAAACCGGGTGCCCTCAAGGTCTCGGAACAGGTGGTTCGGGCACGCATTTGCCAGCAGAGTTTTCTGATGAGCCGCATCTTCGCGGAATTGCTTCAATGGCCCGTTCGCAAGATCCCAACAGCGCCGACAGTCAGTTTTTCATCTGTCTCGATGACGCCCGTTTCCTGGACGGCCAATATACAGTCTGGGGCAAGGTAGTGTCGGGTATGGAAAATATCGACAAGATTAAACTCGGCGAACCTGTTGCAGATCCGGATTCAATCGTCTCGATGAAAATTGTCGCTGATCTGGACTCCTGACGGATCCAAAATTCCTGGTAGYATMACGGCATGCTTGTCGACCTGTTTGATTTTGAATTGCCAAAATCCAATATCGCATTAAGGCCGCTCGACGACCGTGCAGCGTCAAAACTCTTGATGGTTGATCCGTCCGGAGCACCGGTACTATCGGATCATGCGTTTCATCAACTGACAAGCTTGCTTCAACCGGGCGATCTTCTGGTAGCCAATGATACCCGCGTTATCCCTTCTCGGCTGCGCGGCATTCGCAAAGCAGATCGCGGGACCGCACATATCGAAGTCACGCTGCATATGCGGYTGGACCCATCACGCTGGTTGGCGTTTGCGCGGCCAGCAAAACGGTTACATGTTGGTGACAGGATCAACTTTTCTGGGGAATGGGCCGGGGGGGGGAATGCTTGCTTTAGCGGTAATCTCGACGCCCTTGTAGAAGCCCGTGGCGATGCCGGCGAAGTCACGTTGGCTTTTGATTTTGCAGGTAGTGTCCTGGATGACGCAATCGCTGCAATCGGCGAAATGCCGTTACCACCTTATATCGCGGGCAGACGACCGACCGACAAGCAGGACGCGACGGATTACCAAACGGTCTATGCAAAGCATGAAGGCGCAGTAGCAGCCCCTACAGCCGGGTTGCATTTCACACCCGAATTGATCACCGATTTGCGCAGTGCCAAAATCGATATCTGTTACCTCACCTTGCATGTGGGGGCGGGCACATTTCTGCCAATCAAGGTTGATGATACCGACAACCACAAAATGCATGCGGAACGGGGCGAAATCAGTCAGGAATTGGCGGATCAGATCAACGAAACAAGAAAAAATGGTGGGCGCATTGTTGCTGTTGGCACAACATCGTTACGCTTGTTGGAAAGTGCAGCGGACAAAACCGGAACCATTCATCCATTTTCAGGGCCAACAGATATTTTCATTACGCCTGGATATAAATTCCGTGCTGTCGATGTGCTGATCACGAATTTTCATCTGCCACGTTCAACATTGTTTATGCTGGTATCGGCATTTTCAGGAACAAATTGCATGAAGGCGGCCTACAACCACGCCATTGAATCTGATTATAGATTTTATTCCTATGGCGATGCCTGCCTGATTTTTCCTGAGAAAGACCCCTCGTGAGTTCATTCAGTTACGACCTGCTGGCTGAAGATAATGCTGCACGGCGCGGTGTTATCCATACCCCTCGGGGCGACATCCAAACGCCCGCCTTCATGCCCGTGGGCACGTCGGGCACTGTGAAGGCGCTCTATAC
>JAESRU010000103.1 GCA_016764455.1 Hyphomicrobiales bacterium | reverse complement strand
ATTTATTCCGCCGGTTCAGTCTACGGTGAGTCTTCCGGGATTCAGCCACTCTTTCTGCAGATCGAGCCGTTGCATTATCTGCATTGTTGAGCTGCCATCAGTTTTCTGGACACCTGCCTTGTCGCGGCGCGGTTATGATACATAGGTCAAATCTCGATCTGTACTTGGCCGTTTATTATGCGTGTTGGGTAGGTATGCAGGCTTTCACATGCGGGCGGCGTTTCAACTTCGCCATTGGTGACGTCAAAAATCGACGCGTGTTTCGGGCATTCGATCGTGGCCTCAATAACAAGACCGTCTGACAGATGCACCTCTTCGTGCGTGCATAGCCCGTCGGTGCAATAATAATTGTCTTCGTGATCGCGCACGATGATGAACGTCCGGGGGCCAAAGTCGAAGCGGATCGCCTCCTCTGGGTCAATGTCACCGGTTGCGCAGGCGTCAATCCATTCGGCCATGTGGTCTCTCCTCATCAATCAGGCGGAAGCCCGTTTTGCCTTCACGCGTTCTTTTTTCCTGCGAAAGCGCGCTTTCATCCGTTCGTCCGCTTCTTTGGTGCCGTCGTGCCAGGTGGCAATGAGCTTATCGAGCGGTATCAGGCCGTCGCCGCCGTAGTTCACTTCGAAATATTTGTGGTGCAGGTAGTGAAAATAGGCGTGGCTATCGAGCGTGGTGTTTTTTGTCAGTTCGAATTTCTCAAACCCCAGATGCCCGTTCAGCGCACCAAAGCCCCCCGAATGCAGCGTGAAATAGGCGCAAACCGGATTGGACGGGATCAGCAAGTGCAGCAACGCTTCCGCCATGTACGGCCCGCCCTCGCCGGGATGCATGCTCAGCGATGACCATGGGCTCGCGTTGATCGAGTTGTGATGAACGGAGTGGATGTGTTTGTAGAGCGGCGGCCAATGGATCGCGCGGTGCAAACAGAAAAAATAGACCTCATGCACCGCCGGCGCGATCAGGATCACGAAGCTCAGCCAGAGCCAACTGGTGGTCCATGGCAACCAGACAGCCCAACTGTTGGCGTAGGCCCAAAGCATGATGATCTCGACCACGGTCCAGAGCGGTATGGTGATGAAAAACGAGCGCAAAAAGTTGTCCAGGTTTTGACTTTTGAACCAGAACACGTCGGACGGATGATCCGCGGGGAACTTTCCGTTGAATTTGAACCGGTTATCCTGCTTGCGCCTGACGTAGTAAACAAATTCAAAACCGCCGAGGAAAAGGAACATGCCGCCTGCGTTCAAGCCGTAAAGATATGCGTAATTCGCCAGCGACAGCGTTGCGAGGCTTTCCCAGCTTGGGATCAGGACCAGCACCCAAAGGAGCGCAGTGGCCAGATGAAAGGCGTTCCACGGCCAAAGAAACTCGGGAATCCAGGCGAGCACTTTTGCAGGGCTGAATGGCCGGTGCCAGATCGGAGCAGGCTCAGCCGGCTGAAATGGTGCCCAGTTGCCGCGCTTGTCGCGGGTTCCGTACTCAAGATCGTCCATTGATTGCCCCTCCCTGCATTGGTCGCTGGATTCAAGGCCTGCGACTGCTGGATGTGTAGAACGCTGACCCAAATTGGAACAAGTATGTCTCAAGGCGGTGGAAGTTTTTGTTTCAATTTGGTTCAAGCTGGCGTCATAATGGTGCCTTGCTGATCATAATGAAGCAGGACAAGCGCATGAAACGCCTCACAATCGCGGACCTGGCTGAGGCCGCAGACGTGTCCGTCTCGACAATCAACCGGGTCCTCAACCGGCCAGATTCGGTGCGAAAACATACCCGAGAGCACGTTCTGGCGACGGCTGAGGATGTTGGGTTTTATGGGCTTGGAACGATCGGGCGGGCCGTTCGCAAGGGGCGTGAAACACACAGGCTTGGTATTCTGCTGCAGAATGGGGGAAGCGCCTTCTATCGCAATCTGGGCGGTGCGATGAGGCAGCAGGCCAACCGCCATGTAGAAACTCAGGTCGAATTGACCCTGGAGTATCTGGACGACCTCTCACCGGACAATGTCGCGGCGCGCCTCAGGGTTCTTGGAAAGACATGCGATTGTGTGGCTCTGGTCGCGGCTCAGCATCCAAGGGTTGCCGACGCGATCACTTCGGTAACTGAAAGCGGCGTCCCTGTTGTTGCGTTGATCGCGCCACTCACCGCGCGCGCCAATGTCAGTTTCGTCGGGCTCGACAGCTGGATGGTTGGGCGCACGGCGGCCTGGGCTTTCGATAACATGGTCCGCATACCGGGCGAGATCGGCATCCTTGTTGGCAACCACCGCTACCGGAATCAGGAAGTAAACGAGAGCGGGTTCCGGTCCTACTTCCGGGAGAATAATACCGCTTTTACACTTCTGGAACCGCTGGCGACCTACGAATCCGCCGCCGTTGCGCACGAAATGGTCGAGGCGCTTTTCCGGGATCATCCCGATCTCTGTGGGCTGTTTATATCCGGGGGCGGTATAACCGGCGCATTGGCTGCCCTGCGGGATGCTCAGAAACAGAGCGGCTTTGTCGCCGTAGGGTTTGAGCTCTGCGACATGACCCGCGAAGCCCTGATCGACGGTACATTGAAGATGGTGATATCGCACCCCATAGAACGCTTTGCGCGCGAGACCATTGCGACCATGATCAAATCAAAAGCCGCCGGGTCCGACGCTGGCCCACAGAGCGTGACCTTTGGCTTCGACATCTACACGCCAGAAAACGTCTGATCGTGGCGACACCGGACTGTATCGGGCCACAGCGCCCCGACCACAGCCCATCCGCCACACCTATTGAAAACAACAAGAAAATCCGGCGGAGGCCGCAAACGGAGAACGGGTTTTCAGGTGTTGGAATTTTTGGATAGCTGGCACCGCCGATCCTTTTGCCTTCGACTATTGCTTTTGCGATATAGCGCCGGGTAATCATCTGCCAATATTCATCTGGGATTGTGATTAAGGATCGAGCTGAAAGCAATGTAGCCAAGGCGTCAGCGCTAGCGGTTTTGGAACGGTCTGCGATCTGCGTCAAGGTTGCATCGCGCCACGCAGGGACAATTGCAGTAGCGATTGCTGCTCAGTTATTGCAAGAGATGAAAGAAAGTAAAAATGGAAATTGATATTCTGCCATGGATGAGCCTAGCAGTTCGCTGGCTGCATTTAATTGCTGGCATTGCATGGATTGGCTCCAGTTTTTATTTCATTTGGCTGGATAATTCCCTGCGTCCTGAAGCACAAGAAAAAGAACCCGGTGTATCCGGCGGTTTATGGGCAGTGCATGGCGGCGGATTTTATCACAAGAAGAAATTCCAAGTGGCTCCCGCACATTTGCCGGATCACTTACATTGGTTCAAATGGGAAGCCTATGTCACTTGGCTCTCTGGCATTGGCCTGATGATTTTGATGTATTATTGGCAAGCAGATTTGTATCTGATTGATCCGATGCGCGCCGATTTAAGTCAATTAGCAGCCATTAGTGTCGGTGTTGGTTTTCTGGTCGTTGGCTGGATTATTTATGACATAATTTGCCGCCTAACCACCAAAATGAGTAGTCTGTTTTCCGGTGTTTTATGGTTCGGGTTTTTAATCCTTAGCACTTATATTTTGGTGCAAGTGTTTAGTGATCGCGGAGCCTTCTTGCACGTGGGCGCAATGATCGGCACAGCCATGGCTGGCAATGTATTTTTTGTGATAATTCCTAATCAAAAAATCGTAGTTGCCTCTATGTTGGCCGACGAAACCCCTGATCCCAAATTGTTGGTGATGGCCAAACAACGCAGCGTCCATAATAATTACATGACCTTGCCGGTATTATTGATAATGGTTTCCACCCATTATCCGAATTTAACCGGCCATCATTTGAATTGGTTATTATTGGCATTATTGAGTTTAAGCGGTGTGTTGATAAGGCATTTCTTTAATTTGCGCCACAAAGACAAAGTGGTTTATCCGGTATTATTTTCTGGCTTTGGCTTGTTTATCGCGACGATGATTTTTGCTGCTGCCACTGTTCCAAAAACCACGGCGCCCATCGGCAAAATTGATTTCTCGCAAGTTGAAGAAATAATGCAACTGCATTGTACTGCATGCCACAGCGCCAACCCGACCCATGCCAGATTTGACGAAGCACCTATGGGTTTGATACTTGATACAAGAGAGCAGTTCGAACAATTTTCATCAGGCATTTATGATCAGGTAGTGGTRGGAAAAACCATGCCCTTGGGTGGTGAYACATTGATGAGTGATGARGAGCGGCAARTKATYGCCAAYTGGATCGAGCARCAAAAAAAGMAATGATCAACCARCTTAACATAGAGMSSTTAAMCGCCANAGSANTTTGCCAWKTTYGGGCAGGTGATAGAAATAGGTGATAATGATCCGATTTTGATCAATGATGGTAATACAAAGAGATATGATGCGCTGGCCGATCTGCAATTTGGCGATGGCAAAGCCAGTTTAAGTATTTTTCGCAGCACGCCTTTGGCTTGGCCGATAGTTTTGCGCAAAATGGAATGTCACGATCTTGGCACTCAAGCATTTATTCCTTTGAATAATCGTCCCTTTTTGGTGGTGGTTGCCCCCAAAGGAAAATTTGAGCCAACTGGTATTCGGGTATTTCTGGCACAGGCAAACCAAGGGGTGAACTTTGCTGCCGGTACTTGGCATCATTTTTCTTTGGCTTTGGATGAGGTTTCTGATTTTTTAGTGATTGATCGCCAAGGAAAATCCGTTGATTGCCGCGAAATTGCGCTTGATCCGCCATTGCAATTGGGGGAGTTGCCATGAGCCGGATTGCCCATCGCGGACGCATTGCACACATGTTGCGCGACCCCGGATCCACAGGTGATGCAAATGCAATTGCATATTTTGCCGATGGTTGTTTGCTGGTGGAAAATGGCTTGATTGTCGCTTGTGATCATTGGGATAAAATTTCACCTGATGCGGATAACTGGCAAATCATCAATCATAAAGATGCTCTGATCCTGCCGGGGTTCGTCGATACCCATGTGCATTATCCGCAAAGCGATATTATCGGCGGTTATGGCGAACACTTAATGCACTGGCTGAAGAATTACGCCTTTCCAGTTGAA
>JAESRU010000238.1 GCA_016764455.1 Hyphomicrobiales bacterium | reverse complement strand
CGTGCTTCAACGTCGCGCACATTGTGACCGCCAGATTGCCGATGGAGAGGTTGATCCCGAAACGGTGCTGGAAGTGCTTAAATATATGGTGCGCCACGAGTTGACGGCCAAGCTCAGTCTCAAACGCCGCGAGGTCACGCCGTGGTTGAAACTGGTGGAAACGCATTAGCTGTTCCCCCGTTTTTTATGAAACTGAAACCAGTCGCATTTGCCGTTTTCAGGAAAGCGCTCGGTGAAGCTTCCGTAAGGACCGATATAGGTGCAGCGAGTGTAATAGCGTTTAGCAAAAGGGTCATAAGTGCCATTGTCACGCCAATCATACGACCAGATAAAATGCGGCAAGCCGATGGCTAAAAATGTCAGATAGAGTGCGACCGGAACAATGATCCAGACAAAATAACTGGCACGCAAGAAACCCGTTCTCATGATTTCCCCCCCTTCTTTGGCGTGGGCAAAGTCACCTTTGGCTCAGGGGCTAATCTGCTGCCTTCAAGCGGGTTGTCTCCGAGGTCATGGCAGAAGGGAGCTATCTCGTTCTGCTTGATTTTCCTAGCATGAATAAAACCGACATCTTTCACATGGATAATTTGCTCGTCATGGTGCAGACGCATAAGCTCATCCGCAGTGAACAAGCGTTCCTTGCCGGTGCTAAAATTGCTGGAAAAATCCAGCTTGTCTGAATTAGTGCCCAGATTACTGGAGACATTCTGAGTTTCGCCCATGGCGCGTGATACGCGCTCGGCTTCTTCGAATGAAGAAAAACCGAACCACTGTTTAATCACAGCGTTTTCTTCAATCGTGGCAGTTTCTTTGTCACCATATTTACGCTGAATTTCCGAGCGTGATTGGGCAATCATATGGCAGGTGCCACCATATCCGCGCATGGTGGTAAGCTGGGAAATGAGTGCCTTCAAAGGCGCATTGGTAAATTCGTCTAGTAGAAATGTGACCGGCCCGCAATTGCCGCCAAGCACCACTTCCATGAAGGATTGCAGTTGCAGGGCATAATCAGCGCCGAGCCGTTCCATATGCCGTACCGGACCAACGACAAAGACTACATAATGCTCTTTGATCAATTGCTCATGGGTATGGGTGGCATCAACACCAGCCAGATTAAGTGCACTTTTAGCGCCATAGATACGCAAAGATTTTAAAGCCGCCGCTCTGTGCTGCGGGAAATGTTCTTCATTTTTCTGCATGCCAAGCACATGCAAGGCCAGAGCTGCGAGCGCCTCATCGCCTTCATCGGCCTCTATGCTGGCGGCAGCAATTAAAATATCCGGCTTGGAGATTAGCGACCAGACACCGCCTGGTGTTGCCAGTCTAGGATTGCGCGCCAGCAATGTATTAAGCGCAAATTCAATTATTGTGCGCGGCTCATCACGCCAATAAGCGTTACGCTGATCTCGTGGCGGCTCTTCAATTAGGGCGTGGCAGGCATTCTCAGTTGAGAAAATCAGCTCTCCATTGTCCTTAGCAAAAGAGCGAATAACACCGCCAAAGCGGTTGATAGAAATCAGATGAGGATTGTCGTCACCCAGAACATTAAAATCATCAATGATTGCAACTTTACGCCCGTATTTGGCGCACATATCTGCGCACTGGGCGGCAATTTCACCTTCCTTGGAATCTGCAATTATTATTGCGCGGGCATAATCAGCAATTAATGATTGTAACCATGGCACCGCGCCACATGTGGTCTTGCCGCCACCGGCAGCGGACAACAAAAGAGAATGCGCGTGTTTGGGCGCATAGATCGGCTTGCCATCAAAGCCCATACCGATGACACGTCTTACAAATTGAGCCATTATCTCATCCCCGCATCTTTAAGAGCATCTTCAGAAGTAAGGTCAGAAGATTTTGGCTTGTTGCCTTGTGCCATATATTCGGCCATCACTTTGTCACGGGTGAAAAGTTGTGCCATGGCGCGAATGGCTTCAATGATTAGGCCAAGGGAGGCGAGGCCGGATGTGACGGAGATAAATCCAAAACCCCACCACTTGGGGTTTGTTGGCCAGCTAAAATATGCAAGCGCGGCAAGGAAGAGCGCATAGAGAAGCTTGGCATTGATCTGAATAATTGTGCCATAGGCTGGCTTTTGATCTGGGGTCATGAGGTTTCCCTTTCAGGTCCGGCATTCAGGCTTTGAACAATTTTCATGCGGATGAGGTTGAGGCTGGAATATTGCCCCCAGATGGCATCAGCCAACTCACTGCCACGCAAATCACGCGATAGCAGTTTTAATTGCCCGACCTGCACACCGGCAATGAGGGCAAAAGCCGACAGACCTAAAATACCTGCAATCTCACCTGGGAAAAGCAGATCACCAAAGGCGATTGAGAAACCACCAAAGGATAAACCCAGTAAAACCGCACCGCCGAGGAAAGGCCGACGAACCGAAACCACGCTTAGGTTTTTTAGCAGGTAAGAATCGCGGTGGGTGACTACCGCACCGTTTTCTATATTTACAGAGCCGATAATCATGGCGTTATCCTTGTCACCGCACAGCGCGGTGAACGCAGCGCAGAAATGAGTTCAGATTTGAGGTTCTTAATCGCAGGCGGTGTGACCATTCGGATTGATCCGGCATAAAGAGCCAACGGCACACGGGCTTGCTCCAGTGTCAGGGCGGCGGCACAATCACAACGGTTCTTGCTTTGCGAGATTGCCAAAGACATACGTCTTTGCTGCAAAGCCTGTTTGCGTGATTGAAGCTCATTCAGTTGGTTGGCAAATGGCAGCAATCTCTCACCATACTGGCGGCACAGCGCTTGCCCCTGGGTGCCAAATAATCCCATCACAGCATTGCAATTAAGCCTTGGTGTGAATGTTGGCGCAGGTGCTTGCGCCACGATCTCGGACTTTAATGCAGCTTTACATTGCTGATCCCAGCCCGATCTGGCAATTGTGCGCTCACCAACAACCGGGCCGGTCACAAACATCGAGACACCGACATAAATCAATCCGGCGACGATGACACCGCCATTAACAGGTAAGCCGTTTCCATTCTCAAACATCACTCACCCCGCTTGTGGTTATTGCGCCTGCGACGATTACGGTTGGGCTTCCTGTCGGGATTATTGTCCGATCCGGGTTTGCCACCATTTTGTTGCGGCCGATGCGGTGGATCAGCCTGATACTTTGCCCAGACAATGCCGAGCAGCACATATGTCCACAGCGTCAGTGGAAAAATAAGCTCGATAGCCGCCGTCAAAATCGCAATTGGTAAAAAGTGGCCAATATATTTGAAGGTGGAAGAAACCCCGGCGCGCGGCGGAAATGTTGGCAGGGTTTGATCGCCGGTTGCAAGAGTTGATAAAACCGAGTTCAGGCTTTGCGCATGTTTTGCCAGAATGGCGTTTATGGCTTTTGTCGCAACCGGACGCTCGGCAATTATGACACCGGATTCGAGCTCATTCGCATAGGCGCGTAATAAGGCGACCGGCAACGCTTCATCCAAGGTGCTGAGCGTCTGGTCAATTTCCGCATTGATGCCGACAAGTTTCTGACGGCGCTCCTCAAGCGGTTTGTCGGTTTGACCCAGGGTTTTCTGATAATTTGCCAGAAGCTTATTGAGACTTGCCAGAGCCGACTGGCGAACAATCTCTCCCGCTTCCAGTTGCTTAACAATCGTATTGGCGCGGCGCGCCTTTGTTTCCAGTGCGCGTGTAACCGTGCCACGCCCGCCATCGCCGCGTCTTGAGATGCAGGATTCGCTCTCCTCGCATTCTATATACTGGACAAGCTCGGCCTCATTGGCTCTGACAACCGGAACCAGGCGACCGGCTTCTGCTGCGGTTCTATTACGCTGCCCAATGATACGGGCATATTTGCTGCCATGTTCCTGAAGTTGCAACTCACCAACGGAACTGATCGTCAGGCCGGAATAGGTGGCGGCGTAGAGCCCGATGCCGACAGTCAGCATGGAAAATACGCTAACCACACCGGCAAAGGTAAATCCTGTGGCGGTTAATACCGTACCTTTTTCAATAGCAAAGCGATTGACAGCATATGAAACCAGCATGGCACTGCCTGCCATAACCGAGGCTTTAAGAACCGCGATTGCACCGGTGTCTGTCATTAAATTCAATAGTGCCAATAATACCAAAGCGCCGGTGCCAAATGTAAAGACAACCAACGACCACTTTTCGAAAGGGATTTTTTCCCTTGGGGTTATGCGTTCGGGTTTGTTTTTGCGTCTATGTTCTGTTGCCATGACAATTATCTCCTTCGTGTAAAGGCTTTAATTGATTGCATCTCTCGTTTATGCTGTCCCCAGACATGATCCAGAGGGCGTCTGGCAAAGGAATCGGCGATGGCGGGCATAGAAGTTCCTGGCCTTGGCAGGAAACTGCGATTGCTGATCGACTACGGCCATTTCAAAAACTTAGAAGAAATCGCCAGAGTTTTTGATCGCGAGGCATCGACCTTGCAATGGTGGGGGCATGGCTCAGATGATCGCAAGCCTGGCACCATTCCGGGAAACAAGCTTGAAACCGTGATTGATGTGGTTTTTTCCTGCTTGCCGGAGGGCTTTTCGAAGAAGGAAACAAAAAGGCTGGTTTTTGCACCGGTAGCCGAATTGGAAGCAGTTCTGCAAACCCAGGCTATGGTTTCTTTAAACAGGATTATCGAAGCCGAGGCAAAAATCAATGCCGGAAGTTTTTTCAACAAGCCGGAAAATAATATCGGGTTAATCGAAACTAACCAGAAAACGCCCAGGCCGCATCCTGAACATTCAACCTCTCTCAACAAATGGTTTCGACTTGAATTCACCGCCGGTTCTGAAACCGGATATTTTTCAGCCTTTCAGCATGTAGGCCAGGCGTGGGGGGCGGTATCAATCCACTTTGATAAAAACCGAAAGACCATTTTGTTGCCAGGAGTGACAGATGATGGCGCTATCGCCTTTATGCGGGAGCGCCAAGAAACAGGCCTTCATCGTTTCATTGTCATGCACACGCCCGAGCCACCGCCACCGGAATACCTACGGTATATTACTGACCAGGTAGCTTTGGACGGGTTTATTATTGGACGTATGGCGCAATTTTATGACAGGCAGCCAGCACACCGGC
>JAESRU010000237.1 GCA_016764455.1 Hyphomicrobiales bacterium | reverse complement strand
AAAGTTTTTCTTCGTCGAGCCCGAAAAAATGAAAATATTCACGCACCGATGGTGCGTATGATCCGCCCATGCGTTCATGTTGAAGCCACAGCATCATGACAATATCGGCGTCTTCCAAACCTTTACGCATATCAGTGTAAACTTCAACACCGAGACGTTCCACAGCAGGTGGCATAAGCGTCGATGGGGCGATGACCCGCACCCGCGCACCGAGCAAATTGAGCAGCTGGATATTTGAACGCGCGACCCGGCTATGGCGAATGTCGCCGCAGATCGCCACAATGAGGTTATCCAAGCGTCCCTTGTGGCGGCGGATGGTCAGGGCGTCGAGCAGGGCCTGTGTCGGGTGTTGGTGCGCGCCGTCACCGGCATTAATGACTGCGCATTCTACCTTTTGTGCCAACAGATGTACCGCGCCGGCTGATTGGTGCCGGACCACCAGAATATCCGGGTTCATGGCGTTCAGGGTTGATGCCGTATCCAGCAGGGTTTCGCCCTTTTTCACMGAGGATGAAGCCACCGACATGTTCATGACATCGGCACCAAGGCGCTTTCCGGCAATCTCGAAGGATGACTGGGTTCGGGTTGAGGCTTCAAAAAACAAATTGATCTGGGTGCGGCCGCGTAAAATATTGGTCTTTTTCTCAACCTTGCGGCCGATTTCGACCTGGCGCTCGGCGAGATCCAGTAGATAAATAATGTCGGGAGCGGATAATTCTTCGATGCCCAACAAGTGGCGGTGGGGGAAATCGTCCAGAGTATGATTTGTGAGCGCAGTCATTAAAATCGGACCTATAAGTGTATTTCGCTAATTCAGCAAGCGGCTTGGTGAAATTCCTGTGCTAAACTGTTTGAAATTTCAATGTTCAGCATGCGATGGCTGAGATGAAATAGGCTGGATTTGTATTCAGGAGAGAAAATTGATCGATCAATCCACACTCATTGCCTATGTCGCCATTGCTTTCGGGTTTGCTTTCTTTCCTGGACCCGCGACAATTTTAACCGTTGCACGAGCAACCAGTTCGGGCACCAGGGTTGGCATCGCCACCGGGTTGGGAATCGCTGTTGGTGATTTGTTTCACACAGCGTTTGCCGTGTTTGGCAYTTCTGCCCTCATTTTGGCGTCCACATTTTTATTCACAATTGTGAAATATCTGGGTGCTGCGTATCTGGTTTATCTCGGCATAAARGCAATTTTTGAAAAAGTGCARACAGGYCCAGGTAAGCAATCCWCTATATTGACACCCCGGAAKGCCTTYAGGCAGGCAATTTTGGCGGAAGTCCTGAACCCRAAAACAGCAATGTTTTTTCTGGCGTTCCTGCCACAATTTGTGAAACCGGAAAATGGGTCAGTGTTTCTACAGCTCGCCATTCTCGGGGTGATAATGGTTGTTTTTGGATTGTTGGCCACATTGGTTTTTGCTTTTGGTGCAGGGCGTGTTGGCGGCTATTTGCAACAAAAACCGAGCGTCTTGAAATGGCAAGGCAGGGTGCTTGGAACGATCTATTGTGCGCTCGGTGTGCGGCTGGCGTTACAAGAACGGTGATCCGACTTTATTGATTAAATCCGCGCCAGCCGGTCCAGCGCGCCTTGCAAAATATACCCGGCTGCCATTTTATCTACGACTTCGCTGCGCCTTTTACGGCTGGTATCGGCTTCCAGCAGGGTGCGCGTTACAGCGATGGTTGAGAGGCGTTCGTCCCAATATACGATTGGAAGGTCGGTGAGTTTTCGTAAATTTCGGGCGAATGCGCGGGTGGCCTGTACGCGGGGACCTTCGGTGCCGTTCATGTTGAGCGGCAGGCCGAGTACCAAAGCCGCGATGCTTCGGTCTTTGCAAATATCGAGTAGGGCGACGGCATCTGCCTGGAATTTTGTGCGTTTGATCGTTGTCAGCGGCGTTGCGATCATCCGGCTGGTATCTGATACAGCGACGCCGATGGTTTTGGAGCCAAGGTCAAGCCCTGCAATAGCCTGACCATAGGACAAAGTTTGCGCCAATTGCTCAAGCGTGATTTCGACCGTGTTGGTGTTTTTGTCCTGCATCGGGGTGAGGTAGCACGTGAAGGCAATCTCTGCCAGCACTGGTGGGGTGTCGAATTTTCCAGAAAATCATACACCACCTCCGTCATTCCGGCGAAAGCCGGAATCCAGAACGATGGTGATGCTTGTCCGGAATGACGGTGCTGAATTGGTTGTGAACGCAGGGAAATATTGCCGCCGCCAGATTGATGCCTATACTGCCTGCAACAAATATCGGATTTTTGGGAGCTGCGACTATTATGAAAATCACCTGGTTAGGCCATTCGGCGTTTCGTGTTGAAACCGGTTCAAGCGTCATCATGTTCGACCCGTTCCTGACTGGGAACCCCAGTTTTAGCGGCGATGTGGCGGAAGCTTCCAAGGGCGCTACCCATGTGGCGCTGACCCATGGGCACGATGATCATGTGGGCGATACGATGAAAATCTGCGCCGACAATGAGGCGATGCTGGTCGCTAATTTTGAGATATGCATGTACCTGAATGGCAAGGGCCTTAAGCGCATAAGCCCCGGTAATCATGGCGGCACCATCGAGTTTGATGATTTCACGCTGTCCTTCGTGCAGGCGTGGCATTCGTCCTCAACCATGGTGGATGGTGTACCGGTCTATCTTGGCAATCCGGCGGGACTGATCCTCACATCCAAAGCAGAACCGGGCAAAATTCTCTATCACATGGGGGATACCGATATCTTTTCCGACATGGCGCTGATCAATGAAATTTACAAACCCACCATCGGCATCGTTCCGGTTGGCGACCGGTTCACCATGGGCGGCGAACTTGCGGCCATGGCGTGCAAGAAGTTCTTTGAATTTGAGACAATTTTTCCCTGCCATTTCGGTACATTCCCGATTATCGAACCATCCGCCGACAAATTCATTCAGGCCATGAACGGGCATAATGTTCTGGTGCCGAATGTTAGCGATGTGATCGAGATTTAGGCTGCGACCAAATTTGCAAAATCCTCCGTCATTATTGTTGAGGCGGGGGGCTGGCAATGATATCAGTGCGGCAACTAAACACGAATAACCATTACAGGTAGTGATATGTCTTTTGATTCTGCGACCGTGCAGAAAATTGCCCGGCTTGCCCGCATCGCTGTGACCGACGATGAAGCGGCGCGGCTGGAGGGTGAATTGTCCAAGATTTTCGACTGGGCTGAAATGCTCAACGAGGTTGATGTCGAAGGCATTGAGCCCATGACCAGCGTTATGCCGATGGATCTGAAAAAGCGCCAGGACGAAGTGACCGATGGTGGGTATTCAGAAAAAGTGGTCGCCAATGCGCCTGAAACCGAAGATCATTTCTTCGTTGTTCCCAAAGTTGTGGAGTAGGGCGGATGAGCAAATTATCTGACCTCACGATTGCCGAGATGCGCGACGGGCTGGCTGCGAAATCTTTCAGCGCGTCTGAATTGGCTGCGGACTCGATTTCCGCCATTGAAGCGGCGCGGGATCTCAATGCCTTTGTGACCGAGACACCGGAAAAAGCGCTTGAGATGGCGAAAGCCTCCGACGCGCGGTTGGCGAAAGGCGAAGCCGGGCCGCTTGAAGGCATTCCGCTCGGGATCAAGGATTTATTCTGCACCGAGGGGATTTTGACCACAGCTTCCAGCCATATTCTTGATGGCTTCATTCCGCCTTACGAATCCACCGTAACCGCAAATTTGTGGCGCGACGGGGCGGTGATGCTGGGCAAACTAAATTGCGATGAATTCGCGATGGGGTCGTCCAACGAGACCAGCTATTATGGCAGCGTCATCAATCCGTGGCGGCGTGAAGGTTCAAACACACCGTTAGTTCCAGGCGGATCGTCTGGCGGATCATCAGCGGCCGTTGCTGCCAGGCTTTTTCCGGGCGCGACCGCGACCGATACCGGCGGGTCTATCCGCCAACCGGCAGCGTTCACTGGCACCGTTGGCATCAAACCAACCTATGGGCGTTGTTCGCGCTGGGGCATTGCAGCCTTTGCGTCTTCGCTCGATCAGGCCGGGCCGATTACGCGCACCGTGCGTGATGCGGCCATCATGCTCGGCTCAATGTGCGGGCATGACAGCAAAGATTCAACGTCTGTCGATATTGCGGTGCCAAATTTTGAAGCGTCGCTAACCGGCGATATCCGGGGCATGAAAATCGGCATCCCCAAAGAATATCGCATTGATGGCATGTCCAGCGAGATCGAAGCGCTTTGGCAGCAGGGCATCGACTGGATGAAAGCGGCCGGGGCCGAGATTATCGATATTTCCCTGCCACACACAAAGTATGCGTTGCCTGCTTATTATATTGTCGCACCGGCGGAAGCCTCATCGAACCTCGCCCGCTATGACGGCGTGAAATACGGGCTGCGCGAGCAGGGCAAAGACATCACCGATCTTTACGAGAAAACCCGCTCCGCAGGCTTTGGTGCCGAAGTGAAGCGTCGGGTTCTGATCGGGACCTATGTGCTGTCGGCAGGCTATTACGACGCCTATTATCTGAAAGCGCAAAAGGTGCGGACCTTGATCAAGCGCGATTTYGAGCGGGCGTTTGAGAGCGTCGATACCATCCTGACACCGGCGACGCCAACGGCAGCCTTTGGCATTGATGAAAAAAGCGATGAYCCGCTKGCCATGTATCTGAAYGATATTTTYACCGTGACCGTGAATATGGCAGGCCTTCCTGCGATTGCAGTTCCTGCGGGCTTATCCAGCGAAKGCACCCCGCTTGCCCTGCAACTGATCGGCAAGGCGTTTGACGAAGAAACCCTGTTCCGGGTCGGCGGTGTTGTTGAAGACGCGGCRGGCTTTGATGCWAAACCCGMTAATTGGTGGGCGTGATGCCTGAATCGATAATGGAATGGATTGCTTGGAGTGGAATAGTTCTTCCGTTGATGGTGCTTTCCTGGTCTGCTTATCGGTATGTGTCGGATAGGCGGAGAGAAATTCAACATCAGGAATATGAGCGTTTTTATGAACTAATGGATACCTTGGCTCAGGCAAATAACTCAATTTCGGGTAAAATGGCTGCTTTATATGAGTTACGGAAGTTCCCGCAATACCAGCCAGTAATTATCCGTTTAATCGACGATGTTCCTGTCAAAGGGGATGCATCAGGGTTATTGAAAAAGGAAATGTTGCTCACGAAAAATTTCTTTGAAACGGGTAAGGAATAACCT
>JAESRU010000236.1 GCA_016764455.1 Hyphomicrobiales bacterium | reverse complement strand
GCTTCGCGCATATCCATCGCTTCGATCATCGTATTGACGTTCGGCGTTGCCACATAACCCTGCTCATTTGCAGCTGGATGGCCGGGATCAAACCGCGAGCCAAAATCGGACAGGTCAAGGATGGTACTACCGGGCCGCACCACACGGGCGCCGCTGGCCCGGTCAATTTCGGTGATGAAAGTGGGAATTTGCCGCTGATATGGCGTRCCATTCTGGGTATTTGCGGTTGAACTGGCATTGGCCAGATTTTCCGCAATGACCCGCATCCGGTTGGATTGGGCCCGCAAGCCCGAAGCTGCTACTTTAAGGGAATTCATCAAATCCATGAATTGACTCCATTTTTCGAATGCGACCGGTCAGGCAACAAGCCTAGCCGCGTCTTGAAATAGCTGTCCGCAACATGCCGAGGCTACGGGAATAAAGGGTTGTCACCAGTTGGTAATCCATCTGRTTTTCAGCAACTTTCATCATCTGCCCTTCGAGGCTGACGGCGTTGCCTTCCGGCGTCACTTCATAATCCGTGTCTTCGCTGGAACTGAATGAAGCCAAAGATGCACCGCCGCCCCCCAAATGCATCGGATTGGTGCGCATGATWGAAGAGYTGCCGGTKCTGCGGGTTCCYAGCATCGCTGAGAAATCCGGACGCTCCAGGTCTCTGGCGCGAAATCCRGGYGTATCGGCGTTGGCAACATTYTCGGCGAGAACATTTTGGCGGGTCTGATGCCACGCCATTTTGGTTCTGAGTGCGGATAAAATTGAAAGGTCAGWCAGAGACATTGAAGCTCCTGATACGACAGCATAATCGTGCTGACGTCGACCATTCTGGGCGACCGACCGGCACAGGAAGGTTAACCGCCATCCTGACGTTAGGCAGATRTTGCCGCYTTATGGTTAAGAGACTGTTAAGACCCGGCAAATWTTTCCTAACATTTTRTCCCMWAAYGRTGCGAATTSGGGTAAAGGGTCSAGAATGTTAACCATTTGGYAAWWATATACTCGGCAATTCTTGCCTGTGTCTGTTAACCATGGGGCCTGAAATCCGGAGCGGCATTTATGGAAATCTTTGAACAATTATTAGCCCTGACTGAAGACAGGACCGTTCGCATGGCATTGGCCCTTGCAGCTGTTCTGCTTCTCATCTTGTTTGTCGCCTTTGTTTTCAGGCGGGTCACCCGGCGTGGCCCTTCGGCAAAACGCGGGCGCGTCGCAAGAYTGGTTATTCTTGAGGCCATTCCTGTCGATCAACGGCGGCGGCTAATATTGCTGCGCCGCGACAATACCGAACATCTCATCATGATCGGCGGCCCAACCGATCTGGTTGTTGAAGAAGGCATCCACCGTCAGGCGCGCCAACCGGCCGGCAAGCGCCCTGCCCCCACACGGGCTGAGGCACCACGCGCCCAGAGCGCTCCACAAGCAAACGAACAAGCGCAGGCTCCTGAGCCAACKCCAACGCTTGCGCCTCCACCCCCTACAACCGCTCCTGCAAGAGCACCAATCGTGGCAGCAGCACCAATCGTTGTTGAAACYCCCAGCGCCGCGCCTGAGCCAATTCCCGCTGTTCCTGTTNNNGNNNCAGAGGACCCTCAAATTGCAGAGATGGAGCGCAAATTGCAGGAAGCCCTGAAGGCCCCTTCAAACGATGCGCCAAAGCCGGTGCAAGCCGCGCCCACCACAATTGAGCCAACCAGGCTGGAACCAATTATAGAGAAACCAGCAGAGCCGGAACCGGGCGAAGACATCAGCATGCCTGATTTGGATTCCACGCTTGAAGCCGCGATCGCTGATGCAGTCTCAAACGACACGCCGGATACAAGCGATGATAGCCCCGACAAGGGCTCAGAATCGCAAGCTGAAGCATCCGAAAAGTCATCAACTGGATGAGGCGTGACCCCAGCGTCAGGCGTTTTTGTTTTCCAGTTTTTCTTTTTAGTTTCATAGTGTTATTGGCGTTCCTTTCAGGGAATGCCAATGCCCAGCAAATCACCCTAGGGTTTGATGAAGGCGTTGGCCTGAACGAGCGCGCCATTCAACTTGTGGCGCTGATCACCATTCTATCGCTGGCCCCGTCGATCCTGGTCATGGTGACCTCGTTCACTCGCATCGTGGTTGTATTATCGCTGTTGCGAACTGCCATCGGCACCCAACAAGCTCCACCAAATTCGGTGATGGTATCGCTCGCTTTGTTCCTGACAGCTTTCGTCATGGCCCCCATATTCGAGACCGCCTATAAGGATGGCATTCAGCCCTTGATCGCAGAAGAAATTGAATTATCAGAAGCCTTCGATCGCACCGCCGCTCCGTTCCGAGACTTTATGCTGATCCATGTACGCGACAAGGATCTGGCGCTGTTCACGGACCTTGCCAACGAAGAAATACCAGCGACCCCGGAAGAGGTATCCCTGCGTATCCTKGTGCCCGCCTTCATGATCAGCGAACTGCGCCGTGCCTTTGAGATCGGCTTCCTGCTATTCGTGCCCTTCATCGTCATCGACATGGTGGTGGCATCGGTCCTGATGTCCATGGGCATGATGATGCTGCCCCCGGTGCTGATCTCCTTGCCCTTCAAGCTGATCTTCTTCGTCCTGGTAGACGGCTGGCACCTTGTGGTGGGGAGTTTGGTGCAAAGTTATTCCGGATAGCTTCCGAGACTTCGAAACACTCCTCACGCAAACCATCTTTATCAGGACAGCTTGTACATCTTGCCCGGACGCGGTTATGCTCAAAATTGAAGTGTCACCAAAATACATTCACCGATTCAGGGGATCGGCAAGACGGTGACACGCAACCAAATTTAGCGGGCAAAACAAAGACCTGCGGAGGGAACAAATGGCCAAGGCACCAACAAAAGAAACAAAAAATAGCAAAACAACTCAAGCGGCTGACAAGCCCTGGCTGAAATCATATCCATCCGAGGTCAGCGCTGAAATCGGACCCCTGGCTCATCCGAGCCTGGGCGCGCTTTTTGCCGATGTTTGCGAGCGTTATGCAGAAAACCCGGCTTTTACCTGCTTGGGCAAAACCGTCTCATATAATGAACTGTTTGCGCAATCCGAGGCAGTTTCTGCCTGGCTGATACAAAAAGGCCTCAAGAAAGGCGACCGCGTCGCCATCATGATGCCCAACCTTCTGCAATATCCACCAGTTCTGATCGGCATTTTGCGCGCCGGATGCATCGTCGTGAATGTCAATCCGCTCTATACCCCGCGCGAACTGGAACACCAGCTCAAGGACAGCGGCGCAAAAGCCATTTTCATCCTCGAAAATTTTGCGTCAACGCTTCAGGCCGTTATTGGCAAAACCGCCATCGAACATTCAGTGGTCACCGCAATGGGCGACATGAATGGCGGGTTGAAAGGCGGCATCATCAATTTCGTGGTGCGCCGGGTCAAAAAAATGGTCCCTGCATGGTCCCTGCCGGACCATATCCCATTCAAAACAGTGCTGGCCACCAGCGGCAAATTTACCGCACCCGATACCGGCCCAGACGATCTTGCATTCCTGCAATATACCGGCGGCACCACGGGTGTTTCCAAAGGGGCCGCCCTCTCCAACAGCAATGTTCTGGCCAACGTCGCCCAGAATGACGAATGGATGAACCCCTTAAATAACGGCACGGGTCTGCCCGAGGGCGCGATCTATATTTGCGCGCTGCCGCTTTATCATATTTTCGCCCTGACCATTAACGCCATCATGGGCATGCAAACCGGTGCGCACAATGTCCTGATCCCGAACCCGCGCGATATTCCAGGTTTTGTCAAGGAACTGAAAAACTGGAAATTCAACGTGTTCCCTGGGCTCAACACCCTCTTCAACGCCTTGATGGCCAACGAGGATTTCCGCAAACTAGATTTCAGCGGCCTGATGCTGACCTTTGGTGGCGGCATGGCGGTACAAAAACCGGTTGCCGAAGCCTGGAA
Organism: Hyphomicrobiales bacterium; assembly: GCA_016764455.1. Classification (GTDB taxonomy): domain Bacteria; phylum Pseudomonadota; class Alphaproteobacteria; order Rhizobiales; family NORP267; genus NORP267. Next base: position 1,275 of record JAESRU010000236.1, on the reverse strand, counting down.
GGAATTGACCGGCTGCGTCATCTCCGAAGGCTATGGCTTGTCGGAAACGTCTCCGGTTGCGACCGCTAACCGGCTCGACGCGAAGGAGTTTTCCGGCACCATCGGCTTACCGATGCCATCTACCGAAATTTCCATCCGCGATGACGATGGCAAAATTCTCCCCTTGGGCGAAGTTGGCGAAATCTGCATCAAGGGCCCCCAGGTCATGGCCGGATATTGGAACCGGCCGGACGAGACCGCCAAGGCAATGACCAAGGACGGCTTTTTCCTCTCTGGCGACATGGGCTTCATGGACAACAACGGCATCGTCAAAATTGTTGACCGCAAGAAGGACATGATCCTGGTTTCAGGTTTTAATGTTTACCCCAACGAGGTTGAAGAAGTCGCCGCTGGCCATCCAGGCATTTTGGAAGCCGCCGCTGTTGGCGTCGAAGACGAACATTCGGGCGAAGTGGTCAAACTGTATGTGGTGAAAACCGACCCTTCCATAACCGAGCAAGATGTCAAAGACTGGTGTGCCAAAGGCCTGACCAATTACAAACGCCCCAAGCACGTAGAATTCCGCGACGATTTGCCAAAAACCAATGTAGGCAAAATCCTCCGCCGCGAATTACGCGACGAATAGGGTGAATTTCAGCGCTGAGTGATTTCTGGGGAGCAGTACTTTCTTGCCTCCCCCTCTCCGTCATTCCGGTGATAAACCGGAATCCAGCAGAGGCATTAGCGCAAGCTGCTTATCCGTCGTTAGCACCTAAATTACCGATTTGGTTGAGACTGCGCGATTGCATATCGTTGAGGAAGGCCTCCRGCGTGGAAATGCTGGCAATCTGGCGGGCGAGTTCGCGGAATTCTGTGGCATCGGGCTGGATCGGGCCRGTRACKACCGAGAAGCTGTGTGAATCCGGGCTGTTGGACATTGCCTGGGCAAATTTTGTCCGCAGCCGCTCAAGGCCCAGATTGTCGTTGGCCAGCGCGTAGGATACCGCCGCCCGCATCACGTCGTAGCGTTGGGCGTTGGCAAGTGGCTCATCCTGCTTCCAGGTGTCGCCAAGGACACGCTCAAGCTGCTCTGCCGCGTCCTGCCATGCCCGTGCCAGCCAATAGGTGTCGGCCTTGAGCCGCTCCACATCATCGCCACCCATTGTGGACAAAATGTCGAGCGCCAATTCCATGCGCCCGCTGGCCGAATAGGCGCGGGCTTCGATCAGCTTGCGTTGGCGAAGAATTTCAGCCGGCAGTTCCGCCAACCGGGTGCGGCGTAAAACCCGGATCGCA
>JAESRU010000004.1 GCA_016764455.1 Hyphomicrobiales bacterium | reverse complement strand
GGGAAGTCCCGACCACGCTGCGCGACGCAACAAAAGCCCTAGACGGGTCCAAAATGCTGCGCGCCGCTTTGGGCGAAGATGTCATCGATCATTACGTCCACGCCGCGCGCCACGAACAATCTGAATATGATAGCCAGGTGACAGACTGGGAAGTCAGTCGCGGCTTTGAGCGGGCGTAAAAAAATGACGAAAATGATCCAGTGCATTTCTCCCATCGACGGGTCCGTCTATGCCGAGCGTCTGGTTGCGACATTTGATGAAGCGTCTGGAATTGTCGATGCTGCGCGAACAGCCCAACGTGATTGGGCAACGCGCCCGTTATCAGAGCGGATCAAACTGGTCCGCACCGGGGTCGCCAGAATTGGTGAAATGAACGACGAGATCGTGCAGGAACTGGCCTGGATGATGGGGCGGCCAATCCGATACGGCGGTGAATTTGGCGGGGTCGATGAACGCGCCTCTCATATGGCAGATATCGCCGAAGAGGCGTTAAAGCCGATCATCGTCGAAGACAGCGACAATTTTGAACGCCGGATCATGCGCGAACCCCACGGTGTGGTGTTTGTCGTGGCACCATGGAACTACCCCTATATGACGGCGATCAATACTGTTGCCCCGGCGTTGATTGCGGGCAATGCGGTGATCCTGAAACACGCCACCCAGACCCTGCTTGTGGGCGAACGCATGGTGCGGGCCTTTCTGGAAGCCGGGTTACCGGAAGGCTTGTTTGCCAAACTGTTTTTGGATCACCAAACCACCGAAGACCTGATTGCCGCCAAAAAATTCGACTTTATTAATTTCACCGGATCCGTCGGCGGTGGACGCGCCATGGAGCGGGCGGCGGCGGGAACCTTTACCGGCATCGGCCTTGAACTTGGCGGCAAGGATCCTGGCTACGTCATGGATGATGCCGATATTGATGCCGCTGTGGAAACTCTAATCGATGGCGCGATGTTTAATTCCGGCCAATGCTGTTGTGGGATCGAACGCATCTATGTYTGCGYTGMGCATTACGAYGAGTTTGTYGAGAARGCCGTCGCAATCGTSTCCAAATATGTGTTGGGCAACCCGCTTGACGAAACCACCACMTTGGGACCGATGGCAAATAYCCGSTTCGCGGCTGARGTGCGGGCGCAAACCGCTGAAGCACTTGCGGACGGTGCKACRCCGATGATTGATACGRACCTCTTTCCAGCCGACGATGGCGGTRCCTATCTCGCRCCGCAAATYCTGACCAACGTCACCCACAAGATGCGGGTGATGCRGGACGAGAGTTTCGGCCCCRTCGTCGGCATCATGAAAGTTGCGTCCGACGAAGAAGCAATTGCCCTGATGAATGACAGCGATTTTGGCCTGACCGCCTCGCTCTGGACCAAAGATCCGGCGCGTGCCGCAAAAATCGGCGCGCAAATCGAAACCGGCACGATTTTCATGAACCGGGCCGATTATCTCGATCCAGGGCTCTGCTGGACCGGGTGCAAGGATACCGGCCGGGGCGGGGCGCTCTCTGTCATCGGGTTCCAAAATCTCACCCGCCCGAAATCTTATCACCTCAAGAAGGCCTGACTGCCATGACGTTGATCGCAAATTGGAGCTATCCCACATCAATCAGATTCGGAGCCAGACGGATTACTGAACTTGCCGATGCCTGCAGGGCTTTGGGCATCAAGCGCCCATTGCTGGTGACCGACAAGGGCCTGGCGGATTTGCCGGTGACCCACACCGCGCTCGATATCATGGTCGTCAACGGCTTGGGTCGGGCGATTTTTTCTGAAGTTGATCCCAACCCGGACGAGACCAATTTGGCCGCGGGCGTTGCCGCGCTGAAAGCTGGAGACCATGACGGCGTCATCGCCTTTGGCGGTGGCTCGGGCCTGGATCTCGGTAAGCTCGTTGCTTTCATGGCAGGCCAGACCCGCCCGGTATGGGATTTTGAAGATGTCGGCGACTGGTGGACCCGCGCCGATGCGGATGCAATTTTGCCGATTGTCGCGGTGCCGACAACGGCCGGGACCGGATCAGAAGTTGGCCGGGCCGGGGTCATCACCAATTCTAAAACCCATGTGAAGAAGATCATTTTTCATCCCAAAATCCTACCGGGCATCGTCATCTGCGATCCGGAGTTGACGGTTGGTATGCCGCCGGTGATCACTGTCGGCACTGGCATGGATGCGTTTGTCCATTGTCTGGAAGCGTATTGCTCGCCGCATTACCATCCCATGAGCCAGGGCATCGCACTGGAAGGCATGCGGCTGGTAAAAGAGAATTTGCCGAAAGTGGTCGCTGACCCAAACGATATCGAAGCCCGCGGCCACATGATGAGCGCCGCCGCCATGGGCGCAACCGCGTTCCAAAAAGGCCTGGGCGCGATGCACGCTTTGGCCCACCCGGTCGGCGCACTTTACAATACCCATCACGGCATGACCAACGCCGTGGTCATCCCACCGGTGCTGCGCTTCAACCGCCCGGCGATTGAGTCCCGGATCAATAATGTCGCAGATTATCTAGGAATTGAAGGTGGTTATGGCGGTTTTCTTGATTATATCATGAAGCTGCGCGATCGCCTCGGCGTACCGGAAAGGTTGCGCGATCTGGGTGTCGGCACGGACCGGATCGACGATTTGGCGGCCATGGCGATCGAAGACCCAAGCGCTGGCGGCAACCCTGTTGAGCTAACTCTGGATGCCGCCAAGCGCCTGTACGAAGAAGTGATCTGAAACCCTACGCCGCCCGGAAACCGGCTAGGCGTTCGCTGATCAATTGATCGGCCTCAATCATGATCCGGTCGATCAGTTCCTTGCAGGTTGGTGTGTCATTGATTAGCCCGGCGACCATGCCGCAACTCCACGCACCGGCATCCATATCGCCATCTATCATCACCTTGGGATAGACCCCGGCGACCAATTCCATAATGTCGTCGATGACGATATCAGCGCCCTTTTCTTTTTCAATTTCCAAGACGCGCTCAACTGCCGGGTTGTTCATTACCCGCTCGGTATTGCGTAACCCACGCATGACAAGGCGGGTATCAAGTTCGGAGGCTGCAACAATTGCAGCTTTGACATTGTCATGAACCGGCGCTTCTTTGGTCGCGATAAACCGGGTGCCCATATTCATGCCGTCAGCGCCAAGCGCCAGAGCCGCCACAAGGCTACGGCCATCGGCCATGCCGCCGGATGCCACAAACGGAATTTTCAGTTCTTCAGCCGCACGCGGTAACAGGATCATGTTCGGGATATCGTCTTCGCCCGGATGTCCGCCGCATTCAAACCCATCCACACTGACGGCGTCGCAGCCAATCGATTGAGCTTTGAGGGAATGGCGCACCGAGGTGCATTTATGGATCACTTTGATCCCTGCACCTTTGAGAACAGGCATATATTGTTCCGGGTTGCGCCCGGCCGTTTCAACGATTTTGACACCGCCCTGAATGATAGCATCGATATATTCAGGGTAGGGCGGGGCCGCAAAGCTTGGCAGGAACGTGATATTCACCCCAATCGGCTTATCGGTCATCTCCCTGCATTTGGCAATTTCTGCTGCGAGTTTCTCAGGCGTCCCCTGTGTCAGCGCCGTAATAATACCGAGACCGCCAGCGTTTGAGACCGCTGCCGCCAGTTCGGCAAAGCCCACATAATGCATGCCGCCCTGGATAATCGGGTGCTCGATGCCAAACAATTCGGTGATGCGCGTCTTCATGAAATGGGTCCTGTTTTGTGGGGAAAGCCCGGATTTGGGGCGAATTATCTGTGAATGCCTTGAAGCTTCAATTTTTCGGGAAGTTATACTATACTTTTGTTTGAGCCGTTATCGTTCAGATTTGTCGCATGCACAATCATGTTTGCTCCGATAAAAAAATTATTCAGAAGGCTGATCAAGAAGGGCAACCTTCGGGTCACGGACGCATCTGGTAAACCCTACCTGGTGGGCGATGGAACTGGCCCCCTGAGCGCGGTGCGGTTCACTGACCGCTGGACCGAATATCGTATTGCCCTAAACCCGGCGCTGGCAATCGGCGAAGCCTATATGGATGGCCATCTGATCATCGAAGAGGGCGATCTCTACCTGTTTCTCGATATTCTTGCGGCCAATATTGGCTATGAGCAAATGCCGCGTTGGGCATTGCTGCTCGACCAGTTCCGGTATCTGGTCAGATGGATCAGTCAGTTCAATCCGCGCGATAGGGCGCGCAAAAATATCGCCGCCCATTACGATATCGAGCCGGAAATCTACAAGCTGTTTCTGGACAGCGACATGCAATATTCCTGCGCCTATTTTGAAAGTGCTGAAACCAGCCTGGAAGCGGCCCAGCTTGCCAAAAAACGCCACCTTGCTGCCAAGCTGTTGATCAAACCGGGCCACAAAGTGCTTGATATAGGCTCCGGCTGGGGTGGGATGGCGCTGTATCTTGCCGAGATCGGGCAAGCTAATGTAACCGGGATTACCCTCAGCGCTGAACAATTGGCGACCGCGAAAGCGAGAGGGCGGCGCAGGTCTCTGGGCAAAAAGGTAAAATTCCGGCTGGAAGATTATCGCGATACCGATGAAAAATTTGACCGGATCGTGTCGGTTGGCATGCTGGAACATGTAGGCGTTGATTATTACCGGGCGTATTTTAAAAAAATAAGCCAATTGCTGGATCAAGATGGGGTCGCTGTCATTCATTCAATCGGGCGGTTTGATGGCCCCTATGCGACGAACCCGTTCATTCGGAAATACATTTTCCCCGGCGGCTCATTGCCTGCGCTGAGTGAAATCATTCCGGTGATCGAAGCCCTTGACCTGAAAATTTGCGACATGGAAATTCTGCGCCTTCATTATGCCAAGACATTGCGCTGTTGGCGGGAACGGTTTTGCGACCGGTGGGATGAAGCGGTGGCGCTCAAGGGAGAACGGTTCTGCCGCATGTGGGAGGCGTATCTTGCCGGGTCAGAAATCACGTTCCGTTATCAGGATGGTATGGTGTTCCAGATTCAACTGGCTCACCGGCGCTCAATTGTGCCCTTGACCCGCGACTATATCGCTGTCGAGGAAAAACGCCTGGCGCGTCGGGAAAAGACAATGACGGTGGTATGATTTCCCCTGACCCCCCATCAATCGCCGACGAACTTACAGGCCTCCACAAAGATAAGCTGGAAATCCAGATGGGTTGCCAAAGCAAGATGTTCGATATTAGCGACAATGGTCTCGGCGGAGAGGCGTTCTTCGTCTGAAAGCACAGCAATCTCAGCACCGATCAATGCCGCATTCCCGGCGTAATTTATCCGCTCGCGTGGCAAATCTGGCAGCAACCGGATTCGGATCGCGCTATCCAGATCGACAAAATTTCCAAACCCACCACAGAGGAAAACCTCTTCCAGTTTTTCGTCTGGAACATCCATGACTTTCTGCAACATACGGATGCCGGCATAAATCGCGCCCTTGGCAAATTGCAGGGCGCGGACATCAAGCTGGCTTAAGGAAATAGCTTCGCCATGGCCGGATTCCTCTTCGTTAGCGAGCACAAATCCGCGAATTTTCCCGTCTTGAACAAAGCGTGCTTTGAGGGCGGGGGGCAGATCGTCAAAGGTTTTTTTGGCAAGCTTCCCATCTGCTTCCAGAACGCCTGAATCCAGCATTTGTGCAATTGCGCTGATCAACCCGGACCCACAAATCCCGATCGGCGGGGCGTTGCCAATCACCTGATTGGTAACATCTTTGTCGATCACAACGGCTTCGATTGCGCCCGATGCGCCGCGCATGCCGTGGGTGATTTCGCCGCCCTCCAGCGCCGGACCAGCCGGGGCGGAACAAGCCATCAGGCGGTCCTTGTTGCCCATCACGACTTCGCCRTTGGTGCCGATATCAACCAGCGCTCGGATTTCGTCGCTTTCGTGAATGCGTGACGCGATGATCGCCCCGACCGTATCCGCGCCAACAAAGCCTGCGATAATTGGCAACATGCAGATTTGCGCGTTGGGGGCAGCTTTCAAGGGAATTTCATCGGCGCGCAGAATTTGCGCATGGCGGACTACAGGAGCGTAGGGTGCCAGCCCCACATTGCTGGTATCGATGCCCAAAAAGATGTGGTGCATGCAGGTATTGCCGACAATCACGATCTTGTAGAGGTGGGCTGGGTCGATACCGGCCTCCGCGCAGGCTTCCTTGATATAATCATTGATGGCTTTGAGAATTTTGCCGCGCAGGATTTGCAGTTTCTTGTCGTCAAACTGGGCGTATGCGATCCGTGACATCAGATCGCCGCCATAAATCGCTTGCGGATTGAGACCGCCAACGCTGGCCAGTTTTTCCCCTGTTGTCAGGTCCAGCAGACCACCAACAACGCTGGTAGTGCCGATATCGAACGCCATGCCGTAAAGCTTGCCGGTAGTATCGCCGGGTTCCAGATCAATCAGACGCTGGTTGAAAATTGTCGCCGTCAGCGTGCCGTCCTTATCCCGCAAAGCTCCTGGAACCTTGCGTTGTACATCCAGCGATACTGTCTGGYTGGTATTTTTTGGCAGACATTTCAGGATTTCTTCGAAGTCCGACGTCATGTCGTGTTCGTCAATCGGCTCTTTAGCTTCAATCAGGTATTTCATAACTCCCGAGGTTGGAACCGTGCCGCTATAGGTCTGGCCGTCATCGTTGATAAAAATCTGATGCCCGGCTTCTTCTTTCGGCGGCATCACCGCGACTTGACAATCACYCAACACCTGAGTTTGGCAGCCCAAGCGAAAGCCTTCGCGGACGGCTTCGGTTCCAAGCTGCACCCGGTCTTGCAGGGTAGGCGGGCTAAAGCTGCCCTTGGTGAGTTTGACGCGGCAAGAGCGACAGCGCCCGCGCGCGCCGCAGGTTGCAGACATCTCGATCCCTGCAGCCTGGACGACTTCAAGGATGCTATCGCCACGCGCCGCCTGGACGGTCTTGTTGCCGCTATTGTCCGGTCCGCTGGATATCGAAATTTTAAGTGTCTGTGTCATGGTCAAGACAGGGCTTGTGGCAACAAACCTGTTCCCGTTGAACCCCTTAAGCGTTCGCCGCTGCCGCAGCGGCTTTGGCCTGGGCGCGACAATATTTGATGTAATTCATCCCATATGGATCGTTTGCCAGCAAGGCGTCTGCGGCCAGTTTGAATTCCACCAGCGGCGGCACAAGATTGACGATGGGGTCGATCATCAGGGTATCGCACCCAGCCAGAATGCACAGAACCAGGAAGGCATGATTGAAAACAATCCGCTTTGGCAGGCCAAAGGATATGTTGCTGTGACCACCGAAAATATGCACGTCTGGATATGCTTCATGCAATGTGCGCACGGCATCGAGATAATGGTTGCCATAGTCAGGCCCGGCCCCGAGCGGGAAAACCAGCGGATCAAGATAGCGGTCATCCATCGGAATATCGGCGTCATCCATCATGCCCATCAGGGCTTTCATGTTTTCAACCCGTTCCTTGTCGTCGGCAGGCATAGCTTCCCGACCACTGCCGTTGGCAAATAACAGGGCGTTATATTCTTTCGCCAACGGGATCAAGTTGTCGCGTCCCGGCTCCAGATTTACCGAATTGATGGCCGGGCGGCTGATCGACTGGTCGTAAATATCCAGCCCGACCTTGATGGTTTCAGGGTCGGACGAGTCAATCGCCAAAGTCTTGTCGGTCATTTTCTGAATTGCCGGCAACAGCCAGCGCATCCAGTCGTTACGCTCTTCCGGGTCGACAGCAATTTCATCAACGCAAACATCAATGATGGTCGCGCCGGCTCTTTCCTGGGCTGCAACCAACCCGCCAATATATTCGACATTCTTGGTTTTGATGGCGTGCGATACATGAGGAACCAGCACCTTTTTACGCTGTTCCTCATCCCACGGGAAAACCTCGGATACATCCATGAAGGCTTCATCGCCGCCCGCATTGATATAGCGGATGCGGGCAACATTGCCGTCCAGCAGGATACGCGGGCTTGATGGTTTGAGCTTGCGGGTGGCGTTTACATTTTCGCCGATCACAATCAGTCCGTCTTTTTTAACGGTCATGGTCTTCTCTCAATTTTTGTTGTCGTTGAAGTTTGTGCCCGCAAACTACGCATCAAATTGCCCGCAAACTGCTCGTCAAATTGCCCGCAAACTGCTCGTCAAATTGATTGTCAGGCTGACTGTCGGGTGACCCCGGCATTGGCAAGAAGCCGTTTTGCCAGCATCACCGCATCAACCGCCGTTTCGGCATAGCCATCAGCGCCAATCTTGTCGGCAAAGTCCTGACTGACAGGCGCACCACCGACAATGACCGGGTAGGTGTGACCTTCATTCTTGATGGCCGTTACGGTTTTGCCCATGAATGGCATTGAGGTGGTCAACAGGGCGGAAAGGCCAACAATATCGGCATTCACGCGCTTGGCTTCTTCCATGATCTTGGCGGGGGAGGCGTTGACGCCCACATCATAAACGTCGAACCCGCCGCCTTCCAAAAGCATCGCCACCAGGTTCTTGCCGATATCATGCAAGTCACCCTGTACTGTTGCCAGAACAATGGTGCCCTTGGATTTAGTCTTGTTGGCGATCAGGATTGGGCGCAGAACCCCCAGCCCGGTTTTCATGGCATTCGCCGCCATCAGCATTTCAGGGACAAACAATTCGCCAGTTGCAAATTGTTCGCCGACCGTATCCATGGATTTGATCAGCGCGTTATCCAAAATGACGTCTGGTAAAACATCCTGCTCCAGCGCAATGGTGACCAGTTCAGCACAGCGCTCACCATCATATTCCAGAATCGCGTCATACATCTCATCCAGCAACGGGCGGATATTGTCATCAATTTCGGGTGTGTCGCTGACAGCCGCACCAGGAACTATTTTGGTTTCTTCTAGGGGCTTGGCGGAATTGTCTTTCCATAACCGCACACCGGTCTCGACCAAACCCGCATAGGGGCGATCGCCTTTGCGGAAATCGTTAATGGCTTCAACCACAATGCGAACATTTTCCGGCGGTGTCTGCGCGCTCAACGAACAGAGATAGAGGGCAAATTTGTTGCCCATCGGGCCGGAACTGCCGACTTCCATATATTCGTGGATGACCTTATAAATATCTTCGCGGCTGCCTTCATGGCAAACGTCGTTGCCGACCCCAAAGATCAGCGGCAAATTATGCTCGGTTGCATATTCGCGCGACATTACGGTGCCAATTTTATAGAGATCWGGGTCCTGCATYTTGATGTGRTTKGGCGCGACCAGACGTTTRCGCTCRAAGAAATCYWTCGGATCTTTGGCGAACGAGTCGCCCCACCATGAATCCACTTCAACCGGTCCGCCGGTCTGCTCTTTCATCGAGAGAATGTAGGGGATCGAGAATTCGTCGAGAATATCGTAGCTGATAAAGCCCAGCGATCCGATGGCATCAGACCCGATGGTTTTGGCGTTCGGGAAGGCCTTGAACAATTCATTTAAGTAAGGGACAGAGACTTCGTCGACATAATATTTGAAAATCTTGTGCACAAATTTAGGGTCTTCGCGAATGAGCATGATCAGRCGCTCAAACCCGACCATGTGCGACACCGCTGTAAACGGCGCGCAAAAGCGGATCGGGGCAGAGAGGCCACCGGACATTTCCTGATAGGTGTGCAGAATATCATGCACCATCTGCGCGCGGCCCGAATTGATTGGATGCGGCGCTTTCAGCTTGGCCAGATCACTCTCTTCCTTGATCAGCACATGGGTATTGTTGATCGCTGGCGCCATATCGTCGAACCAGGTCATCTCGCCGCCCATCATCTCGACTTCGATATTGTAAACGTCCCACATGAGATCGACGGTATCGAAGCCAAATTCCCGGCAGGTATGGAAATGGCCCTTCACGAACAATTCGGCGTCAGTGTAAAATTTGTCCCCTGGCACCTGACAATGTTCGAGCGCGAATTCCGACATTTGCGATGTCCACGGGATGTAATCAGACCCCGTCGTCATTGCCAGTTTTAGCTGCGCGACATTCTTCTGGAAATCGTAATCGGAATAGTCCTGGTCAAGAAAATCAGGTCTGGACATGGTGTGGGAATCCCTMGTTTTTTTGTTTTTTATCGGGTTAAAACGCGACGCGGCTTTACCCGTTATTGCCCTCAATTTATGCACGCTTGTAGCGTGTGAGATTTTTTTGATTTTGGCAAATCGATAAAATAACGATTCTAATATTGTTTTTCTTATATAGAAGCGGGTACCGGAGGGGTGAGTTTTGCCATCACCGCGCCAAGTTCGCCGTAGCCGGTAAACCGACGCGCAAAATCCAGGTTCAGTCGTTGTGCAGCGGCCTCAGCCTGTTTTGTCAGGTCTTCATCTTCGGTTTGAGCCAGATACATCAAGCGCTCGTAATTGCCGAAATATGTGTCCATCAGTTCCGGGAAACGGTCGAGGCCAAGGCCTTTGAAAACCAGATTATCAAAATGCCGCACCAGAAAATCCGTCAGGTAAAAYGTGCCYGGATGYTCCATGTGCATTTCRTCAAATTCTTCCAGCCCGGCGAAAAAAGCRTAGCAATGCGCCCCGCCAATCCGTTCTACGCCTTCTTCTTCGATCACCCGGTCCAGCGCGCCACCGGTGCCACAATCACCATAGGCGATGAAAATCTGGTCGTAATCCGGCTTCGCCTCGTGGATTTTGGCGCGCAACGCATCGGGAATTTTCATCGGCGTATTGTGGTAATTGGCAGGCAGGCACGTGATCGACATATGCGCCAGCCCGTTGATTTCTTTCAACGCGATAATTTCGTTTGCCAAAGCCCCACAGGCAATCACCAGAACGCTCGGTTCTGCGCCTGTCAAATTGGAAGACTTTTCATTCATGTCAAAAACCCCTACCGGTGAATACGCGGACCGGTATCTTGTGACTGGTGTGCAAGAATAGTCCTTGGTCAAATTCTGACAATTAGATAATGTTGCAGAAGTAATATTGTTTTTCTGAGGATGCTTCAGCCATGCACCTTAATCTGGCCCATCTGGCCTATGTAATCGCGGTCGCCAAAGCCGGTAGCATCACGGAGGCGTCTGCAGAGGTCGGCATTTCCCAACCAGCAATTAGTGCTGCCATCCGTGGTCTCGAGGACACGTTTGGCTACAAATTATTCGTCCGCAACCGGGCAAAAGGGCTGGCGTTGACCCCTACCGGTCGGCGTTTTGTTGGTCGTGCGCAAAAACTCCTCGACGAAGCGGGAGCCTTTCGTGATGAAGTTCAGGGTTTGGGCGACCGGGTTGCAGGTGAAATTCAAATAGCCTGTTATCATGTAATTTCACCCTACGTTTTGCCGCCGGTAATTAGCGGACTTGCCAGAGATCATCCTGCGCTGAGTATCCGTCTGCACGAGGGCTCACTGGTTGATGTCGTCAATATCGTGAAAGAGGGCACCGCTGATATTGGCATTACCTACGATATGTTTGACGACAGCAATGTGCACCTGGAGCGATTACTTCCGGTGCGACCTCACATTTTGATGTCAAAAGAACACCCCCTTATGGCAAAGAAAACCATCTCGCTGGATGATCTGGCGGATTATCCATTTGTGATGCTCGATATGCCGGGTGTGCGAGAATATTACCAAAACTTGTTTCGCCAAAACAATATACAGCCTGACGTGAAATTTCGTGCTCGCTCGCTAGAATTGGTGCGCTCGCTGGTAGGACTGAACTTGGGATATTCCTTTGCCCTGTTGCCGATCCTAAGTCGGCGCAGCTACAGCGGCGATGTCATTATACGACGCCCGCTCAGCCATGATGTAGATGATGCTCATCTCTGTCTGGTGTCACCAAAAGATACAAATCGACCGCGAAAAATCGAAGCTTTTGCCGATATCTGCCGCCAGGAAATTGTCGCTGCTGTCGAAGCTCATTCCCTGGCTTTGGTGGATTGACGATGTTCACTCGTATCGCCGGACGCTTTACGTCAAAATCAGGGTATTAGTATCTGCAACATTGTGCTGGGATTTGAGCGCATCGATATTGCGGCCATCCTTGATCCAGTTAGTCATATCGGCGAAACACATTGGCCCGGCGATAAAATAGCCCTAGATGGAACATTTTCCGATCCGTGCGATTGTATCAACTTGCCGCTGGCTTTCTATGCCTTCATCCAGGATTCGCCACTGGCGATTTTTCTGTACATGTCGGTGAAGAAGGCTTCTGGGTGATGCCCCGAATTGAGAATTCGATGGTCTTTTCCGATCAGCTCTTCACGGGAATAGCCGGAAATTTGAGAAAATTTGTCGTTGGCGTAGGTAATTATACCCTTGGTGCCGGTTATTGCGGCAATAGCATGATTGCTCAGGGAGTCTAGATGTGTGGCCAGCTGTCCCTGGCTCAAGTCCCGGTTGTTGGCATCCGGATCAATTGTAAATTCGGGTGGTTTTTCCCCACCTTGCGCGGTCTGCCACACAAGCAATGCCCAAAAGGGACGAGGACACATAATGAATTTAGTTTTGGAGACAGCAAATATGATGCAGCCAGAACCAGGTTATCGGCGACGAAGATAGCGGCCTTCGGTAAAATTTCATATCGCGGACAGAGAAAAGAATTTGAATCGATTGGTCGAGAATATCCGGCAGGGGCTTGTCGGACAAAGACAGCCTCAGGACTTTGTTGAGCGAAGGTTGCTGGTGCAATGCTTGCTCTAGGTGTAAATCATTGTCCTGCATCGCTTTTCCGGACATCCACCGTTCCTGAACCCGTATCTCTGTATTGGCTCCAGGCCAAACAGAATGAACGAGATTACCGGGCATTGCGTCCCAGATTAGCAATTCCAAAACTTTGTTTTTTCCAGATAATCCAGATGTTTCCAAATTTCGGTTGCTCACAAATATCTTGATCAAAGTGGAAGAAACTATCCCGGATTGCGGCTAAAAATGCGTCAACTCCCGGATGTCCTGGCGTCGCTTCATTCGCCGCAACAAGGGTGGGGCATCGGTCGTCGTATGTGGGGGGTGATTTGTTCGGAAAATGACCTATATATAGAACAAGAATTTTCCAATAAGGGCAGCGCAAGTTTGCCCGTTATTCAGGGAGACATTTGATGTCGCTGAGACCCGTAAAATATACCGGACGCGCAGAGCCCACAATGGACGGAGCCGGCGTAAAATTGCGCCGGGCTTTTGGTGGCCAGAACCCTGAAATGTTCGAYCCCTATTTGCTATTTGCTGATTTTCGCAACGAACGACCCGAMGAYTWTGANRMMGGGTTTCCCNTGGCACCCCCATCGCGGGATCGAGACTATCACCTATGTTTTGAGCGGGACGGTTGAGCATGGCGACAGCCTTGGCAATGAAGGCGTGCTTGGCGCAGGCGATATCCAGTTGATGACGGCCGGGTCCGGTATCATGCATCAGGAAATGTTGAAGGGAAACGAGCAGGGCCAGATGCACGGCTTCCAGTTATGGGCAAATCTGCCGTCCAGCCAAAAAATGATGGCACCGGCCTATCAGGATGTGACGAGCGAAAACCTTCCTGAAATCATTGACGATGACGGCACCCGCGTAAAAGTTATCATCGGGGAATTTTGGGGTAAAACCAGCCCGGTAAATATCACAGCGGCTGATCCGCAATATCTGGATATTTTTGTACCMGCMGGTGTGCGCAAAACCTTTCAGATCGACACGTATCGCCGTGCTTTTGCTTATATTTTCGAAGGTGCAGGTAAATTCTCCGAGGCGTCTGATCCAGCTGGTGTCCTGGTGGAAAAAGAACTGAACGGCAAAGATATCAACATCCGAGATCTGTCTGGAAACCGTACCGTGATCCAGTTTGGAACCGGCGATGAAGTAACCGTCCAGGCTGGGCCAGAGGGCATCCGATTCCTGTTGATATCTGGCGCACCGATGAACGAACCGATCGCATGGCACGGTCCGATTGTGATGAATACCCGCGACGAACTCATCCAGGCTGTGAACGATTTGAACAACGGCACATTTATCAAGTCTGCGTCTTAGCGCAGACTGTTTTTGCGTTATTGCTTGCTCAACTTGATGGTTTCAACCGGCCTTTGATAATCTTGCGGGTCGCTGTCATCGGCATGTCGTCGACAATTTCCAACCGTTCGGGATGCTTCAACTTGACGATGTTATTGTCGCCAAGATACGCGCAGATCTCAATGAGCGTGATCGTTTCGTCGCCCGCCAGCGTGACATAAACACAAGCTCGTTCCCCCAATACCGGATCAGGGACCGGGACGATTGCCGCCATGGCTATTTTGGGATGCTTCATGAGTAATTCTTCAACATCAAGCGGGTTATATTTAATCCCACCCCGGTTGATGACATCCTTGATACGCCCGGTGATGGTGACGTAGCCATTGTCGTCCATGGTGGCCAGATCACCGGAGCGAAACCATTTATCATCGGTAAATGCATTTTTATTTGCTGCCGGATTATCGAAATATCCCGGAAACAGTAAATTGCCACGAACCTGCAATTCTCCTTCTTCGCCAACTTCAGCCGGGGTCTCGTCTTCCCGCATGAGGCGCACTTCGGTGCCGGGGCTGGGTGGGCCAGCAGTGGATTGAACAAGATCGGGTGGCGATGAGGGACGGGTATAAAGTCCTGCCTGAGTTTCGGTCATACCCCATAATTGGGTCACTTTGCCGTCCGGCATTCTCTCACCAAATCTGGCTGCCAGTTCTGGCGGTACCGCGCTTCCTGAAAGAACTGCGAGGCGCAATGATGAAACGTCATGGGCGTCAAACACGCCGGTTTGGACACACGCAGCGATATGGGCTGGCGCGGTAAACAAAGCTGTTGCCTTGAATTTATCGATCAACCTGCCCATTTCCGGTGGCGAAAATATCGGCAGCATGATGTTCGTCGCGCCAACGGCAAGCGCCAGATGCGCGTTATAAAGCCCAAACAAATGTCCGAAAGGCGCAGCCGACATGATCCGGTCGCCAGCCGTCATCTCATGTTCAGGTACGCCGAGCCGGGCGTTGGACAAAATATTGTGATAGCTGAGCGGCGCGCCCTTGGGGCTATCCGTTGTGCCAGATGTGTAGAGCAGCAATACCGGGTCTGCAGCGGCGGGGCTATTGTCCGGCATTGTCCGGGCATCAGCTGACATGATTTCTTCAAGCGGCACACAGCCGTCAACCGCGCCGCCAAATACAATCACAGTCTCAAGCAAGGGCAGGGTGTTTTTCAAAGCCAACGCTGCTTCGGCAGAATGAAAATCACCGATGACAGCCGGACATATGATCGCAACAGCCCCATTATGCGCCAACAGCCCTTCCATTTCCTTGGCACGGTAGGGCATGTAGACGGTCGACATCACGGCGCCCAATGTAGCAATTGCGAAATAACAAATCAGATATTCCGGATTGTTCGGCAACTGGATAGAAACGATGTCACCTTTTCCAACACCGATATTATGCAGCCCCGCTGCGGTTTGTCGCACTTTTTCCAGAAGCGTTGCATGGGTATAAGACGCGCTCTCGCATTCAATCGCGCTGCCGTCGGGATTTTCGMGGGCATTGCGTTCCAGCCAACTGGTAAATGTATCGTCCCGCCAATAGCCCTGTTCAACATAATAGCGCGCCCGTTCCGGATCGTAGGTCATCGCGGCCTTAAGTTTCAGAGCATTTGGCTTCATTGGGGCTATGTCCTCTGGAGAAATAAAAAGCTCTTTTCTAAATCTTTTATTCCCGCCAAGGTTGTTGAGGCGGTGATATTTGTCTGTTTGAATATGGCGACGCTCAACAAGGTTGCGGATCAGGGTTACCTGTTGGCTGGTCAGGCCGATTTTTTGAGATATTTCCTGATCAGAAAGACCAATTTCCGCCCGTTGGGCCTCAATGGCTTCAAAATCTTTCTTACGGACAGGATCGCCGCGGCGCACCTGGACATTGTGGCTGAGATCGAAAATCAGTTCGCCAAAGGTATCAATCATCGCATCTGTGACGCCGATTTGCGCCCGCGTTAACCCGGCAGTCATGCCTGTTCCTTGGCAGCTTGGCGGGTATCCCGGCGGCGGATCGGGTCAGCCTGCGGTGCGCGCGTAGCGATCGGGCATACCCGCATACATTCAAAACATTGCGCCAGCAATCCGCCTGATCCGACCGACATTTTGTACCACAACATGGTGGCATCAAGATCGTACAAAGCATCGTCGCGAGCTTGTGATGTTTCAGCTTCAATTGATTTCGAAATCATCTTCGGCACGGCTTCATATTGTTCCGCTAGCTCGGCGCATTTCGACATTTCGTAGCGCATCTCAGCTTGATTGCCATCCTCATCAATTTTCCCGCTTAAACATTGAGCCGGGCAAAATTTCATACAAGGTGTCTCACCAATCTTGTTGTACATATCGACACAAGAGGGGTGCGGGCACGGATTTTCAGCCATGGTCTGATCCGGCTCCAGCTCCAGTTCGGTGAAGATGGATGCGAAATACATATAGCCAAACTCAGGATGCAACAGGATGTCGCCAGCCAGCGATCGGGCACCAAGACCGGCTAATTCAGCGTGCAATTTCACGCTCTGCAATGGAACTCGTGGGCCTTTCTCATTATCCAGGTCTGGCGGGCAATAAACGGCSCGTTCGCCGTATCRGTTCTCAATGAAAAAGGCGCAACCATAGGCAACGCCGTAAGCTCTGGTCTCGGTGCTGCCAAAATAGGCAAGCGCCTTGGCGGGCACCGTCCATGCGCCTTGGGTTTGGCCGCCAACACCAACGGAGATAACTGATTTGACTTTAGGCATGATATCAGCCGGGCGATGTCCCGCTGGTGCGATCCTGTTTATAGCGTCAAGATCGGCAACGCCCGCAACCAACGCCCCTTTGCTGAGACAATATTTCAGAATCGTGTCTTTTGCGTCCAACGACTCGCTGGCACGGTCATCAGATTGTTGAATTTTCTTTTCCATGACGCCCGCTATTTCCTTCCCCAAAAAAATCCATTCAGAACGGACTTTCAGGAAGATTGTGACCAATCCGGGCCGACAAGTAAACGCTGCAAGTTATCTTAGGAGGGGGATATAAGGGTCATTTACAGCACAATTCCGCCACCGGTCATTGGGTGACCAGCAGCGGTATCGTATTCTTGCGGCCTCATCAAAGACGCGGGTGAATTAGTTTATTGGCAATTGCCGCGACCGTACATTCCTTCAAATGGGCCGGTACAGGATAGGCCTGCGCTGCACATTGCCTGCCCACCAGAACGGCCTGGCTGAGTGTCACAACCTTCCCCACGGCCTGCGCCACTGTTGCCTGCCTGGCAATTTCCGCGACCGTACATTCCTTCAAACGGGCCTGTACAGGTTAGGCCTGAGTCACACATTGCCTGGCCACCATCCCGACCTGGTTGGGTGTCACAACCCCCTCCAACGCCGGCGGCAGACGCCGGTGTTGCCAAAAATAATGTTCCGAATACCAAAGCAGTAAATTTGAGTTTCATTTCTTACATCCCTTTATTCGTTATAATTCAACCGGGCGATTGACGCCCAATCCAAGGGTTGGAAATGTCTGAATTGATCCCGCAAATTTTCCCCTATGCCCTCACACCAACGCTACATCACGGCTTCGTGATAGCAAAGCAGATTAGTCCTGAGGTAAACAAAAATTGAACTTGCACCCTGACTGGAATCGTATGTTGATGCGTTTCAGRGATTCGATGATTACAGGAGAAATTAGTATGGACGATATGTTTGAAAAAGGCCTCGCCAAGCGCAAGGCAACTTTGGGCGCGGAATATGTCGAGAAGAATTTGGCGGCAGCCGATGATTTCACTCTGCCATTCCAGGAAGCCATGACCACATGGTGCTGGGGTTTTGGGTGGGGCGATGAGGTAATCGATGTCAAAACCAGATCGATGATGAACCTCGCGATGATCGGCGCGCTTGGTAAAATGCAYGAATGGGAACTTCATTGTCGCGGCGCAATCACCAACGGCGTTACCAARGAAGAAATCCGCGCTATCATCCATGTTATCGCGATTTATTGCGGCGTTCCGCAAAGCCTCGAATGTTTCCGCTCGGCACGAAAGGTTCTCGAAGAAGAGGGGCTTCTGTAAGCTTTTGAGATTTCGTTATGGTTGAATTCAATCCAGCAGAAATAGAAGCCGATGTGTCAGACGCAGGGCTGGTTTCGTTCGGCTGGATTGTCCCGGACCGCGATGATCTGGCTGGATTATCGATTGAGCTTCCAGAACAGATATCCCTGTTGTTGCTCGGCAACGCCGGAGCTGACATGTGGCAACGTTTCAGCGATGAAGCAGATCACCATGGCCAGTCTCTGGACCATTGGTGTCGGGCAACAATAGGTTCAATCGCGGATAATTTTCAGGCCCGGGCTTTCTATCCGTTCGAGAAACCTCACTTGCCATTCCAGCGATGGGCGGTTCAGTCGGGTTCGTTTTTCAAATCACCGCTTGGCCTGACAATCCATCCTGAATATGGCCTCTGGCACGGGTTTCGCGGCGCTTTGCTTTTTGCGAATGGGTATGACATTTCAAGCGTTGAACCACAGGTTTCGCCGTGCAGATCATGTGTTGACCGACCCTGTCTGACATCATGCCCGGTAAACGCGTTTAGCGGCGAGGAATACGACGTGCCGGCCTGTGTTGAGCATCTCAAAACACGAGACACAACAAACTGCCTGCAATCGGCCTGCGCTGCGCGCCGCGGCTGTCCAATCGGCAAAGACTATACCTACGCGAAGTCTCAAGCGACGTTCCACATGGCATCGTTCATGCGATCATTCAGTTAGGAAATTCATCGCGAGGCTGGCGGGTTTGTCAGCGCGCTTTCCTGTTGACCAGGGTAATCCCGACACAGACCATGGCGAGCGCGCCAATGATTGAGAGTGAAATTTCTTCGCTCAAAATCAACCACCCGAAGAACACGCCAAATACCGGTGACAAAAACCCGAACGATGCCATGTCGGAAGCCGGGTAGATTGATAATACCCAGAACCAGGTCAGGAACCCGACACAGACAATGATAAGCACCTGGAACGTAAATATTCCTATGATCAGAGGCGTAAGTTCCCGGATCAAATCGCCAAACAAAGGCGCCAGCGCCAGCAGAATAACAGCCGACATGACAAGCTGATATAGCAGCAACATTTCAGGAGATGATCGCGAAAGTTTGGTGGTGCGCGCTACCAACACAAGGGCCGCCCAGCAAACAGCAGCTGCCAAACTCAACATATCCCCGAGCAATTGGTTTTCAGAGGCGACATTGGATTTGTCATAAAAAGCAACCGTGACACCGACAATCGCGATCCCCAGGCCGATTGTTTTAGTCGTTGTCAGGCGTTCCCCGGGGATCAGAAAATGCGCCCCGACCGCAACCCATAACGGCATCGTGTAGAACAGGATGGATGCCCGCGCGACGCTGGTATATTCCAGCGATTCAAACAGCATCAGGAATTCAATCGCAAATATGCTCCCGCAAATCATTCCGGGCACAAGGCTGCCGTCTGAAATCGAGAGCTTCTTTTTTTTCCAGATCGAATAAAGCAGAATCGGGAGAATTGCGCACAAAGACCTGAAGCCGGCTTGAAATACAGGCTGGAAACCCATATTGACCATTTTTACCAGAACCTGATTCATGCCCAATAATGCTGAGMATACCAGCAAAATTGTTCCGGCAAAGGCATCGATCCGGTCTTTACGTTCTGTCATTATTTATACAATTTTGGTTGGGTTTTGCATCACGCAAAAATCTGCGACGAGRAATCAGGATACTGACCTGCTATCAAAACAAGTGCAAACCCAAATGTCGGCCKTGTCTGTGAAAGCGGTTTTTATCAAATAAATTGCTGGAAATTCCAGAGATAGTACCGCCTTTGCCGTTGCTGCAACCATTGCGTTCGGACTTTGGCMTTGTCATGATTCAGGACAATATTTATTTTCGCCCGGTTCAAATATTTCATAATTTCAGCAACCAAAGACGTTTGCATTGAACCGGGCATGTTTTGGTGATTGTTCCGGTAGGTTGCGCCGYCCTGGCGCTTTTCCTGCCTCCGCCAAATCCAACTGCATTTGAGACTAAGGAAAATTGAAGCATGTCGGTATTGGAAATGTCGGAGGGCGAGGTGCTCWATTACGAGTATGTCGCGCCAGACGCCGAAAAAAATACCTTCGTATTCGTCAACGCCCTGACCGGGAATACAGGCATGTGGTCTGGTGCGATTTGTACGCGCCTGCAAGCAGAGGGTTTTGGCACATTGTGCTATAATTTTCSTGGCCAGATGGATACGAAATTTGCCGATGATACCGATTTGACACCCGACCTCATTGTCGAAGATTTGGGTCAGCTAATGACCGAWATATCCCCGCCATCACCAATCCTGGTGGGTTTGTCGATCGGTGGATTGTTTGCAGCCCAAGCTTATTTGGACGGCGCTTCCGCAAGTGGTCTTGTCTTGATCAACACATTGCGCAAGGCGAATCTGCGGCTCAACTGGATCAATCAGGCGATGGTGCAACTTGCTGCCATTGGCGGTAGCAGGTTGGTGATGGCTGCCAATATGCCTGGATTGGTATCTCCGGAATTGCTTGAAAAAATGTGGGATGTTTCGTTCAACGATGAGCCCTATGAAGCACCTGCAAAAACCGACGGCCTGCTACGACTAATGAATGGGTCGCTGCAAACCAATTGGGATTTGAATTATGAAAAGCTCAATCTGCCGGTATTATTGCTAACCGGGTCGCACGACCGGGTGTTTCGCATCGACGCCGATATTGAAGAGCTGAAAGCACGGATTCCTGATCAGCAGGAAAAGATATACCCGGAAGCGGGACACCTGATACCGCTGGAAGACCCGGGTCAATTTACCGGCGATCTTTTGGCCTTCGTCGCCCGCTGCAATCATTAGCTTTATGCAGTCTCGGTTACCGTCAGGCCAAGTTCCTCGATCATCCGGTCGCGCATGATGAATTTTTGCGGCTTGCCGGTTACAGTCATCGGCAGCTCACTCACAAAGCGGACAAAACTTGGCACCTTGTAATGGGCGATCTGGCCCTGGCAGAAGGCTTTGATATCGCCTTCGGTTGCTGTCTCGCCAGATTGCAGAACAATCCAGGCGCAAACCTCTTCGCCCAACCGCTCACTCGGAACTCCAAACACTTGAACTTCAGAGATTTGAGGGTTCCGGTAGAGGAATTCCTCAACTTCAGCCGGGTATACATTCTCCCCGCCGCGAATGATCATGTCTTTGACGCGGCCAACAATGTTGCAATAGCCTTCGTCATCAATGATGCCGAGGTCTCCGGTGCGCATCCAGCCGCCTTCAACAATKGTCTCRGCGGTGCGTTCTTCRTCRCCCCAATAGCCRCKCATCACCGAATAACCRCGGGTCCACAATTCGCCTTTTTSKCCAACRGGRACRRTYGCCCCGTYTTCGTCAACCAGTTTRACYTCCACATGGGGGTGGATGCGKCCAACGGTCGAGACGCGCTTTTCAACCGGGTCATCGGTAGCGCTCTGAAATGACACCGGGCTGGTTTCGGTCATCCCGTAAGCGATGGTAACCTCGCTCATATTCATATCAGCCTGTACCCGGTTCATGATTTCGATCGGGCAGGGGGCGCCAGCCATAATTCCGGTCCGCAAGCTGGACAAATCGAAATTTGAAAAATCAGGCAGCGCCAACATGGCGATAAACATCGCGGGCACGCCGTAAAGTGCTGTGCAATGTTCGTCCTGCACGGCTTTCAAAGTTGAATCTGGTGCAAAAGCTTCCGCTGGAAATATCATGCACGCGCCTTTGGTGACGCAGCCAAGGGAGCCCATGACCATGCCAAAGCAATGGTAAAGCGGCACCGGAATGCAGAGCCGATCATTTTCGGAAAACTTGATCGCCTTGGTGGTGAAATGAGCGTTGTTCAAAATATTGGCGTGGGTCAGGGTCGCGCCTTTCGGGGCCCCTGTTGTGCCAGACGTAAACTGGATGTTGATCGGGTCGTCTTTATCAAGCGATTGCGTGATTTCGTCCAGACTGGCCAGTTGCTCTGGTCCTGCAAGTTCCATGATGTCCTGGAAATTGAACATGCCCGGGGTCTTGTCRTCACCCATCCGGATGACGGTTTTGAGGGTAGGAAACTTGACCGCGTTAAGCTGGCCGGGTTCTGATGAAGCGAGTTCTGGAGCCAGCTCGTTCAGCATCGCGAGATAGTCGGACGACTTGAACGTCGCCGCTGTGATCAGCGCCACACAACCAACTTTGTTGATGGCATAATCAAGTTCCGACAAGCGGTAGGCCGGGTTGATATTCACCATCACAATGCCGATGCGGGCAGTAGCATACTGGGCCAACACCCATTCAACGCGGTTTGGTGACCAGATACCGACGCGGTCTCCTTTTTTTAGCCCCAATGCCAACAGACCGGCTGCCAAAATGTCTACTTCGCGGCTTAGTTCATTCCAGTTGAAGCGTTTATCCTGTTCGACAAAAATGGCGGCGTCCCGTGTTCCAAATTTTGAAACAGTATCGGCGAATACTTCAGGGATCGTCGTCTCGTAAACCGGCTCATTTTTATCGCCGATAACATGCGCCATGCCGCCCTGCGGCATCAAAGACGAAGCAGCTTTTGTTTCGTTGAGGACCGTCACGCAAATTCTCCCTGAACTATTTGCAAATATGGCTCGAATAATACGAACCACTTGCATCGCGAGCAAAGGCGGTCNCNKGKTCAMRKANTCMTGCATATTAGGCGGCATCCCGATGCTGTTGCAAGCGTTGCCAATACCTTTCTCTCTGGATGGATAAAGGGATTGCCAAATTTGATCTTTGCGCTGGATTTAGCACAACCCAATCGCCTGAGCTTCCAATATCCTGATCCCAGGTGAGGGCGTGTACTTCTTTGTAGCGGCCCGTCATATCAGGACGTTGGTTTGATCTCGATGAGATTAGTTTTGTGCGTGCTGCGCGGCAATTGATTTGGTGCGATCCAGTTTATGGCAACGCCAATGCGCAGATGTTGGCGCAAATGATCATTGATCCGGTTGGCCAGATTGGCCAGATCGTCGGCACCCATTTTGTCGCCATGCTCCACGGTCAGGTTCACAGGTGACGGAATTTTAGGACCGGGCGCCTCCAGAATAATCCTGAATGCGCCGGTAATGTCTGGCAGGAACTTGAACAATTCGTTTTGGATCGCGGCCGGGTACACATTTACGCCTTTCACGATCAGCATGTCGTCGGCACGACCAACAATGGAAAACCGTAATCCTGGCGTGCCGCTCGAACAGGGCGACGTCATCACCCGGGCCACGTCGCCCATGGCGTAACGCATGAACGGGCCGCCTTGCCAATTCAAGAACGTCCAGACCATTTCGCCTTGCGCACCGTCTTCCAGCGAAATCTGAGTTTTTGTATCCGGGTCCACCAATTCAAGAATACAATGATCGGGAGAGATGAAATACATACCGCTGAATTGATCAGCCGGCTCTTCGCGCGACATGCCGTGAAATGCGTGGCCACCGCCGGTATGATCAAAAACCCGCGCGCCGCCAAAACCTTCCGCCAAGGCAATTCGCACGGCAGGGTCGCCGCCGCCCGGTTCGCCCGCACAAAAGAAGGTCTTGATACCAAGCGCTGCTGCCGGTTCGCCCGTATGTTTTCTGCATTGCTCAATCAGGTGCAGCCCAAACGAAGGGGTCGCGATCATCGCAGTGGCTTTTGTCAGCGTGATGAAATCCAGCACCCGCTTGGTGCCTCCTTCAACGCCGACCGGGACACAGGCTGCGCCCATATGCATGATGCCCTGGCTGAGCGGCAGGCCGCCTGTGAACATGCTCAGTGACAAGGCTTGAATGATGGTGTCGCCGGGGCGCATGCCTGCGCGCCAATATTTGCGGGCATGCATCTCGTTGACGATATCCACATCGCTTTGCGTGACCGCATAAAGGGTAGGCATGCCGGTGGTGCCGGAAGTGGCGTTTATACGAACAACCTGATCGCGCAGGGCGCAATTCAGCATCGCCAATGGGTCGCCATGTTCCGCCAAGCCGCGCTCTTGAGCCAGACGATGTTCGTCCTTGCTCATCAGAGGAATGCGTTGAAAATCATCCCAGCTTTTGATGTCATCAGGGGTGGCATCAATGGTTGCAAATTTCTCTTTGTAGAATTGCGAGTTTTCAAAATTGTATTTCAGCTGAGGTCCGAGCCGCTGCCATTGCAAGGCGCGTGTCTCGTCAAACCCAAGGGTTTCAATATCCGGGTTCCAGAGTTTTTGGGTAAGGGGCGGGGTCATCTATTCATGTGAATTGTTGTCGGGTTGGCATATTTCCAGCAGCACGCCATTGGTGCTTTCCGGCTTGAAAAACGCCACTTCACCATGAGCACCACCGCGCGGAAATCCGTCCATGGTCTCGGCCCCGGCGGCTTCCATTTTTGCAATGGCCTCGGATACCTCACCAACCCGCAACGAGATGTGATTGACGCCACTTTTTTCACCCAACACCTCTTTGGCGAAGGCATCATTGGAGCCGGTATATTGCAGCAATTCGATCATGACATTCGCGGTCTCAAACTCTGCGATCTTCAAGCCCATATCCGGCATTTCCTTGGTCATGATCGGGCCATCTCCCAGCAATCCGGTGAACATTTTGACGGAGGCTTCAAGGTCGTCAACGATGATGCCGATATGGTCGATATGGGCTTTGGTCATGTCTCAATATTCCTCAATTTTACCGTGGCATCCGCATCCACTGCGAAAGTAACAGGATTGACGGCGACGCCATAATCGATCCGGGCTTGATCAGGTGAAATCAACTCGGAGCGGACTTCTTTTGCCACCAATTCCGGATTGCGCTCAAACGGGTTGCCAAAACCGCCACCACCACCAGCGCGTTGCCGGTAAATGGCGCCCGTTGGAATGTTGCGAATAACCTCTTTGGTTTTGGGTTGGCAGATCGTGCCGTCCGGATATTCGATTTTTAGCTCATTGCCGCTGCCGCGTTGCCCGCCAAACAGGCCAAATGCCCGGGCGCCATCTTCCAACCCGTCGCCAAACGCGATGCCGGTAATGTCTTCGCCCTGGATGATGAATTCGCATTCAGTGCCATAGCCGCCGCGCCATTTTCCGACACCAGCGGAATTGCTGAGAAACTCGTGCTTCAACAAAAGATGCGGGTCCTGGATTTCAAACATTTCGTAATCCTGATCTTGGAGTCCGCCGGCGCAATTGATCAGGCCAATATGGTCAAACCCATCGGCATTTTGCGTGGCGCCTGAGCCACCTTTAAGAGCAAGGAAGAGAATGTCCACATAATGGCGCATCTCGTGGCGTGGGTCTTTGCCGACAATCACGAAATTCAGCGAGCGGTTCCAACCGGCGCTGACCATGCCGGGCAGGGCATCGGCAAAGGCGCGGAAAATCGCATCTGACGTTGGCCCGGTAATTGAATTGCCAAACGTGGTCGCTGCCGGATAGGCGGCATTCAAAAACGACCCCACCGGATTGATGATTTTCAAGGGCCGGTGCAGGCCGTCATTATGGGGAATGTCTGGGTTGATCAGCATCAGGAATGTGAGCATCACAGCAGACGCTGTGGCAGCAAACGGCGCGTTCACAAAGCCTGGGGTTTGTGGCGATGATCCGGTGAAATCAAAGGTAACTTCGTCACCGCTTATTGTGACCGCGAGGTTGATCAGCATCTCGGAACCATCCCGTACGCCGTCATAATAGGCAATGCTTTCGCCCTTATAGGTGCCGTCGGGAATGGCTTCGATTTCCTTGCGGATAATGCGCTCGGTGGAGGTGAATAAATGGTTCACATGGTGCAATAAAGTGTCTGTTCCGTAACGCTCAAACAGGGCTTTGACCCCGCGTTCGCCAACAACACAGCCGCCAATTTGCGCCTTGATATCTTCCTGCACCACGTCGTAGCGCACATTGGCAAATATCAGATCCCAGACGTCGCGCCGGCGTTTGCCTTTTTCATAAATTTTTACCGCCGGGATGCGCAACGCTTCTTGCCAAACTTCACGCGCTTCCGGGTTATAGCCGCCCGCTACAGCGCCGCCGATATCCGCCTGATGGCCCTTGCATGCGGCCCAGGCAACCAGCTCGTTTTCCCAGAAAATCGGCTTGAAAATCGCCACATCAGCATTTTGGTTGCCGTGGGTAAAAACATCATTGTGGATGATCACATCACCATCGGCGATGTCGTCGCCAAAATAATCAACAATATGTTCGCAGACCGGTTGAAGGGCAAAAGCCAGCACSGGAATATATTCRGTCTGTTCCAGCATCCGCCCATTGGCGTCATAAAGCCCGGTCACAAAATCGCGGGCTTCGTTGAGGATCGGCGAACGGGTGGTGCGCAGCAGCGTCAATCCCATCTCTTCGGTGATGGATTTGAACCGGCGTTGTAATACTGACACCAGGATCGGATCAATTTTCTGCTCGGTCATCATGCTTGCACCGCCGTCATTTCAAAGCTGCCATAACCATCGCAAACCAGGGAATAATTGGTCGGCACAATAATCGTGGTATTGACCTGTTCGATCACCGCTGGGCCCGAGATGGTATTGCCGTGGTGCAATTGATCGCCGTCATAGACATTCACGTCCATGAATTGGTTCTCGGCGATCAGAAAAATTGACCGCTTGCCTTTCAGAGCCGCACCGGCATCGGGTCCGTCCAATTCTTCCATGGTCATGGGTGGTTTGTCGGTGGTCCCGATCGCCGTCAATCGCAAATTGACCAACTCGACAATGGTGCCATCGCTTTCAAGGTCGTAGCCGTAAAGCCGGTTATGGGCTTTGTGCAATGCTGTCGAGATGGCAGCATAATCAGGTCCGGCCAGCAGGCTTTCATCGACCATGACGGCGACCTCGTGATACTGGCCAAAATACCGAAGATCGAGTGCAAATTTGAAATTGCGCCGGTCCTCCGGGATGCCTTCAGATTGTAATGTCGTGTTGGCCTGTGCGCGCATATCCTCAATGGCTGCATGGAACCGAATTGGATCAAGCGTTTGGGGTGTTAGCTGGACATGATAGCTGCGCACATAATCGTGTTTGAAATCTGACCACAACATCCCGGCAGCGCAGAAAATTGACGATTCACGCGGCACCAGAATGCGGGTCATATCCAGTTCTTCGGCGATCATGGCGGCATGAACGGGGCCGGCCCCGCCCGCACAAACCAGCGGGATGTCACGCGGATCAAAACCCTGCTGGACCGTGATCTCGCGGATGCTGGAGGCCATGTTGACATTCATGATCCGGTACATGCCAACGGCAGCTTCGGTAACCGAAAGACCAAGTGGTTTGGCGATATGGTCTTCAATGGCTTTTGCAGCAGCTTTTTTATCAAGCTTGATTTCGCCACCTGCGAAAAACCCTTCATTCAGATAGCCGAGCACGAGGTTGGCGTCCGAACAGGTCGGTTTTTCACCRCCAAGGCCRTARCAGACCGGGCCGGGCCGGGCRCCRGCRCTCATTGGGCCCATGCGCAACAACCCGCCATCATCGATCCAGCCAATCGACCCGCCGCCAGCGCCGATTGTATTGATTTCAAGCGTCGGCAGGGCGAGCGCGTGTTTGTCGATCCGGGCTTCGGTTGTCATGTTGGGCGCACCGTCACGCACCAATGCAGCATCCAGGCTGGTACCGCCCATATCCACTGTAATGAAGCTGTCGTCGCCGCGCAGCGCAGTATACGCCAAGCCCGCAACCGGCGCTGCTGCGGGGCCGGAAAGCAGCGTGGTGGCGGCAAGACGCATGGCTGTTTCAGGTGCAGTTACGCCGCCATTCGATTGCATGACCAAAAGCATGTTTTCGTATTTTGCCTCTGCCAGTCGTTTGATAAGGCTGKTGAGATATCKSSWRAGRATRGGCCCGACGGCTGCATTCAGAACTGTGGTGCTGATCCGGTCGTAAAACCGCACCTGGCTCAAAATATCGTGGGACGGTGAGAGGTAAGCCTCCGGCATGGCTTTGGCCACATACGCAGCCGCTTGTTCTTCGTTGATCTGGTTGGCATAGGAATGCATGAAGCAGATCGCAATGGCCTCAATCCCTTCGGCGCGGAACCGGGCGAGTGCGTCATCTATATCGTTTGTATCAAGTGCGGTGAGGACGCTCCCATCTGCTGTAACGCGCTCGGTTACCGGGCGTCTCAGCCAGCGCGGGACCAAAGGTTCAGCCGCAATCGCCTTGTTGTCATAGGTCTCTTCGCGAATGCCACGTCGCATCTCAAGAGCGTCGCGAAACCCGGCTGTTGTCAACAACCCGGTGCGCGCGATGTTGCCGGTCAGAACTGCATTCGTGGTGACCGTGGTGCCGTGGACAATGATCTCGACRCTGGCAAGAAATTTTTCAAGATCAAGCGACCTGTCAGACGCCATTCTGCCAAGGCCTTCAAGCACGGCGATGGACGGATCTTGCGGTGTAGAAAGCACTTTGTAGACTGCGGTGCTACCACCGCCATCCAACAACAAGAAGTCGGTGAATGTACCACCGACATCAATTCCGATTTTGTATTTCATATGTCTCTGGATTTTTTCGCGTAGAATCAACGCATGCTGGAAAGGTTTGCAATCAATACATCATTTTTATTGCGGATCGAATCAGCAATTTTCTGCCCCACGTTTTTATCACGGTATTGCAATGCAGCATCGACGGCCCTGTGCTGACCCTCAAGCAGGGCGCGCACAACGGTTGTTTCAACAATGATACGTACTTTCTCAGCTTGCGCTGCTGTGAGAGGTTTTACGAGGACTTCATTTATTTCTTTCGTTGCTTTCTCAGCGATTGATTGCAGTTTTTCCATTTTACCGTCCTCAGATTTGAAACCAATTGGCACGAAGAGCGTTTTAGCGCACCAAAGCCCGCTTGGTTATCAAGATACACAATATCTTGATCGCACCTAGTGGATTTGTGATTTTGTTGACTGAATGTGATTTTGTTGACTGAAACGGAATCCGGAAACTGCAATCTTGGAAATCATTTCCRCCCGTGCCATTGTCGCTTCGAGAAACCAATCCACAGAATTTTTACCGGAAGCAAGATTTATGAATGTATCCAGCCAGATAAACACAAATTTTAATCCACCGGACGGGGTGCCGACCACCAGCAATGATCCGCAGGATTATCTCGCACCGACACCTTACCTGGATWGCGACAATCCAGACGTGATTGCATTCGCGGAAGAGGCCACCAAAGGTGCCGTGACCGATGTCGAGAAAGCTGTAAAATTGTTCTACGCAGTACGTGATAGCATCCGCTATGACCCGTATGTGACCAGCCGACATAAATTCAAATACCAGGCCAGTTGGACACTGTCTCAGGGGTTGGGCTGGTGCGTCCAAAAAGCGATCGTTATGGCGGCCGCAGCGCGGGTTGTTGGTGTCCCGGCACGGATTGGATACGCCGATGTGCGCAACCATTTGGCCAGCGACCGGCTGCTGGAAAAACTGGGCACGGACGTGTTTGCGTTCCACGGCTGGGTTCAGCTTTGGCTCGAAGGCCGTTGGATCAAGGTGACACCTGTATTCAACAAGGAATTGTGCGAAAAATTCCACGTCCAGCCGCAGGAATTTGATGGCTCCACCGAAGCCCTTTTTCAGGAACACGATACGCGCGGCAACAAGCATATGGAATATCTGGGTGATCGCGGGTCGTATACGGATTTGCCATTGCAGGAGATGCTGGATGATTTTGATGAACGCTACATCTCGTTCATCAATGATGACGAAGACAATGTCGGCGATTTCCACGCGGAAGCGGAAGCGCAGGGACGCTCTTCGTAAGCATGGAGTGCAAACATAAAGTCGAAAATGGGGACAGAGACTATGCAACTTACTTCGGTCATTAGACGGGCAGCGCAAACTAACCCCAAAGGGTTGGCTACGGTGTTTCAGGGTCGTGAACAAACCTGGCCGGAATTTGTAGCGCGCGTTGCCAAGTTGGCGGGGGCGCTGCAAAAACTCGGGATGCAGGACGGCGACCGCGTTGCCATCCTGTCGGTCAATTCAGATCGATATATCGAATTTCAGTTTGCGGTGATGTGGGGCGGCGGCGTGATCATGCCCATGAATTTGCGGTGGTCTGCAGCGGAAAATGCCTATGCGGCCGAAGATTCCGGTTCGACAATTCTGTTCGTTGATGACGCCTTCAAAGATGTGGTTTCAGCCATCACCGAAAAAACCGATATCATAAAAACACTGGTCTTTACGGGAGACGGCGACACGCCTGATGGCATGTTGAATTACGAGGAAATTCTGGCAGCGGCTAACCCAGCCGAAGATGCGGGTCGGAGCGGCGAAGATCTTGCCGGTATTTTTTATACCGGTGGCACCACCGGGTTCCCAAAAGGCGTGATGCTTCCCCATCGTGGCCTCTACATCAACAGCCTGTCCAACGCCCAAACATTTAGCCTCAGCGAAGGCGCGATTTCCCTTCACGCCGCCCCGATGTTCCATATCGCCGATTTTGCCCTGGTGGTTGCCACCTGCTTTGTCGCGGGCACCCATGTGGTGATCCCAAGTTTCACCCCGCAAGCAACCCTGGAAGCGATTGAAATTCATAAAATCACCAATACCCTGCTTGTACCTGCCATGATCCAGATGACAGTGAATGACCCGGATTTTGATAAATGGGACGTGTCATCGCTAAAATACATTGTTTATGGCGCGGCACCTATCACCGGGTCTCTGCTGGCGGAGGCGATGGAGAAATTCTCAAGCGCTGAATTTACGCAAGCTTTCGGGCAAACAGAATTGTGCCCGGTCGCAACAATTTTGTCGGCCGAATATCACGTTACCGAGGGCCCGAATGCCGGAAAATTACGCTCGGCAGGAAGAGCCATAAGCGTTTGTGAAATCAAGGTCGTCGATACCGATGACAAGGAATTACCGCAGGGTGAAATTGGCGAAATCGCCGTCAAAGGCCCGATCACCATGCTTGGCTATTGGAACAAACCGGATCTCACCGCGACGGCTCTTAAAGATGGTTGGGTATATACCGGTGATGGTGGGTATCTGGATGAAGACGGGTTCCTGTTCATCATGGACCGGCTCAAGGACRTGATCGTATCTGGTGGCGAGAATGTTTACACGGCCGAAGTTGAAAACGCCGTAACCCAACACCCGGCCGTTCTGGCCTGCGCTACCATCGGCGTCCCAAGTGAAGAATGGGGCGAGAGTGTCTATTCGATCGTGATCCTGCAAGAAGGCGCCACGGCGACCGAAGACGAAATCAAGAAATTCTGCCGCGAATTGATCGCGGGCTACAAATGCCCAAGGACGGTTGAATTTCGTACCGAGCCTTTCCCTTTGTCAGCTGCCAACAAGGTGTTGAAAACAGAATTGCGCAAACCGTTCTGGGAGGGCAGGGAGCGCAACGTCAATTAGGCAAAAGGACGTCGCATATACTGGCGCAATCATGATTTTACGTTTGCCGTTTGGGGCAGTGTTTTGCCCGCCGAATTTATAATCCGGCGGGCATATTTTTGCGTCAGGCGGCTTTGTTGCCCGCCTTGTCAATCATCTGAATGGTAGAAAAACCTTCAAACTGAGGGTGCCCCATCACGGTGCGTTCGGATTTTTTGCCAGCATTGCGATGTGCGTTGCGGAAACTTTCCGACTTGGTCCATATCACGAAGTCCTCTTCTTTCTCCCAAAAGGTATGGGATGAATAAAGCTGATGATCTTCGTGTTCTGGGCCTTTGAGGAGCCGGAATTCGATAAAGCCCGGATTATTGTGCAGGTCGCTGTCGCGCTCCATCCACATGGCCTCAAAAGCCTCCTTTTTGTCCTTGAGGACTTTGAAACGGTTCATTGCGAGATACATAGAGTTCCTTTCTGGTTTGGTTGAAAATTATTGGGTTGTGGAGATCTGGTCGCGGTAGTTTTCAAATTTCGCAACCTGCGAAGGGATCAATTGGCGTTTGTCATCGCGTCCCAGATAGATTTTGAACATGCATCCACCGGCCTTGTTGTAAAACTGAACCGAGCAGGAATCGCTCTTGAAAAGGGGCCGTGAAATGAAGGAAATGGAYGCGCAATTATCAGCTTTCAAATGCCCGCCAATTGGTTTTCCATGCAAGTTGAAATAGCCGTGGGATACAGACCCTGCAGGCACAATTCCCTTGGCCTCAAGAATGACATCGTCGGTATGGACGAGAAATGTAATTTCGCCCCAGGTTGAAATTTCACCCATGACATCTACAAACAAATCGCCTGAGATAGTGACCGCTTGATGCGATGGCAAACAGGAGACAATTTCGACAACGGTGACGCCATTTTCTTTGGCGACATATTCCAACACCGCACCTTTATCGGCGATCAAGGCCGTTTCGACGTTTCTTTTGACGGCTTCAGTCATAGCCATTTTAGTGATCCTTCAAGATATCAAGGTGTGGGTCGCGTTTGTTCCAGACGGGAACGAGACCAGGTGAGCGCTCATTTATTGCTGTTTGCGGCAGAACAAATGTCATGCCTTTTTCCGGAAGCGTGTTGACCTTTGCAGCCAGCCCGAAAACATGCCTCACCAGCCCGTTGGTAAGCACTGTTCCCGGCAATCCGKMRRMCRCMANAMGTYCNYTCSRAMATAACCACCAAACGGTCGGCGAACATCGCTGCTACGTTCAAATCATGCAAAACCGCAACAACGCCACCGCCCGCCTCTGCATATGATTTCGATAGTTCGAGTATTGCCAATTGATGACGGATATCGAGGCTGGAGGTTGGTTCATCCAGAATTAGGAAACGGTGTATTCCCTCAAAGACCGGTTCCCAAACCTGACAGAGGACGCGAGCCAGCTGAACCCGCTGCTTTTCACCGCCAGACAATTCTTGATAAAATCTGCCATCAAAATCGACAAGATCAACCGCTTCCAATGCCCGTCGAACCAGATTTTCTGTTTCCCCCGGCGGAACGCCTGAAACACCACCCAAAAACCCAAGTCTGATGACTTCGTTGACGGTGAATGGAAAAGAAAGATTATTGGCTTGGGGCAATACAGCCCGGTGCATGGCAAGCCGTGCCGGCGAGGTGCCTTGAACGGGTATTCCATTGATTGAAACTTCGCCGCGCGTGGGCTTCATTTCGCCTGAAATCACTTTTAGCAGCGTAGATTTGCCGGCCCCGTTGGGACCGATAATGACAACAAACTCACCCGCTTCAACGGTAAGTGAAATATCTGAAACGATGGACTTGCCACCGATTGAAACGCTTATGCCATGCATTACCAGCATTTCATCCACCCGCTAAAGATCGAGCAAGCTGCGCCGTCGCAGCAAGATCCACAAGAAAAACGGCGCGCCGATTGCGGCCGTTACGATCCCGATTGGCAACTCGGCTGGGGCAACAATTGTCCGTGCAATMGCATCGGCAGCCAACARAAGTGATGCCCCGAGCAGGGCGCTGGCGGGCAGCAGATATTGATTGTCGGGACCAATGGCCAGACGCAGCAAATGCGGCACAACAATGCCGACAAATCCAATTGTCCCGCTAACAGCAACGGCAGCGCCGGTTGCAGCGGCCACTGTCAACACGGCGGCGCGTTTCAGGGTTTGCACTGGAATGCCYAGATGCAGAGCTTCTGCTTCTCCCAAGACCAGAGCATTGAGGCCACGCGCAATGAAGGGCGAGACCAGCAACGCTGCAACGATGAATGGACCGGCTGTGTAAACCTTGAGCCAGGTGGATCCGCCAAGAGATCCAAGGCCCCAAAATGTGAGGTCRCGAAGCTGTTGTTCAGTGGAGTGAAAAATCAGAAATCCTGTGGCGGCGCCTGCCAAAGCCCCCATCGCTATGCCCGCCAACAACATGGTTGCAACGGACGTTCTTCCCCGCCGGGTCGCAATTGTATAGAGCGCGCTGGTTGAGAGAACCGCGCCAAAAAAGGCGGCAGTCGGCAAAGCCAGGATACCTGCAAAGTCCTGAAAGAAAGCCAGATATGTGCCCCCCAGCACAATCATGCTGACCACCGCAAGCGCTGCACCTGCCGATACCCCAACAAGTCCTGGATCGGCGAGGGGGTTGCGAAACATGCCTTGCATGACCGCACCAGATACCGCCAAAGCGGCGCCAACCAATATTCCCAGAACAACGCGCGGTAACCGAATATCCAGCAAAATGACATATTCTCGGGCTGACAAAGCTTCTTTCAAAGTGCTGCCATCAAAGATGCTTCGCGTTGCCTTCAGAGCTGTTCCAAGACCAATTTCCGTTGCGCCAATACCCAGCGATGCAAATGACATCAGCACAAGAATGAATCCGAGACCGATCACAATATTGCGGGCACGTTGTCGGCGGTCGCCTGTGGACCGCTGACGAGGTGCGCGGGACAAGCGGGTCCGTTCAAGGTTGTCAATAAATGGTGATGCGTCGGTCATTTCGGTGCACTTGCAATGTCGTAGAGCTTTTCAGCAAGTTCACGCGCGGCTACCGGCGTGCGGGGGCCAAAACCTAAAAGGTACAGGCCGTTCATGGTCACCAATGCCTGGTTTTCCCCGGCCGGCGTAGCGGCAATTGCGGCAACATCGAAAACCTGATCAACTTGGCCTGCATGATCGCCCTGGCTCATCATCAATATGACGTCGGGGGCGGCTTCGATTATSCCTTCGGGATCTACGATCTTGAAGCCGTCAAATGCCTGCATCGCATYTTCACCRCCCGCYAGCTCRATGATCGCTTCCGCTGAWGTTCCGCGACCTGCTGCCATGACGGTTCCACCGCGCAGTGACAGGATAAACATCACGCGCTTGGTGCCCGAAATTCTGGATTTGGTCGCTTCCAGTTGTTTTTCATTGTCCYTAATYGCCTGGATCAGCGTTTCTCCTTGCGCCACSCGGTCAATTATATTGGCAATGAAACGGATTTTCTCGACGGTTCCCGCAATCGTTTGCTCGTTGGGAACAATAACGAAGGGGACACTGGCATTGGATAAAACATCAATCGCTTCCATGGGCCCTGAACCCTCGATTGCGAGGATGAGGGTTGGTTCAACC
Source organism: Hyphomicrobiales bacterium (assembly GCA_016764455.1). GTDB lineage: Bacteria > Pseudomonadota > Alphaproteobacteria > Rhizobiales > NORP267 > NORP267. Next base: position 5,586 of record JAESRU010000004.1, on the reverse strand, counting down.
GACAACACGCCTTCAGGCGAGAGCGCGCGCATATAACCTACATTGGCTAAAGATGCGGTTGCTTGGGGGAAGGTGCTGGTTGTGTCGATGGCGACAAGGCTGGCGCCAGCCTCGAGCGCAAAAATGATCTCGGTAACTGAGCCGCCGATTGAGACGATGCGAGAATGATCCTCAATTTCAATCTGGTGACCAAGGGCATCGCGAACAATACCCTGAGCCAGGGCAGGGGCGTTCCAGCCGACCGCCAAAAACAAAAAATTGGCAGCAAAAACTGCCACCGCACCAATGCGCATGTTTATCATTCATTCGTTCCGTTATTTGGTCAGCAGGAGTTTTCCAAAGCGTGTGCTTCGAAGCCGATAAAGAGTATTATTGTGACGAATGCGTATCTCACGCTCGCCCTTAAACAAGTCATTTGTATCTATGACATCACCAACAAACTGGTCTTCTGCTACATCTCTATTTGTCGGGTTCGGACCATTTTGTGTTGAAGCGTGGGGGGCATTTTGTGCACCGTAATAATTGTTCGTCATTATGTTCTTTCAAAAATATCTATAAAATTTTGTGAATCGGACGGGAGCCTCAGCCCGTCACTTCAGATGCACGAGCAGAGCCGTGCGGATTAAAAATTTTGCCAGTCTTGTCCTGCGTGGACCTGACATTTTTTCGTGTGAAATTATCTGTGCGCCTGCCGCTTTTGCGCGACAAAGCATACAATTTCGCTTCTCGAACGAGGATCATTGCCAGGGTTTCCAAATCAAGATTTCTCGAAACAATCATCGTATTTTCTCAATCCTGGAAGGTGAAGGATCGCCTTCAGCTATGCGAATAACTCGCAATAACAATCTAACCATAATGCGAATGACTTGCAATAGCATAATTTTCTATTACGAAATCGAGTGGCAAAAAGAAGGCATTCGCTGAAATTCTATAGGGTGATGYATCTCAATTTTAAAAAATATTTTTTGCTAAGTTCTTGATAAAATTCCGTAATTAAAAATTCAAAAATGCGCTCAACATTTTTCAAGTGAGCCAATGAGACATATTTATCGCGGATGGCACAAATTTGATGGTCTGGTTGTTTTTGAGATTGACTCGCAATAGTATTTGCGATTGAGTTGCAAAAGCAAATAGGTTTCTATGTCATTAAGAYCAGATTTTGGTTTTGGGGANGTTCGACATTTAGRAAAATTTGAAATGCAATTGCGGCATCAATTGATGACGCAGCAAATTTAAATATGCCAGCCCGCATGTCCTCCCTTTCAGAAGCGGACATCAGCAAGCAACGGAGTTCATGAAAAGSCTGGAGAATAAAATGCATACTGAAATGAAGGTGGTCGTAATAGCGACCATGCTGATTGGGACCGCGCCGTTTGGGTGGCCAGATGCCGCGCGAGCAGACTCGGTCATCAATCTCGATACATTCACCATTTGGACCACACGCACGGAAAGCCGCGTAGTTGATGTGCTGGCTGGTGCAAGCGCTGTAACGCGGGAACAGATAGAGCAAACCCAGGCAGGGTCTATCAGTGAGGTGTTGCGATCAATTCCAGGCGTCGAGGTGATGCAGAACGGACGAGATCCAGCATCCGCTATTAACATTCGCGGGTTGCAAGATTTTGGCCGGGTCAATGTCATGATCGAAGGTGCCCGCCAGAATTTCCAGACCTCTGGACATTCCGCAGACGGCGTTTTTTATCTTGATCCCGCACTTGTAGAGCGGGTCGATGTAACCCGCGGGCCTGTGTCGGTCATCTTTGGTTCTGGCGCCATTGGCGGTGTTGTAAACTTCCAGCTACGTGACCCAGGAAGTTTTATGAATCCTGGAGAGGCATGGGCAGGCTCTGTGACCGGAGAATATGATTCAAACATCGACGGTTTTCATCTGTCAGCGATCGCGGCGGCGCAGCCAAACGACAAGATTGGTTTTCTCGGAAATCTCGTATTTCGTACCGACAGCGGAACCCGCGATGGCGACGGCGTCAAATTTGCCAATAGCGACGAGGAGCTTGTTGCAGGCCTCGGGCGAGTGGTTTTCACCCCAAACGACGAACACAAGATCGATTTCACYTAYCTTCGTCAAACCAACGAATTTATTTCGGGGCTGGGAACCCGGCAACGCGATACAGAGGTGGTGGATACAACTGCAGTTTTGAAATGGACGTTCGACCCACGTGACAATGACTGGATCGATCTGAGATTGTCTACTTACATCACCAAGACAGAAACCGATCAGGTGCGCTTGAATAATGGTGACTTCAGGTCCTTTGATATCGAGACGACCGGGATCGATGTCGCCAATACTTCACGGTTCGATATCGGCAGCGTGATGCATCAGGTAACCTATGGTGGTGATTTTTTCCAGGATCAGGTCACCACATTTGATCAGGGGAATGGGGGCGGTCCCAACGCATTTACCCCAACCGGTGAACGATCTGTCTTTGGGTTTTTCGCCCAGGATGAAATTCAGATCAATGATTGGTTCCAGGTCATCGCCGCTTTGCGCTATGACGAATATTCACTGGAAGCTGGAGGAATTGGAAGTTCAGGCAGCCGGGTTTCTCCAAAAATAACAGCAGGGGTTACAGTGGCTCCTGGCGTTGAATTCTTCGCAACTTATGCGGAAGGCTACCGGGCACCTGCAATTACCGAAACGCTGATTTCCGGCATTCATCCAGGTGGGTTTGCCTTCATTTTCTTCCCGAACCCGAACCTGCGGCCAGAAGTGGCTCACAATGTCGAAGGCGGCGTCAATTTCTCGTTTGATGAAGTGTTCACCGCAAGCGATGTTTTCAGAGCCAAGGTTACGGTCTTTCATAACAAGGTTGATGATTTCATCGACGGCGTTTTTGATCCCTTCAATCCGCCTCCCTTTGGATCGTTCCAATATACAAACATCGCCAATGTCAATTTGTATGGCCTGGAAATGGAAGCGAGTTATGACGCCGGAGATGTATTTGCCAGTGCCTCTCTCTCCATCATTCGCGGTGAAAATGATACCACTGGCGCCAATCTTTCCAACATTCCGCCCGATAAGATTTCAGGCATGCTGGGTTTCAGGCGGATGGACGAACGCTTGGTATTTGGGACAATTGTAACCCATTATTGGGGCCAGAACCGRGTACCAACAGGTGGGTTCACCAGCGAAGCCTACACACTCGTGGATCTATTTGCGAGCTATGAACACAACGAAAATATCTCGTTCAATACCAGCATCCACAATCTGTTCGACACGCAATATTTGCCCTACCTGGCGAACGTACCATCCACATCTGCAATCCCGGGTCCGGGCATCAGTGCTCGTATCGGCGCAACTGTGCGCTTTGGAGGTTAGCCCTGAACAAACCGGCCAATAAGCGGGGAAACCTGAAAGACCTTGTCCAATTTGTTGGGCAAGGCCTTTTAGCCCGCATAACCAGAGGGTTCTGCGGGCTCTTGGCGCTCGCCGCGATGTCTATCGCTGCACCGGTTGATGTTTCGGCGGGGACACCGGCGATCGAACTTGAACTCAACGGGCTTCAAACCATTGAGGGGCGTTGTCGGATAACTCTTTTGTCATCGAACAGATTGGCCATCGACCTTGAACGTCTGGTCGTGGAATTGGTGTTGTTCGATAGCGACCGCCACGCCATTCGCTTCATGCGGATCGCCTTGTCGGTCCTTGCTGCCAATAGAAGCCACGTTCAGGCTTTCGTCGCAGATGAACTGGAATGCGAAACCATAGCAAACATTCTGCTGAACAACGTCGTTGAATGCCGTCTTGCCGACAATGATCAAAACGATTGCAGCGAGAAAATAAGGCTGTCCAGCCGCGCATCAGCCGGGTTCATCATGTCTTTCCCCGCAGCATCTGAATAGTTAAATCAAAAGGGCGGTCACAATGGAAAATATGGAAATACTGGATGACGTGTTGGTTGATAACGGCGGTGAACCCGGTTTTTTTGGTGCTGCCGACCCAATGCAATCCCTGCGAAATCTCTTGGATATGGGGGGGCCGGTAGTTGCCATATTGCTTGTATTTTCGGTGATTACGCTTGCTGTAATCGTCTTGAAGATTATCCAGTTGCGATCGGCAATCATGCCGCCAAAACAGCAATTGGCAAAAGCAAATGCCGCCTACGCCAACGGTGCCGTTGATAAAGCAATTCGCCTTTATCGATCCCTCCCTGGAGCGGTTGCCTATCTTTCGGCCATCGCGGTTGAGAGCAAATACAGCAATTTGGAAGCTGGCATTGTACGCGAGAAAATTGCCGTCGCGGCTCGCGGCGCCATTGCTTCAATGCGGTCCCATTTGCGGGTCCTTGAAGTGATCTCACAAGTCGCCCCGCTGCTTGGATTGCTGGGCACAATTTTGGGAATGATCGAAGTATTCAAGGTTCTTGAAGGGGCAGGCGACGTGGTCAGCCCGTCGGAACTTGCAGGCGGTATCTGGGTCGCACTCATGACAACGGCGACCGGTCTGGGTGTCGCGATCCCTGCTGCAATCGCTTTGCAATGGTTTGACGGGATTATTGAAAATGAAGCCCAGACCATGGAAGAAAATGTTGCTGCGATCATTCTTGGACACCGCCTACCAGAGCCTGGCCAAACAGTGACGGCCAATATATCGACCTTCAAGGACGCGATTCCAGTTGCCGGAGAATAGGCATGTTCGAAGACGTGTTTGCCGTCCAGAGGCGGAAAATGTCCCTGACCCCGTTGATCGATGTTGTCTTTATATTGTTGCTGTTTTTCATGGTGGCAACATCCTTTTCGCAACACCGCGATGTAAGTATCGCGCTCGCTGGTACTGGAGCGGCTTCAACGCCGTTGACCCGGTCTTTTGTAATTGTGACCGTGCTTGATGGAACCACAGCGTCCGTAAACGGAATTGCGACAACAATCGAAAGCATAACCCTGGCGATAGACGCTGCTGCAAGGGACGCAGAGGAAACCGTCGTGCTGGTGCGGACACAGGGTGGCACCAGCATGCAGGACCTCCTGTCTGTTATCGAGGCGGCGCGTCGGGCAAATGTGCATGCTGTGGCTTTGGTCAATTAGCAATGAAGATCAATTTCAAACCAAAACAGCGCCGGGAGCTGGATCTCATCGGGCTTATAAACGCAGTTTTTCTGTTGCTGGTCTTTTTTGTTGTAACCGGTACGATCCAAACCCGTGCACCAAGCGGCATTGAATTGGCTGCTTCCGAAGATGGCGCGTTGCGGCCCGCGCCACCGAACGCAATCGCGCTCAATTCGCAAGGAGAATGGATCGTTGAGGGCGTCATTGCCGGCCCGGAAGGTGTCGCCGCGTGGATTGCTGGTCAGGAAGATGGCGCAGCAATTGAAATCTGGGTGGATAGCCATCTCGAGGCCATGCTATTTCAAGAGCGAATACGCGACACACAAAGCCTTGCTGGGCGCATAATCAAGGTGATTACCATGCGGTCCAGAACACAGTGATCGCGCCGTCGAAATATGCTTGGGGTATCGCTTTAGGGGCATCAATATTGTTCCACGGCATTGTATTTCTCGGCTTGGGGGAGGCCGAACCGTCTCCCCAAAGTGCAGGAAGTACTGGGGCGCTGGCGCAGGTATGGGGTATTCT
>JAESRU010000127.1 GCA_016764455.1 Hyphomicrobiales bacterium | reverse complement strand
GAACGCACAGAGGTAATCTTGATGCCAGCGCGGGTAATCGTCACATCAAACGGCTCGGCCTCCCCTTTACGGCGAATCGTGATCTTGATATCCGCGCCGACCGGGCCGGCAACGCGGCCTATGACTTTGCCCGCTTTTCCTCCGGGGGCACCTCGGACCTGGAATTCAAATTCTCCGGCGATGGCAATGGCACCTGCGACGGGTCCTGGACCGGGGGGGGCGCCGATTATGCCGAATACTTTGAATGGGCAGATGGCAACCCCAAGGCGGACGACCGGCGCGGGGTGGCGGTGGTGCTGGAGGGCGATATGATCCGCGAGGCCAAACCGGGCGAGACCCCGATCGGGGTGATTTCCGGCAACCCAAGCGTGGTCGGCGATGCCGCCGCGTTCCGCTGGCAAGGCAAATACCTGCGCGATGATTTTGGCACCACCCTGTTGGAGGATTATGACGCCGTTAGTTGGAATGAGACCCTAACCAAAGGGGATGAGGCCGGACAGAAGGTCAGCCACAGCTTTGACGCCACCACCCTGCCCGAAGGGATCACCCCGCCCGCAGATGCGGTTTACGAGAGGCTTCAGCGCCGCCTGCCAAACCCGGATTACCACCCTGATTACCCCTATGCGCCGCGTTCTGAACGCGCCGAATGGGACACCGTCGGCCTGATTGGCAAACTGCGCCTGCGCAAAGGTCAGGTGACGGGGGCGGGGTGGATCAAGATGCGCAATGTGTCGGATACGGTCGAGGAATGGCTGGTACGCTAAAGCGAAACCAGCAGCCTTTTTTGCACCTCAGGTTCAGGCAGGGTGCAAAGATCCGTGACCCCGAAAAGCCGGTAACGATTGCGCGCCACCCACCGGTACAGAATATTCTGTACCGGGGTTGGCAGGATACGAAGGGCGTACAGCCCTTTCCAGACGCCGCCCAGACGCTGACCCACGCGGATGAATGCATCCAGCGATGAATAGGCGCAGCCGTCCTCCAGATAAAGCCAGGATACCGGGTCGCCTGGATCAAGACCATAATGCAGCATCAGGGCGTTACCGACGTCTGATTGCAGCGGGTTTAAGGCCTGACCCTAGCTGCGCGCCACCTGCCCCATCACCGTAAAGCTTTTGATGAACGGCCCTGCCATGGCCGGGTTCTTGATCATCGCGCCATAATCGCCGATCTGGAACTTCAGCTTGCCACGGGTATAGGCAACCCCCAGCCCCATCATGCCCAGCCCCTTGGAACACCACTTGTCCCAATCGGCGGCACTGGCCCGCAGATCCCAGCTCAGTTCTTCATTGTCGTAAGCCCCGCCCATGGTGACATAGCCGCTTTCGACATTGATAAAGCCGCGGGCTGTGTCTTCGCCCAAAAAGCCATAGCCGATCACCGAGTTGAAATTGATCTTGGCCAGGGCCGGCCCCAGATCAGGCTCATCGTTCCAGGCCGTGCCAAAGTCGACCATCCAGTCGCTTGAAAACAATTCAGACATTACTTCTCTCCCCCATGTGACGCCGCAATAATCCTCTGAAGCGCCGAAAACAATCAGGATTTTCTATCTAATCAGGGGGCGCGACACAAGAAATATCTGGAAATGCGCGGCTCAGCACAAACTCCTTGATGCTCTGACCGCTCAGGGCGGCCATGGCCTTCAGATGCTGATGTTGTTCAGTGGTGATGTCGATGGACAATCTTGGCATGGGGGCTTTTGCTGCCCGATTTTAGATGCGCCATATGAACATTMCAACATYTRTTGYTCNSSMKGCSSGCGYARACCTATTCCAGCAATTCCTGCACCACGGATGGTTTTTTGGCAATCAGGGCCAACAGCACCTGCGCCGGACCGGTCGGGTGTCTGCCGCCATGCTCCCAATTCAGCAGGGTGCCCTTGGCAACCCCGATGCTTTGGCAAAGTCACTTTGAGACAGGCCGGTTTTTTGGCGGATTAGAGCCACATCAACCTCCGGAATCTCGATCTTATGCAGGCGGGCACCAGCGGTTTTGCCTTGCGCGTAGGCAAGGGCTTGGTTCAGGCCGATGGAAATACTGTCATATGCGCTCATGTTTCTTCTCCATATGTTGCAATCCTTGCCCTACCCAACACCCAAACTTTGCAGCTATCAGCCTCGCAAGCCCCTACTCCCGCGCATAAACATCCTCGTACCTAATAATATCATCCTCGCCCAGATACGACCCGGTCTGCACTTCGATCAGAACCATCGGCACCTTGCCGGGGTTCTCCATCCGGTGAACCGCCCCCAAAGGAATATAAACCGACTGGTTTTCGCTCAGCAGCTTGACCTCATCGTCCACCGTCACCCGGGCCGTGCCTTCGACCACAATCCAATGCTCGGACCGGTGGTGGTGGCTTTGCAGGCTAAGCGCCGCCCCCGGATGCACGACGATGCGTTTTACCTGGAACCGCTTGCCGATCACCAGGCTTTCGAACCAGCCCCAGGGGCGGTGATCCTTGGGAAACATCGTCGCCTGTTTCGCCGATTTCGCCTTGAGCAGCGCCACCGCCTTTTTCACGTCCTGCGAGCGCGATGCGTCCGCCACCAGCACCGCGTCGGGCATGGCGACGACGATGGTATCCTTCAGGCCGATGCCAACCACTTCCAGCGTGTCATCCTCGGACCTTAGCAATGTGTCGTCGCAATCAAGCGCTGTGGCGGCACCGGTGGTGGCGACACCCCGCGCGTCGCGTTTGGTTTCGCGCCAGACCGCGTCCCAGCCGCCAAGGTCGGACCAGCCGGCCGCAAAGGGCACAACCGACAGGTTGTCGGCGTGTTCCATCACCGCATAGTCAATGGAAATATCGTCGGCCTGTGCCCAGGGTTCGGCCGCCAGCCGCAGAAAGCCAAGGTCGGTCTTGCCCTGATCAACCGAGGCCGTGACTGGTGCCATCAGATCCGGCGCGTGGGCCTTGAAGGCGGCAATGATGGCGCGCGCGGAAAACAGGAAAATACCGGCGTTCCACAGGTAGGTGCCCGCCGCCACCATCTCATCCGCCCGCGCCGCGTCCGGCTTTTCGACAAAACGTTTCAGCGCCAAAGGCCGGGCGCTGAAATCGCCCGGGTCCTCGGCCAGTTCAAGATAGCCATAGCCGGTTTCGCCGTGGGTCGGCTTGATACCAAAGGTAACCAACTGACCCGATTTGGCCGCTTCGGCCCCGGCGGCAACGGCGGCGCGAAAGGCAGGTGCGTCGGGCACCACGTGGTCAGACGGCGCCACCAGCATCAAGGCATCCGGGTCGGATTTGGCCAGCCACAAGGCGGCGGCCAGCACCGCAGGGGCGGTGTTGCGCCCTTCTGGTTCGATCAGGATGGCCGCGGGATCAATCCCGGCCTCACTCAGTTGTTCGGTGACGATAAAGCGGAAATCCGAATTGGTAAGGATCAAAGGTGCTGCAAAGCCATCGCCCGCCAGCCGCGCCGCCGAAGCCTGAAACAGCGAGGTGTCACCGATCAGAGGCGAAAACTGCTTGGGATAGCTTTTGCGGCTCAGCGGCCAAAGCCTTGTACCAGAGCCGCCACATAAAAGAACCGGGGTAATAACGGCGGTAACCATGACAAAAATCTCCTGAACAAATATAGTCGCTGGCGCAGGGTATCCCCAAATCGGAACGCAGGCGCAAGGTGAAACCTGATCCTGATCTTGCCCTCCGATCTTGCCCTCCRATCTTGCAAGCCTACCTTGCCTGCGTGTAGTCAACACTTGGTGTTTCATCCCTTCTTCATCCCCGGGAAAGATCAATGACCACAGATATCAAAACCCCAGACCGCAAAAGCCTGGTCATGACTTCGCTGCACAAGGGTGGCAGCTCAATTGCCCAGCGGATCGTGCTGCAATTCGTGCGGGAAATGGGTTACGGCGAAGATCTGGTCGAAACTGTGGGCTGGGCCACCCCCGGGTCACTYTCGCAATATTGCCTCAAGGCGCAGGGCCGGATGCAGGACAACGCGATGTTTTACGGCATGTTCCGTGGGCCTTTTGTGGCTGACATGCCCCGGTTGCTGGATATGCGGATGATTATGCAGGTGCGTGACCCGCGCGACTGCATCACCTCGTATTATTATTCCATGGCGCAAAGCCACGCCTTGCCGCCGGATCCCGCCCGTGCCCAACAGTTCACCGCCATCCGCGCCGCAGTGCAAGACATGAGTGTTGATGAATTTGCCTTGGGCTATCACCGCTTTACCCCGTCTTACATGGCCGGTTATGCCAAGCGGCTGGCCGCGCTGGAAACCCTTGCCCGCACCCATCCCGATTGTCTGGTGCTGAAATACGAAAACATGGTGGGTGCGACCCAGGGCTGGCTCGACGCCATATCGAAATTCCTTGATCACCGGGTCCGGGGCAAGCTAAAGCGCCGCCTGGRCCGCATCGCCGATTTTACCCCTGCCGCCGAAGACCCAAACGTGCATCGCCGGCAGATCACCCCCGGCGATCACCGGCGCAAGTTAAAGCCTGAAACCATCGCCCAGTTGAACAAAGACCTGGGCGCCGGGTTGGCGTTTTTTGGCTATGACCCGTAGGGCGGGGTTCACCCCGCCGACCCGCCGCAGATGGGCGCCTCACTTCGACCGCAAACCCTCCAGTCCCTGCTCCAGGAACCACGCATATGTGTCTCTGATCCCCTGTTCCAGCCCGATTGACGCGCTCCACCCCAGACGGCTCAGACGGCTCACATCCATCAGCTTGCGCAGCGCCCCGTCCGGCTTGCTGGCATCAAACCCCAGGCTGCCTTTGAAACCGGTCACCATGGCGATGGTTTCTGCCAACTCGCGGATGGTCACATCGGTGCCGGTGCCGACGTTGATATGGCTAAGCATCGGTTGGGTTTCGCGGGCATAGGTGGCCGCGTCCAGATCCATCACAAACAGCGACGCCTGTGCCATGTCATCCACATGCAGGAATTCGCGCATTGGTTTGCCCGACCCCCAGATCACCACCTCTTTATCCCCCGCCAATGTTGCCGCGTGAAACCGCCGGAGCAGCCCCGGCAAAACGTGGGAATTCTCCGGGTGGAAATTGTCGCCCGGACCATAAAGATTGGTTGGCATCACCGAGCGGTAATCAACCCCGTGCTGGCGATTATAACTTTCGCACAGCTTGATCCCGGCGATCTTGGCAATCGCATAAGGTTCATTGGTAGGCTCTAATATACCGGTCAACAGCGCATCTTCGGCCATCGGCTGAGGGGCGGCACCGGGATAGATACAGGACGATCCCAACTGCAACAG
>JAESRU010000099.1 GCA_016764455.1 Hyphomicrobiales bacterium | reverse complement strand
CCCGGGATCCTAGATATTCGCGAAGAAGATCATCACTTTCGCGATCTTGCGCCGAATTGGCTTCGTCAAATAAAATAAGGCTCGGTTTACCAAGCAAAGCCGCAACAAGCGACACACGTTCGATGATTGACGATGGCAAGCCGAGATTTACACCGCGCCTAATATTGAGCGTCAATCCCTTGGGATGGGACGAAAAATAGTCGTCCATTCCAAGCGCTGTCGCTATTTCGACAGCCTCCTCGGTATACAGGGCCGGTCGGAACCGGGTCATGTTTTCGAGGATTGTACCCTCCAAAAGAGTTGGTCGCTGGGATAAAAGCGCGATATGCGATGCGACCAAAGACGGTGGGAAATCGAGGATATTGCGACCATTGATGAGAACTTTACCCAGGTCGGGAGACATCTGGCCTGCCATCAATGAGATGATTGCAGATTTTCCCGAACCATTCGCACCAAGAATTCCAATAATCTCCCCGCGGCGAATTTCTATATTATTTTCGTTGAGAAGGTGCCCGCCATTCGTGGTTTCAATATAGGCGACATCGTTCAGGCTCAGCGTTTCGATTGAATCGAGATGGGCATCCCCGCGCCGCGCAACAGGAATATCGAGAATACTTTTGACATCGCTTTCCAGTCGTTTGGTATTCAGATTTCCCGTCACCAGCGCTTCAAGCCTCATGATCGGTTGAACGGCCCGTCCAGATAACAAAATGACTGCCGCCATCGCGCCAACGGTGATAGAATTTGCTGATACCAAAATGGCACCCACGGCGCCGACCAGGACGGGTGTTATCTGCGATGTTGCCCCCATAAGGCCCTGGGCTGTATTGGAGGTCGCGGTATGAGCGCCCGTCAGGATTGCGCTCGATTTCATCAATCGCTCATAGCGCCGCTCCATGAAACCACCGATCCCGATACTCTTTATCGTCTCAATTCTGGTCAAAACTTCAATCAGGAATGAATGGCGTCGGCTTTCCACATCGGCACGTTGCGATGCAAGTTCCTCGGAGGCTTTGGTGAGCCGGCGCGAGGCCGAAATGGCTACCAGCATCATCAATGCCAGCGCGATTGCGATTGCTGGTGCGATCCAGGCAACAACAGCCAAAAACAGAATGGAGAAAGGAAGGTCCAGGATTGCACATGCCGCTTCACCGCCGCGAAATTCCCGTATCCTGTCTACCGAGTTCAGCCGGTCGACATGAACCCCGACCGGAGACCGCTCGATTTCGTTGATATCGGCGAAAAGAAATTGACGATGGAGTGCGTATGTTGTGGCTAATTCATAGCGGGTGCCGGAATAACTCATCAACCGGGCGCGGGCTACACGCATAATCATTTCGATCAGGACAGCCGCGAAAAGCCCTAAAGCGAGTACCAACAGGGTTGCCTGATTTTGATTGGGGATCACTCGATCATAGATCTGCATAAGGACAATAGGCAGAGCCAGAGCCAGAAAATTGATGACAACGGAAGCGACGACGACAGTGCGATCCGCATGCAATCGAATAAACGACCGTCCCAATAATGTCTTCAATGCCAACAACGCTACTACCAACTCGTTACATATACTCAATCAACCAATGCGTTGACCTATTTTGAGGGAAACCACCTGTCCCTACGCWTTTAAACACTAAAGCTTTGATTTTTAAGTGGTTTTAAAGTTTCTCATTATCCTTTTACGCAAGATCAGGCGCACGCRCTCAATMTTTTCAATGATATGGAAAGTAGGTAAACTTACGATTAACTCTGTTGGGAGATACAGYATGCTGCAGATTGCCTGRTCRGTGGGCTGGTTGCATAAAWRTAKTCGCCACGCCTAATTCAATTAGAATTGGCGCTATACGAARTCCATTTCCGAGCATTGGTGATGCAAGAAANAGRCCATTTCGATATCTGCAAATTCATCTGAAACCTCTGTRAAATATTGCGRTGTCCAGGATTCGTTGARGAATTYGTGTGCGARATAGTTGGGATTGCRTTTCACCAATTGCCCTAAAAATTGGRCCGAGCCAGGYACATRGTCGAAATGGRCAGRYTTTTTCTGCGCCAAATTTGGATGMACTGGGMTAAGAAATGAAAAGGTCGTTCGTAAYGGAAGAAATTGACCATCGGCCCWTCGCTCAGCAAACCCGCCTGGTCGATGCATTGAATTTTRAGATTGCGGYAGCCCTTACCATTGCACYTGCTCGATGTCGCTAAAGTCAAGCGACGACCCATCATCGAAGGTAATGGTGCCAGACGCATCGTCCGACAAATCCAGCAACTCGCCATTCTGGGCATCRATGGTTGAGCCATTGTCCACCACCATTGTCCAACCCTGACCTGTTACCGTATTACCGCTAATCGATACCGCTCCGTCCATACCTTGCAAATCGATGACATCAGTCCAACCACCAGCAAACCCGCCATCAACTGTGTCAGAACCGTCGCCAGCGGCATACACGAATATGTCGGAGCCATCTCCGCCGCTGAGTATATCGTCGCCGGCGCCACCCTGCAGTGTATCGTTGCCAGCACCGCCAGACAGGGTATTTGCATTGTTATCGCCGACAATAACATCATCATATGCCGAGCCGGTGAGGTTCTCGATGGATGTATAGGTATCGCCTTCGGCGTTACCTCCGGTACCCGTACCGGTCGCGAGATTAACAGTGACGCTTGCGCTGGAGTCCGAATATTCAACCATGTCGATGCCTGTACCACCATCGATATTGTCGATCGAGGAGCCTCCAACGATGATGTCTTCGCCGGAACCGCCGGAAATATTGTTGATGTCTGGTTCGTAGGCTTCCAGACCGTTCTCATAAATTGTGGTGATATCGGCAGCCGACAGCTGCTGACCGTATATGCCGATCTCGTCTATGGTACCGTCGAAAACTTCGCTGCCAGCAATATTCGATCCAAACTTGATAGCGCCTGTGTTGCTAGTCAAATCCTTGCCACCAGTGGAGCCGCTGTCGACAAGACTACCGTTCAAGTACAGTTCCGCATTGGTCGCGTTGAAGCTAAAGGAGACGTGGTTCCAGTTGCCATCCGAAATTCCGGCRACGGTTAGGGTTGCCCCACCGAAWTTGGCATACAACGTTCCATCATCAATATAGACTTGAATTTTTTCGCCACCCCCCTCCTTGCTGAAGAGAAATTGCTTSKMWCCRGCCAAGCTGTCGGCATTGAACCAGAGCTGGAAGGTGGCCTGGGTTAACGCGAAATCAGAGCTGTGCGAAATCTCCATACGGTCGTTGCTGCCGTCAAAATCGGCAGCGCTGTCGAGGGTGGCGCCATTGAGACCGCCAGCGCCCAGAGTCACGCCGCCTATATAGGTGCCGTCATGATTGCCGGCCTTGTCGACAACAATTGTCCCGGACGTCTCCCCAAGGCTGTAATATGCGATGGGGTTGTAGGTTGCCACAATCTCGTCCGAGGTTTGCACTGAGCTGTCGCCGCTGTAGATAACGTCGTCGCCGCCACCGCCGTTCAGCGTGTTTGCACCTTCGAAACCATACATGATGTCGGTATTGGCCGTACCGTTGAAGGTATCATCACCCGACGTCCCGAGATTGATACCGATGGTTTCAGAGTATGCCAGACCACCTGAGTCCGTCACYTGAACYGTCACGGTGTCGCTGAAAGCGCTTGAAGCATCATGATTGGCAACCAGCGAAATCTCACCCGTGCTCGAGTTGATCTGGAACACGCCGGTAGCATCGTCCGTCAAGGCAAAAGAGAATGTATCGCCTGCATCCTGATCGACCACTCTGGTCACGTCAGCGACAACGGAACCTGCTGGAATGATGGCGCCAAGAGATGCACCGTTGTTAAGCGTCAGGTTGTTGTTACCGGCCTCATCAATGATGCCGCCGCCGCCCGCATTCATCTGCCAGTTGCTGACGAGGCCAGGCTCGCTCGACGGAACTGCGATCAAGGTATCATAATTGTCCGAAATTTCCGTCGACGTTCGTTTGTCGTTGAACAGACGCGCCTCGACGATCTCGCCTTCGAAAATCTGGCTGGAGCTGAAACCGCCACCGAGGGAGTCCTGCTCCTGACCGAAAATAAGTGTGCCGCCGCTCGAAATGTTGACGTTCGCAACATTATTGTCACTATCTCGCAGTACGCCGTCGACATAAAGCTGCACACTTCCTGAGCTATCGTCCCAGGTCACCGACACCGTGTGCTGGTTGCCGTCATCAAGATCGACAACAGGATCGAGAATTGCGACTTCCCCACCTAAATGAACCACCATCATACCGTCGGTGCGATAAATCAGCGTAAATTCATTCGACTCGGAACCAGAACCAATTGCATAGGATACAAGCCCTTGGTGGTGGCCAGCATCCACCAGAGAGAATGCCATCTCGAAGGTAAAATCGCCAGTCGGGAAGTCCGAAACGTTCGAAACTTCAGCATATTGATCCGTCGCTCCTCCATCATTCAGAAAGAGAGCGCTGCTGACACCGAGACTGTCATTCCCCGCGAATGTCATATCCGTCGGTGCTTCGTTGATATCTGAAACACCGATAGCGAAGGTCTGCACCGAGGTGGAGCCATCACTGGACGTCGCCTTGATGTTAATTGAATGGCTGGTCGCCGTCTCGTAATCAATCTGACCGGTGTCGGCTACCGTCACAACACCGCTATTGGCGTCAACCGCGAACGGGCCGGCGACAACCGGGCTGCCGCCGCCGTCAACCAAGGAATAAGTGATGGTATTGGTGGTCGCATCGCCGTCACCGGCGCTCGCGGTCACCCCAACCAATGTGCCGTTAGCGGCGTCTTCGGCAATTGCATTGGCGACTGCATTGACATCGACCGGCGTGCTGACGTCRAAYTCGTCAATGTCATTGACAGCAATGGTATAGCTCTGSGYRCTGGTKGAGCCATCGGTGSWKGTCGCYGTCACTTCRATWKWRTRGCTSGCTGCACTCTCRCGGTCGATCGCACCGGCAACCGTCACAATTCCCGTATTCACATCAATCGCAAACAACCCGCCAGCATCATTGCTTAAGGAGTAGGTGACTATATCCGACCCATCCGCGTCGCTGGCCAGCGCCGTGATGCCGACGCTCGCACCAATCGCGACATTCTCGTTGACCGCGTTGGCACTGGCATTGCTGTCGCTAATCGCACCAATCGAGAATTCCGAAGTGTCATCGGTCAGATTGATGGTAAAACTCTGCTGGGAGGTCGAACCATCAGCCGATGTTGCCTTGACATAGATTGTCTGGCTGGTGGCGGTCTCGTAATCAA
>JAESRU010000098.1 GCA_016764455.1 Hyphomicrobiales bacterium | reverse complement strand
TTAATGTTATCAAGCAAAGTTTCTCGCTAAATATCCATTATTTCCCTTAAATACTGATCGGGTGTCAAAATTACCTTTGTTGATATGTCTGATCCGGCGGCGCTTGAAGCCGCCCTGCTAAAAGGATCGACCAGGATTGTCTGGATCGAGACCCCGGCAAACCCACTTTGGACCATCACCGATATCGCCCGCGTCGCAGATATAGCGCATGGCGTCGGGGCGATTTTGGTTGTGGATTCAACGGTTGCGACGCCAGTTTTTACCAACCCGTTGGCGCTGGGGGCCGATATCGTCATGCATTCTGCAACCAAATACCTGAATGGTCATTCGGACGTTTTGGCTGGAATGCTGGTGACCCGCAAAGCCGACGAGGTTTGGGAGCAAATTGCATTAGCGCGGTCAAGCGGCGGGGCGATCCTTGGGCCCCAGCAAGCGGCGTTGCTGGTGCGGGGTATGCGGACCTTGCATTTGCGGGTTCGGGCGGCGAGCGAAGCTGCGCTCACAATTGCAAAGCATTTTGTAGACTATCCCAATATCGTTGAAGTGCTTTATCCGGGGCTCGAAAGCCATCCTGGCCATGAGATTGCAGCGCAGCAAATGCAAGGCGGCTTTGGTGCCATGCTGTCGTTGCGGATCAAGGGCGGGGAAGCGGCTGCGATACAGGTGGCAGCCAACGTGAAAATATGGAAGCGCGCTACTTCGCTTGGCGGGGTAGAAAGCCTTATCGAACACCGCGCCTCGATGGAGGGACCTGCAACGCCGGTGCCAGAGGACTTGCTCCGGCTGTCGGTTGGTCTTGAACATGTGGAAGACCTGATCGACGATTTGCAGCAGGCGCTTTCCGAGGTGTCATAAAAATACCTCGAATCCGGCCAGCGGTGGCCCTTTATTTTTTTGTCGCCGCGGCCAGCAATGCCCTCATGGAATCTCGCGTTTCTTCATTGTACCAGCCCTGCCGTTTTGGGTCGGATTTGTCGGCAACGACCTTGGTGATTTTATCAACAATTGATTTGCGCATCTGCGTTTTGATGCTTGCAAATGTGAGGGGCGGGATRCGGGCATATTCGCGGGCAATTTCCAGACCGCGGTCCATCAACGCATCCGGAGCGACCACTTCGTTGATCAAACCCATTGTTACYGCGTCYTCCGCAACAACATTYTGGCCRGACAAAAGGATCCGCTTRARSGTAAGGGGCGTCATTTCGGCACGGGCAATTTCCATGGGGCAGACCGGAAAATCGACCCCGACCCGAACTTCGGTCAGACCAAGTTTTGCCCCGGTATCAGCCAGGGTGAAATCTGACGCCAGTRCAAAGAACATGCCGCCGGCAATCGCCGCCCGGTTGACCAATGTAATGACCGGTTTTGTCATGCGGTACAATTCCAGATAGGTGGCATTCATCCCATCGACAATTGCGGTCTGTTCTGCATCGGAAAATTCGCTTGCCTCTTTGAGATCCATCCCTGCGCACAAAACCTTAAGATCGCTGTTGAGCAGAAGTACGCGAACAGTTTTGTCTTCATTCGCGTTCCGAAAGGCTGCTTCCAGCTCGATAAGAAATTCGCCGTTGAGGGCGTTGACCGGTGCGCGCGACATGGTGAGCCGCCGAATGCCGTCTCCAATATCTTCACTATTCAGATTGGCCATTGTCCGGGCTCCTGTTGGTATCAAATAATTTTGGATATGTTCACGGCAAAGGTTAGATAAATCAAGGCCTTGATGATGTATCAATCCGATATATGCGGAAATTCAAGCCTGGTTCATGAAGCTCGCCAGGTCGCCATAGCCACAATGGCGACATTCATATTCAAGGCCGAGCCGGGTCGCGATATCCTTGGCCTTTTGTTCAAGCGCCTCATCTTTAACTTGAGGCATGAACAGTACTTTTTTGTAATTTCCAAAAACGAATTCCAGCATACTTTCATGCTTGTGCAGGCCCAGCGCCTCCCAGACGAATTTATCGAAGTGGCGACAGAAATAATCGGTCAGAAAAAATGTCGTAATTTCGTCTTCGGCATTTTTCGTGAATTGATCATTGCCGGTAAAAAAGGAGAAACAATGCGGTCCGGGAATGCGTTCGATATTGCCTTCTTCGGCGAGAACCTTGTCGAGTTCGCCAGCGGTGCCGCAATCGCCATAAAGCACGTATATTTTTTCGTAAGCGTCTTTTGCCGCCCGAATTTTTTGGCGGATCGCTTCTGGAATGAGTTGCGGATTGTGGTGCAATTTGGCGGGCAGGCAGGTGACATCCAGATGCCGCCATTCATTGCGTTCGATCAAATCGATTATTTCACGACCGAGCGCGCCGCAGGCAATCATCAAGGTGTTGCCTTGCCCACGCTTGAAGTCAAAATCTGGTTCAATGCTCTGGTCCATGGGCCAAAGATATTGGAAATTCTTGTGAAGGATGAGCGGATTGCGACAAGTGCGAAACATTCGGCGACAATCGAAGATATATGCAAGCCGGTTTGGCGCAAAAAATTCCAGAATGTAAAATTGTAAAAACCGTGTATACCTAACATCAAGATAACATAACGAAAAAAGGGGCATCAATATGGGATATAAGTACAACAATATTCTTGAAACAATAGGCAATACGCCGGTTGTGAGAATCGGCAAATTGGCACCGTCTCATATCAATATGTATGTGAAGATGGAAGCCTTCAATCCGCTTGGATCGATCAAGGACAGGCTGGCGCTTGGTATTATCGAAGATGCGGAGAAATCCGGTGCGCTGAAGCCCGGACAAACGGTTATTGAAGCGACCAGCGGAAATACCGGCATCGGCCTTGCTATGGTCTGCGCCCAAAAGGGGTATCCGCTTGTCCTTACAATGGCTGAGAGTTTCAGCGTTGAACGGCGCAAGTTGATGCGGTTTCTAGGGGCCAAAGTTGTCTTGACGCCAGCTACCGAGAAGGGCCTTGGGATGGTCAACAAGGCAAAAGAATTGGCAGAAGCCAATGGCTGGTTTCTGACCCGCCAGTTTGAAAATGAGTCTAATCCTGATATTCACTCGCGCACCACGGCTGTTGAAATTCTTGAAGATTTTGCGGGCGAAAAGCTCGATTATTGGGTGACCGGGTTTGGCACCGGCGGCACCCTGCACGGGGTCTCGCGGGTTTTGGCCAAGGAAAGCCCGGATACAAAAATCATCGTTGCGGAACCTGAAGTTGCAGCCTTGCTGACAAGTGGCGATGGCCAGGAGCGCAACGATGACGGCTCACCAAGCGGTAGCCATCCGGCATTTTCCCCGCATCCGATGCAGGGCTGGAGCCCGGATTTCATTCCAAAAATCACCGGGGATGCGGTCGATGCCGGCGTGATCGACAAGGTGTTGACGATTGCTGGACCAGACGCCATTCGCTGCAGTCAGGAGCTGGCGGCAAAAGAAGGCATTTTTGTCGGTATCTCCAGCGGTGCAACTTTTGCCGCAGCGTTGCAGGTGGCCAAAGATGCACCAGACGGATCAAACATCCTGTGCATGCTGCCTGATACCGGCGAGCGCTATCTCAGCACGCCGCTGTTTGCCGACATCGCGGTGGATATGACGGACGAAGAAGTGGCCTTGTCCCACTCAACCCCGGGGTTTCATCTGGCAGCAGGGTGATTTTTTAGCCCGGCGCTAATTACTTTTTTCCAGCAAGCGTCGGGCGATTACCTGGGCCTGGATTTCGGCGGCGCCCTCGAAGATATTCAGGATGCGGGCGTCGCACAGTACGCGGCTGATCGGGTATTCGAGGGCAAAACCGTTGCCGCCATGGATTTGCAGGGCATTGTCTGCAGATGACCAGGCGATACGGGCAGCCAGCAATTTGGCCATACCAGCTTCCAGATCGCAGCGCCGGTCCTGATCTTTTTCGCGCGCCGCAAAATACGTTAGTTGGCGCACCATCATGATTTCGGCTGCCATCATCACAATCTTGTCGGCGACGCGCGGGAATTCAGCGATTGGCTTGCCGAACTGGATGCGTTCATTGGCGTAGCGCAACCCCAGATCCATCGCTGATTGGGCCACGCCGATGGCACGCGCTGCGGTCTGGATGCGGGCGGATTCAAAGGTCTGCATCAATTGCTTGAAGCCTGCGCCCTCGACGCCGCCCAACAGGTTTTCGGCCTTCACTTCAAAACCGTCAAAGCCGATTTCATATTCCTTCATGCCGCGATAGCCGAGCACTTCGATCTCACTGCCGGACATCCCGTCGACCGGGAATGGGTCCGCGTCGCCACCACGCGGCTTTTCAGCGAGAAACATCGAGAGGCCACGATAGCCGCTGTCGCCGTCGCCGGTACGCACCAACAAGGTCATCACATCAGCGCGGGCGGCATGGGTGATCCAGGTTTTGTTGCCGGTAATCTTGTAAACATCGCCATCGCGCACGGCGCGGGTTTTCAAAGACGCCAGATCAGAGCCGGTATTTGGTTCGGTAAAGACGGCGGTGGGGAGCGTTTCCCCAGAGGCTATTTTGGGAAGCCATTTCTGTTTTTGTTCGTTGGTGCCGCCACCAAGGATCAATTCAGCCGCAATTTCAGACCGGGTGCCGAGCGACCCGACGCCGATATAGCCACGCGATAATTCTTCCGAGACAACGCACATGGATTCTTTTCCCATGCCAAGGCCGCCATATTCTTCCGGAATGGTTAGACCGAACACGCCAAGCTCGGAGAGCTGGGCAATAATTTCCAGGGGAATATAATTATTCTGCAGATGCCATTCATGGGCGTCTGGCAGAACTTTCTCATTGGCGAAGCGGCGCATCTCGCTGCGAAAGGCTTCGAGCGTTTCGTCCAACCCGGCATCGCCATACATATCGGCGCCGTCGCTGGCGATTATCAAAGCGGCAAGCTGGGCRCGGGATACGCGGGTATTGCCGGACATGATCAGGCTGGTCGTGGCTTCATTCATGCAACCCGCTAAATCGCCTGRATCGATGCCCAGATCCTGCGGGCGGGCAATTTCTGTTTGGCTCATGGGGATCCCGGTAAACATCTGGGACAGATATTCCCCGGCCCCGATCTGGCAAAGCAGCGCCTCCATCTCGCCAAACCGTCCGTCGCCAATCATCCGGTCGGCATAGCGTGCGATCTGGCGTAAAGCCTCGGTATAAGTTGCAAACCATGACAGGCCATGGACGGCGCGCTGTTCGCGCTCGATGGCCGCACTTGAAATTTTATCRTYWTCTGTGACCAAAGCYGCGACGCCGGCACGGGCCAGTTCGAGTACGCGGTCGGCGGCGGGAACAGCAGCGGCGAGCAGGCTATCCAGATTT
>JAESRU010000133.1 GCA_016764455.1 Hyphomicrobiales bacterium | reverse complement strand
CGGTTGTCCCGTGCTCAAAATCCCGCACCGGCACCAGCGCCAGCTCCTCCGGTTCGTAGCCGCCGCAATTCGCTAGCTCAAGGGGCGCCCGCACCGGCACCAGCTCCTCCGGTTCATAGCAGGGCCCGGTCTCTGGCCCAGCAAGTGCCACCTCGCGTTCACACAATTCCTTTGTCGCGACAACGACCCGTACCTGGCGGCACATCCGGGGCAGAGGGTTCGCGTTGAGCAAACGTGCGTTGGTAACGAAAATCATGCAGCTTCCAGCCATGGTATTGGTGGCGGTGATTTTGGTCGTTTTGAATCCTGCAAATTCGGACGCCGCCGAGAACCGTGCAGAAAACGGCGTCTCCCTGAACCAAACCTATTTGGAGAGTGTTCTTGATAGCCGGAACATGGATATTGGCAACATCATGGATGTTTTCCAACATGTTTTCAGTTCGCTGCCAGATGAGGTGACGGTCTATCCAACCGAAAATTATTTTTATTTTCAGTTCGGCTATCGCGGCCTGTTATACGCCGGCAACATGCGGCTTGATGTAGGAGACCGGGACGAGGGCGTTGTTCATTTCGCCTATTTCAATTTATTCGAAGATTGGAATGCTGAATTAATGACAGAATACCGCCCCTTGAACGCCAATGACGGGGTTGTTATCGAAAAGCTTGAAGACCTGAAATATCAAATCAGTTTTCGCGGCAGGCGCGTTGAATTCAATCTGAATGACTTGCGAAATGTACAGCCACCCGCAAATGCATTGGCAGAAGGTGAAGCCTATCTCGGGCCGGTATTCGACGAATCCGGTATTCAGTTTTATCTGGTCTTCAACGAAGAGGAAAAATACATAACATTTGTCCTCAACGAAAACGGCCCACCCCCAGACAGGCTGATCCCGTACAATGAAGCCAAACCCGATATTTTACTTGGTATGCGGACCGGTTTTGCCTTTTTTCAAGACCCGTATCGCAACCGGAAAATTTTGATAGGGGTCTACCAGGGCAACGTCCAAAACAACAATTATTTTGACGGACCATTCGATCAATTGCCGGACAATTTCATCGAAGGCAACGAGCTTCAAAACGCTCTTTTGACCCTTTATCCCGGATTGGAAGGGGAGATTGACCGATTGGGAAATTTTGCAGGTCAGCAAGGCAGAGTGTTGGTCAATCCCTACATCAACTACAATTACCTCACCGAGCTTGACGTTTTTCTGGATTGTCGGGAGGCAGCAGATAATGAAGCGGCACTCATTCAATGCATTTTGCCGCAAATCCCTGAATAAAACAGACTTCATAGTCCAGTATATCGCAATTTTTGATAAACCTTTTAATTTACATGGTTTGCTTTGAAAATTGATTCCGGATGATAGTATGAAATCAGCAGGTAAGCGGCCGAAACAGGCGGCACCCTGTATAGCACCGTTCCAAGGGAGGGACTTAGACGGTGAGCAATAACGTGCGCAGAGCAGATAGCGACGCGGATCGCAACACAACGTCCAGGCTTGCTTTCCTGTGGCGCGGGGAACTCATTGAACTCGATGATTTTGAGCCAACCACAACGATCCTTGAATTTTTGCGCGAACACCATTTCCTCACCGGCACCAAAGAAGGTTGCAACGAAGGCGATTGCGGCGCGTGCACAATTGTCCTTGGAAAGCCCGAAAACGGCACGCTGCGTTACCGGGCAATCAATGCTTGCATCCAGTTCCTGGGAACCCTTCACGGCACCCAACTTTTAACGGTTGAAGATCTGCAAGGGGACAACGGCGAATTGCATCCGGCGCAATCAACGATGGTTGAAAATCACGCCGCACAATGTGGGTTTTGCACTCCCGGATTTGTCATGTCGCTATTCGCGCTGACCCATCGCGACAATCAAGAACCGGTGTCCAGACAAACTATCACCGATGCGGTGGCGGGAAATTTATGCAGATGTACCGGATATCGCCCGATCATCGACGCCGCATTTGAAGCGTGCGCTACACCGGCGAATGACCAATTTTCAAAAAACGAAAGCAATATATTGGCAAAGCTGGGTTCGATTGACCCTGACCAACATCTTTTTGTTGGCAACGACCAAAGCTTTTTYGCCAGCCCTTCATCCGAARATGAACTCGCAAATCTTTATCAAAAATACCCGGGTGCGTTGTTGGTAGCAGGCGCGACCGATATCGGRTTGTGGGTCACAAAGCAGCTTCGCGAATTCGAAAAAATYATCTATCTGGGRCGCGTAAAATCTCTCAATTCKTGCCTCAAATCAGAAACAGGGCTTGATATCGGSGCCGCTGTTACCTTCGCCAATRSCCATGCYGAATTGKCRAATATYGACCCSGAYCTTGGCGAATTGGTGCGCCGGATCGGGTCTGARCAAATTCGCAATTCAGGAACAATTGGYGGCAAYATYGCAAACGGATCACCGATYGGCGACAGCCCACCAGCCTTGATCGCATTGGAYGCGCAAATTGAACTGAGGAAAGGTACTGCSACACGYAAAATTCCGCTGGAAAATTTCTTCATTGAATACGGAAAACAAGACCGCGCGGCGGGTGAATTTATCCGCGCGATCAATATCCCGCCCCTTGGAGATGATGAACATTTCAGATGTTTCAAAATCGCCAAGCGGTTTGATCAAGACATCAGCTCGGTCCTTGGCGCCATCCGTCTGAAAATCGTTGATGGAACTATTGTGGAAGCCCGCATTGCATTTGGCGGCATGGCTGGCACACCAAAACGCGCGTCTAAAACCGAAGCAGCATTTATTAATCTCGACCTGAGTGATCAATCTGCATGGCGTCAGGCGGTCGATAATCTTGAAATCGATTTCCAACCCCTCTCAGATCAACGCGCCAGCCGATCTTACCGTATGCAGGCAGCCAAAGGATTGCTCACCAAAGCATTGTTAGAGTTGGCCGARCCAAGCGCTGCGACCCGGCTCATTGCGCTTCGCCCGGAACAGAGGCYAGAAAAAGGGGATGCCGCCAATGGCTGAATTCCTCAATTTGACGGAACCAAAACTCCGTTCTGTCCGAGAACCAATCGCCCACGATAGTGCCACGCTGCATGTGTCCGGTGCGGCACGCTATATTGACGATCTGCCTGAACCGCAGGGTTTGTTGCATTTGGCAGTTTATGGCGCGGAAATTACACGCGGTGAAATTACAGATATCGATATTTCTGCCGTGAGAAAGGCACCCGGTGTGGTCGCTGTCCTCATGGCCGACGACATTCCAGGCGTCAATGACGTCGCYCCCATCAARGACGACGATCCGGTCTTTGCGGATAAAAGAATCAAGTTCCACGGCCAGGTAATTTTTGCYGTCGTCGCCAATACCAGATTGCAGGCCCGCAAGGCGGCGAAGCGGGCAAAAATCTCTTACAAAGAAGAAACTCCGGTCCTGACAATCGATGATGCGATTGCTGCAAATTCGAAAATACTGCCGGATTACACAATGACCCGCGGCAAGGCGAAAACCGCGCTTGAAGCCGGTCCGCATCGCCTCACGGGCCAAATCGAAATCGGCGGTCAGGAGCAATTTTATCTGGAGGGTCAGATATCGCTGGCGATCCCCGGTGAAGCCGGTGAAGTCGCAATTCATTGCTCGACCCAGCATCCGAGTGAAGTCCAGCACGGCGTTTCCCATGTGCTTGGATGCGCCAATCATCTGGTGACGGTTGAATGCCGCCGCATGGGTGGTGGGTTTGGTGGCAAGGAATCTCAATCCGGCCAATGGGCGGCAATTGCGGCGCTCGCTGCCCTCAAAACCGGCAAGGCCTGTAAAATCCGGCTGGACCGCGACGACGACATGGTGATGACCGGCAAGCGCCATCCGATGCGGTGCGATTATGACGTCTCGTTCGACGACAATGGCGTCATCCAGGCCATCGTCATGAATTACGATGCAGATTGCGGTTGTTCAGCAGATCTTAGCGGCGGGATCGTCGACCGCACAATGTTCCACGCGGACAATTGCTATTATCTCGATCAATCATTGATAAATTCACGCCGGCTAATGACCAACAAGGTCTCAAACACCGCCTTTCGCGGCTTTGGTGGTCCCCAGGGCATGATCGGAATTGAAACGGTTATCGATGCCATTGCCCGCACTTTGGGTAGCGACCCGCTGGATATCCGCCTCGCCAATTTATACGGCGATGAAGGGCGAAATATAACGCCGTATCACATGAATGTTGAAGACAATATCGCCCCTGAAATTATCACTGATCTTGAATCCAGTTCAGATTACCGGACGCGGCGAAAAGATATCGCCGCCTTCAATGACACCAACACCATTTTGAAAAAAGGTTTGGCGCTGACGCCGATCAAATTTGGTATTTCCTTCACCGTGATGCATCTCAATCAGGCGGGTGCGCTGGTCAATGTGTATCGCGACGGGTCAATCACAATCAATCATGGTGGCACCGAGATGGGGCAGGGACTTTATATAAAGGTCGCCCAGGTTGTCGCTGATGAATTTGGCGTCGATCTCGACCGTATAAAAATCACCGCCACTACAACGGATAAAGTCCCGAACACATCTCCGACGGCTGCATCATCTGGCACAGATTTGAATGCAATGGCAGCTTTGGCGGCGGCCCGGAAAATCCGCAAAAAGCTCTCCGAATTTTCAGCGGAGCTTTTCAAGGTCCAGGCGTCGGAAATTTCGTTCCAGGACAACATTGTGCGCGGGGGCAATCAGCAATTATCGTTTGATGATCTGGTGCACAAAGCCTATTTCGCCCGGATCGGACTGTCGGATACAGGTTTTTATAAAACCCCGAAAATTCATTATGATCAGGAAGCAGCGCGCGGGCGGCCCTTTTATTATTTCTCCTATGGTGCAGCCTGTAGCGAAGTCACCATCGACACCCTGACCGGCGAAATGCGCGTCGATCGGGTCGATATCCTGCATGATGTGGGGCATTCGATAAATCCAGCCATGGATATCGGCCAGATCGAAGGCGGATTTGTCCAGGGCATGGGCTGGGTCACCAACGAGGAATTGTGGTGGGATGATAAAGGCGCGTTGCGGACGCATGCGCCATCTACCTATAAAATTCCAACGGCGTTCGATGTTCCTGAAGATTTCCGGGTCGCACTTCACGAAGGCGCTGGAAATGTAGAACAGGCCATCTACCGATCWAAAGCCGTYGGGGARCCCCCCTTGATGTTGGCAATATCGGTTTTTGCCGCCATCTCAGATGCTATCGCTTCGCTGGCTGATTACAAATCGCTGCCGCCACTCCAATTGCCAGCGACGCCGGAAAATATCCTGAACGCGGTCAACGCAATACAGGGAGAGGCGTCATGAACGCGTCCTGGTCCAGTTTAACGAAAATGATCAAGGATGATGGCATCGTCGCCATGCTCACCGTTGCTGAATTATTGGGGTCCGGGCCACGCGAAGTTGGTGCCCGCATGATGATAAATGCGTCCGGGAAAATAGAAGGCACAATCGGTGGGGGTCGGTTGGAATGGCAGGCATTGGCGCAAGCCCAGCGCATGATCAAAAACATTGAAAAAGTACCCACAAGCACCTTTTATTCCCTCGGCCCGGAGCTTGGGCAATGTTGCGGTGGTGCGGTGACAATCCTGTTCGAGATTTTTGATCAGGACGATTTGGAATTTGTAACGGCGGCCGCTGCGCTTGAAAAAAATCACTCCACTTTTATCGTTGAAACAAACCAGACGGCTTCAGGGGCTAGGCGCACAATTGTAATTGGCGCAACCACACAGGTTCATAATTTTGAATTGCTCGATGATGGAAGCAGTCTGGTACGCTATTCAAATACCAATACGCCGTTATGGCTTTACGGTGCTGGCAATGTAGGGGCCGCATTGGTCGCTGCGCTCGCTCCACTACCCTTCAACATTACCTGGATTGAYCAACGGCCAGACCAATTCTTATCGCAACAACATTCAGACATTCGCTACCTGAACAGCAACGACCCGGTCGCAACACTGGATGATTGTCCGGACGGTGCTTTCGTAGTCATCATGACCCATAGCCATAGTCTTGATTTTGACTTATGCGAAAAGGCGCTGAAATCAAATAAATTTACCTATGTGGGTGTCATCGGCMGCAAGACAAAAGCTGCCAGGTTTCGGTCGCGTCTAAAATCCATTGGGTTGAATGAGTTGGAAATTATGCAACTGGTATCGCCTCTGGGCGTTCCATCCATCAAGGGCAAGGAACCAGCTATTGTAGCTGCAAGCATTGTCGCGCAATTGCTTGAATACCGCGAACGCCTATCAATCAAAAACTTAGACACAAAAAATATCGAACAACGGGAAAAAATCGCCCATGGCTAATCCAGACTTCATGCACCGCGCCATCGCGATCAGTCGTGAAAAAATGGAAGCCAATATGGGCGGACCGTTTGGCGCAGTGATCGTACGCGATGGCAAGATAATCGCCGAAGGCTTCAACAAAGTTACATCCACCAATGACCCAACCGCCCACGCCGAAGTGGTTGCGATCAGGGAAGCTTGCCAAAAAATCGGTGATTTTTCGCTGAAAGGCGCTGAAATTTACACATCGTGCGAGCCATGTCCGCTTTGCCTGGCGGCAATTTTTTGGGCGCGCATTGAGACCATTTATTACGCCAATACGCGTGCGGACGCAGCCGAGATCGGATTTGATGATGCCGTGTTGTACGAAGAAATTGCCAGACCGCTGGACAAACGGATTTTGCCTATCCACAGGCTGGATCATGCGGAAGCACGTAAAGTGTTTGACGACTGGATGAACAAAGAAGACCGGATCGAATATTAGGGGGACGTGCTGCTATGGGTGCCAATGGAAGTTCAAGCATAAAAACGCCATCCACCGAGGGAGGAATCCCGCTTTTGGAAGCACGCGACATCACCAAGGCTTTTGGCGACCTATACGCCAATGATCACGTCAATTTGTCGATCATGCCGGGCGAAATTCACGCGCTCCTCGGTGAAAATGGTGCCGGCAAATCCACCCTCGTAAAAATGATGTACGGCGTTCTCAACCCCACATCCGGACAATTATTCTGGGAAGGTGAGCCTGTAGATATAGCAAGCCCGGCGCACGCCCGCGCGCTTGGCATCGGTATGGTGTTTCAACATTTTTCCCTTTTTGAAGCTTTGACAGTTGCCGAAAACATATCCCTTGCATTGCCTGGCGACCGGACCGTTGTCGATATTGCCGGCGAAGTTGCGGAAGTCTCCGCAAGCTATGGTTTGCCGCTCGAACCTGACAGAGAGGTGCATACCCTTTCGGTTGGGGAGCGTCAGCGTATCGAAATTGTGCGTTGTCTTTTGCAACATCCTCGTCTTTTGGTCATGGATGAGCCAACTTCGGTTCTAACCCCCCAGGAAGCTGATAAGCTGTTCCTGACACTCGAGCGTCTGTCTGGTGAGGGGGTTGCTATCCTCTATATCAGTCACCGCCTTGAAGAAGTGAAACGGTTATGTTCGGCCGCGACCATTCTGCGCATGGGTAAAAATGTTGGTGATTGCGACCCGCGAAATGAAACACCGGCGAGCTTGGCACGCATGATGGTGGGCGAAGAAATTGCCGAAATCAAACCCAGCAACCGGGCAATTGGAACGGTRCGGTTTCAGGTGGAAAACCTCACCCGAAAAGCCGATGACATGTTCGGCGTGGATTTGGACAATGTTTCCCTCGCTGTTCATTCCGGCCAGATACTCGGAATCGCCGGAATTGCAGGTAACGGCCAAGATGAATTATTCGCCTTGTTGAGCGGTGAACAAAAAGCACCGAAATCTGCGTTGATTGAAATTGACGAGCAAACCGTAACGAACATGGATATCAACGAGCGCCGAAATTTGGGTGCGGCCTTTGTACCGGAAGAACGCATGGGCCACGGTGCGGTCCCACATTTGATCCTTTCCGAAAACACGCTGCTATCGACGCACGCCATCGGCATTCAYGTCAGCAGTGGAATGGTGGACCGCAAAAAAACCGGTGCCTTCAGCACCAAAGTTGTCGAACGATTTGATGTGCGTGTKCCYCGMCCGGACCCGGTAGCTGGAAACYTGTCTGGCGGAAATTTGCAAAAATTTATGGTGGGACGCGAAATCTCCCTCAATCCAGGCGTTTTGATTATAAATCAGCCAACCTGGGGGGTTGATGCCGGTGCCGCCGCCACCATCCGCCAGGCAATTATTGATCTTGCAAGCAACGGTTCAGCAATCATCATTATCTCCCAGGATCTGGATGAGATTTTCGAAATTTGCGACAGCGTCAGCGTCATTTCCGATGGCACTCTGTCACCGCCGGTTCCGATAGACAAATCCGATTATGAAGGCATTGGTTTGCTGATGGGCGGAATGGGCAATTCAGAAAGCAGCAAAGGTGGAGACAGCCATGCGCATTGAGCTTGAAGCCAGAGGTCAGCCTTCGGTTCTGATGACTTGGCTATCGCCGGTCATCGCGATTGCGCTGACTTTGTTGTTTGGCGTTGTGATGTTTGCGCTGATGGGTCAAGACCCTATCAATGCGCTTTACATATATTTCGTCCAGCCTTTAACCGACGCTTATCAAATACAGGAATTGATCGTCATCGCGACGCCCCTGATCCTGATCGGGATTGGTCTCTCGATTTGTTTTTTGTCCAACAACTGGAACATTGGTGCCGAGGGCCAATTTGTCATGGGCGGTGTCGCCGGATCATGGGTGGCACTGACATTCCACGGCGTCGATGGCTGGTGGATTTTGCCGCTGATGATGGTTGCCGGAATTATCGGCGGACTTTTATGGGCGCTCATTCCAGCGTTTTTCAAGGCGCGCTACAATACCAGCGAAATTCTAACCAGCCTGATGCTGACCTATGTGGCGCTGCAATTTCTTGATTTCCTGGCGCGCGGTCCTTTTCGCGACCCGGACGGGTACAATTTTCCCGAGAGCAAGATTTTTTCGCCCTCCGCCACCATGCCACTTTTGTCGGATGGCGGGCGGATGCACCTGGGCGCAATATTCGCCGTTATCGCGGCCATCGTCGTGGCAATCATGCTGTGGCGGACGATCAAGGGGTTTGAAGTAAAAATCTCAGGCGAAGCCCCACGTGCAGCACGTTTTGCCGGGTTCAACGAAAAAGGCATGGTTTATTTTTCATTCCTCCTGTCTGGTGGGCTGGCTGGATTGGCAGGGATATCCGAAGTCGCTGGCCCGATTGGTCAGGTGTTACCGGTGATATCACCCGGATACGGCTTTACGGCAATCATCGTCGCCTTCCTTGGCCGCCTGAATCCGATCGGCGTTATCTTTGCAGGATTGCTGTTGGCGCTAACCTATATTGGCGGAGAAAATGCACAAATCATGCTGCAAATTCCAGGCGATGCCACTAGCGTATTTCAGGGCATATTACTGTTTTTGATTTTGGCCTGCGATACACTTGTTCGCTACAAGATTAAAATTACAGGGTTTGGTACAAGAAAAACCGCCGGCGGGGAGGGCTGATCGATGGAAACTTTTATTGCCATTTTACTGACAATCGTTTCGGCATCCACGCCGTTGTTGCTCGCCGCCATGGGCGAACTTGTGGTGGAGCGATCAGGCGTTCTAAATTTGGGCATTGAAGGCATGATGATTATTGGCGCGGCTTGTGGCTTTGCCGGTGCTATCATGTCTGGCAGCGTATTAATCGGGTTCCTGACCGGGATCGTTGGCGGCGCAATATTATCTTATTTCTTTGCTGTCCTGGTCTTGAACTTTGCCACCAATCAGGTTGCAACCGGGTTAGCTTTAACCCTGGCCGGGCTTGGCATTTCCGGCCTGATCGGCAAACCATTTGCCGGTATCACCATCCAAAGAGAGCCAATTGAATTTCTCTCTTTCGTCAATGATATCCCGGTTGTTGGACCAATATTGAACGGCATCGATGCCGTCGCCTGGTTCGGCTTTGCCTTGTTGCTTGCGGTTGCCTGGTTCTTGAACCGTACCCGCGCCGGGCTTATCCTCCGCGCAGTTGGGGATAATCCGGTATCTGCCCATACGCTTGGGTACAATGTGCTGCGGGTTCGCCTCTATGCTATTCTGTTTGGTGGTGCCTGTGCCGGGCTCGCAGGGGCTTATTTGTCGATATATTATACGCCATTCTGGGCACGGGAAATGACAGCAGGACGCGGTTGGATTGCGCTTGCCTTGGTGGTGTTTGCATCATGGTTGCCGTACCGGCTTCTTATTGGGGCATATTTGTTTGGTGCGGTTACAATTTTGCAATTTCATGCTCAAGGCGCGCAGATCAATATTCCGCAACAATTCATGGCTTCCTTGCCATACCTCGCAACTATTGTCGTTTTGATCGTAATTTCGGCAAGGCAGACAGGGCGCAAAATTCATACGCCAGCCAGTCTGGGAAGAATATTTGTACCGGACCGCTAAAACTGGATAATTAAAAATGCCAATTTTGCGGACGTAAATTTTTAAAGGAAAGGGAGAGTAGAATGACTAGATATCTGAAATACATTACTGCGGCATTCCTCGCGGTGATGCTGGGGGCGGGTGCAAATGCCGCCGATCCCCTAAAGGTCGCATTTGTGTATGTAGGCCCGATTAGCGATCACGGCTGGACCTACCAGCATGATCAGGGACGGTTGGCCCTGGAAGCTGCCTATGGTGACGCGGTAACAACAACATTTGTTGAAAATGTTGCTGAAGGCCCTGACTCCGAGCGGGTAATTCGCCAGTTGGCTGCGACTGGTCAGGACGTTATTTTCACGACATCTTTCGGGTTCATGAACCCGACYGTGAAARTATCMGARCGGTTYCCTGAMGTAACCTTTGCCCATGCAACRGGYTATAAACGGACCGAYAATCTRACCACMTACAGCTCGCGTTTYTAYGAAGGRCGTTAYGTTCTYGGCCARATCGCRGCACGYATRAGCCAATCCGGAATTGTTGGSTATGTTGCTTCMTTCCCGATCCCCGAAGTGGTTCGTGGCATCAAYGCYTTCATGCTTGGCATGCAGTCGGTTCGCSMMGACGCRCARATCAAGGTTGTSTGGGTGAGCACCTGGTTTGACCCGGGCAAGGAAGGCGACGCAGCAAAGGCCATGATCGACCAGGGCGCTGACGTAATTACGCAGCATACCGATTCTCCGGCACCATTGCGTGTYGCTGAAGAACGCGGCGTGTTCGCATTCGGTCAGGCATCTGACATGATTGCTTATGCTCCAAACGCGCAATTGACTGCCATCATCGACGATTGGTCCGGCTTCTATGTAAGCCAGATCAAAGCTGTTTTGGAGGGCACTTGGGAATCCAACGATGTTTGGGGTGGTTTCAACTCCGGCATGGTTGCAATGGCACCATTCACCAACATGCCTGATGACGTTGCAGCGCAAGCTCAGGCAACCGTCGACATGATCAGTTCTGGTGAATTGCACCCGTTCCAGGGACCGCTCTTCAACCAGGCTGGCGAAGAAGTTGTTGCCGAAGGCGAAGTGCTGGATGATGGCTCTTTGGCTGGCATGAACTGGTACGTGAAAGGTATCGATGACACGCTGCCAAGCAGCAATTAATCAAACCCGATCACGACAGACAATTGGCCGCGGATGGAAACATCCGCGGCTTTCTAATTTGCGAGATCGCGAAACCGCTCCACCAGAAAATCCAGCGTTGTCCGTAACCGCAAAGGCATATGACGGCGTTGCGGATAAATCGCATATATCCGATGACCGTCGGCTTCATAGTTTTGCAACACGGGTACCAAAGCTCCGGATTTGAGTTCCGCAGCAACATCAATTTCATTCTGCAAGGTCAGGCCGTAACCAGATATTGCCCAGTTTTTGAGAACAACCGTTTGATCGCTATCGAGCGGACCTTTGATCGGGAGGTTGTGCACCTGTCCATCTGCCCCGGTGAGCCGCCACTGATATTGTTCGGACCCCGGAAACCTTAGCAACAAACATCGATGCTGTTGCAAATCCAGTGGGGTGAGGGGGATTCCTGATTCTTCAAGATAGGCGGGTGACGCACAAATAACGCGGACATTGTCGGCAAGTTTGCGTACGATCAAACCAGATTCGCGCAATTCAGATACCCGGATCGCAAGGTCATATTTTTCTTCAACCAGATTGGACAATCGATCAGTCAGATGAAGTTGAACATTGATTTCCGGGTAGGCAAGCGAGAATTCAGCAAAAGCCGGTGTCAAAATACTGGCACCGATTCCGGTCGGCGCCGATATCCGGACCGGCCCSGAYGGTTGGCTATCTTCGTGGGCAAGCAAWACCTCAGCRCGMGAAACAGCCCGCATGATCTCTCCACAATGTTCCAGAAAAATCTCGCCTTCAGGCGTCAATTTGACCTGACGGGTTGTGCGCCAAAGCAGTGAAACACCCGTTGCCGCTTCAAGCCGCGCGATCCGACTGGAAACCACAGCAGGGGTTTTGCGAAGGTCGCGCCCGGCTGCTGAAAGATTTTCAAGTTCTGCAACGCGCATGAAAACGCGGATATCATCCAGATGGTTCAACATGTTATTTTCAATTCATTTTTGAAATTCTATGAGATTATATAAAAACGCAATATGCTCGCTGTCGCAAGCCATCACTGCTATTCTGCTTTGATAATCGGGGGGAAATCATGAGCAACATTGCCTTACTTAGCGAATGGCTCAATCTGCTGCTGCGCTGGTCGCATATCATTATCGGCATCGGATGGATCGGTGCTTCGTTTTATTTTGTCTGGCTGGACATTGCCCTGCGCGCCCGCGACAAAATGAATCCAGGAGTTTCAGGCACCGTATGGATGGTCCATGGAGGCGGGTTTTATCACGTCGAAAAATATACGGTCGCCCCGGACACCCTGCCGCCAGACCTGCATTGGTTTAAATGGGAAGCCTATTTGACCTGGGTCACCGGGTTTTTCCTCCTCGTCCTCCAATATTACGTGAATGCAAAATCCTACTTGATCGACCCGGCTGTGATGGCGATTGAACCCTGGCAGGCAATTTCGATAAGCCTCGCATCCTTGTTGTTTGGTTGGTTGATTTATGATGGCCTGTGCCGCTCACCAATCGGAAAAAAACCAATGCTACTGGCTGCCATTTTATTTGSGATCATTCTCGCRGCRACGGCRTTTTTCTCWGAAGTTTTYTCRGGCCGTGGKGCGCTYATCCATGTGGGYGCATTGATCGGCACCTGGATGGCCGCCAACGTATTCATGGTTATCATCCCGCGCCAAAATCTGGCGACGAAATCTCTGATGGCAGGTGAAGTTCCAGATCCATCCCATGGCCAGATCGCCAAGCAGCGCTCGTTGCATAATAATTACCTGACCCTGCCGGTTCTGCTGATGATGGTATCCAGCCATTATCCCGGCCTGATCAGCCATCATTGGAAATGGGTGATTGTCGGCCTGATCGTCATTTCAGGCGGCATGGTGCGCCATTTCATCAACGGCCACGATGCCGGTAAAARATTCAACACCATCGCCTGGTCACTGGGTTTGGCGGTTTTTGCATTTGTCGCGGCAGTGACAGTCTCTGGTCTTCGCTTGAATTCAGGAACGGGTGTCACCGGCGTGAGTGATCAGCAAATTCGAACAATCGTTGATCGCCATTGTGCGGCTTGTCATTCTGCGACACCTACACATGAATTTTTCGAAGAAGCCCCCGCTGGAATTCAGTTTGATGATCTTGCGGAATTGAACCGTTTCGCCGAACAGGTGAGGGT
This sequence comes from Hyphomicrobiales bacterium, assembly GCA_016764455.1. GTDB lineage: Bacteria > Pseudomonadota > Alphaproteobacteria > Rhizobiales > NORP267 > NORP267. Next base: position 27,379 of record JAESRU010000133.1, on the reverse strand, counting down.
GCAAGCTGTCATTGGCCAAACCATGCCGCTTGGGAACGAAAATGCGATGACCCAGGAAGAAAGAGATCAACTGGGCGCTTGGTTGGATCAGCAAGAGACGGACTAGCTATCCAGTCTTGGCAACGAGTTTTCTGGCAGCTTGCGTATGCGCGGCAATCAAGCCTTTTGTATCAAGGCCGGGGATCGCGCCTTTTTCGACAATCCAGTTGCCGCCAATCATCACATATTCAGCCCGTGACGCGCCGCATATCACCAACGTCGCCAGTGGATCATGCCCCCCGGAATGACGCATTTCATCGAGTTTGAACATGGCCAGATCGGCATTCGCGCCAATTTCGATACGACCTAAATCGGGCCGTCGGATACAATCTGCCGACCCTGCGGTGGCCCAGCGTAAAGCATCAAGATGCGACACCTTCGCCGCACCATAATTCAACCGCTGCAACAAAAATGCCTGACGCACCTCTTCGATCATATTCGAGGCATCGTTAGATGCCGATCCGTCGATACCAAGACCAATCTTGGCACCCGCCGCCTCAAGATCACATACCGGACACATGCCCGACGCCAAATGCATATTGGAGCAAGAACAGCTGGAAACCGCGACATCGGCCTTGCCAAGCCGCTTGATATCCTGCTCTGAGAAATGGATACCATGCGCCAACCATGTGCGCGGCCCCAACCAACCGGTCTCTTCCAGATATTCAACCGGCGTACAGCCAAACCGCTCGCGGCAAAAAGCTGTTTCATCTTTCGTTTCAGCCAGATGGGTATGCAGCAAGACGCCTTTTTGCTCGGCCAATTGCGCGGTTTCCTGCATCAATGCACGCGTCACCGAAAAAGGCGAACAAGGCGCCAACGCAATTTGGATGAAGGCATCGGCTCCGGTCTCATGATATTTGGCGACCAAGCGTTCGCTGTCTGCCAAAATGACATCCATATCCTGCACAACGCTATCCGGCGGCAATCCGCCATCTTTTTGGCTCAAATTCATCGAACCGCGCGTCAATACAGCACGCATCCCCATTTCTCTGACCTCAGCTACCTGAATATCGATCGCATCCTCGGTGCCGGGTGGAAAAACATAATGGTGGTCTGTCGTCGTCGTGCAGCCAGATAAAACAAGTTCCGCCAGGACAAGACGCGTTGCCTGTTTGATAAATTCCGGCTCAAGGTTGGCCCAAACAGGGTACAGGGCCGTCAACCAGCCGAACAATTCCTGGTTCAATGCCCCGGGCAATGTTCGTGTCAGGGATTGATAAAAATGGTGGTGGGTATTGATTAATCCCGGCACGATAACCAAATCACGAGCTTCAAAGACTTCATCAGGCGTAGCAACAGGAACAGCACCAATGGGGATCAATTCAATGATCCGGCCCTTGTCCACCAGAATGCCGCCGTCTGCATTTTCGGCCAATATGGCACGTGGATTTTTAATCCAGATCGCCATCGAAAATCACCTGTTCCATTTTCTTGAATGAGCCATTATAAACGCTTTTTGAACCAGACAGCCCTATAATTATAGTGGATGGAAACCGGGATTATGGAAACGAATTCATGCCAATGATGATCTTTTTTTGAACGGCAAATTCGGAAAGAAAATCCACACAAACAGTCATGCCATGCTAAAAGGCTGCAACGCTATAACAATTTCGCACCAGACAGGTCTTTGACACACTGGTTCGCCCTAGCAAACAGGTTGAGAAATGTCATCTACATTTGAAGCTCTCGTCGAGATTATCTCTGATACAAGTGATATTCCCGTCGAAGAAATTACACCCGATAAGAATGCTTTCACTGATCTTGGGATCGATAGCCTTGATTTTCTCGACATCGCATTTGCAATTGACAAGCATTTCGGCATCAAAATTCCAATCGAATCCTGGACCGAAGAAATGAATGACGGCAAAGCATCTGTCGACGATTATTTCCTTCTTAGCCGTCTGAGCGAGCGGATCGATGAACTGGTTGCTGCCAAAAATTCTTGAGGAAATTGCAATCTGAAATGGTGCTTGAATAGAGTTTTGATCAAACAGAAAACCTGACCGGTACCGCCATGCGCCTCGCTTATTTTCAAATGATTGATACGATTTCCACACTGGATTGTGAAAACGGTTTGGTAGAGGCGATCGCCAATGTTCCTTCCGAGAGTACCATTTTCGAAGGGCATTTTCCTGGTATGCCATTGTTGCCAGGTGTGCTGTTGATTGAAACCATGGCTCAGGCCAGTGGATATTTGTTGCTGGCATCGCGAAAATTTGAAGCCATGCCATTTTTGGCAGCGGTGAAAGACGTAAAATTGCGTACATTTGTAGAGCCAAATACCAAATTGACAGTCACAGCAACTTTGGAACATGCCGGATCCGGTTTTGATGTAACAAAAGCTGAAATCAAATCTGACGGCAAACGTATTTGCAACGCACAACTCACCTTYCGGTCAATGCCGTTTCCTGAAGAAAGTTTGAAGCAGGAAATGCTGAGCCGGTTTGATGAAATTTATCCAGCAGGTTTACCATCATGACTATGGAAAGCGTTCCTGATGAAGTCTGGGTCACGGGAATTGGGCTTGTCAGTTCTATTGGCGAAGGCACGCAAGCTCATTGGCAACATTTGAATACCGGAAAGCCGCCGGTTGTGAATATTGACGAAGAAACCCTTGCACCATACCCATTTCATCCTCAGATAGACGTTGATTTGGCGACGCAAATTCCCAAGCGGGGCGATCAGCGGCAGATGGGGAGTTGGCAACGACTTGGCACCTATGCTGCCGGATTGGCGCTGACAGACGCAGATTTAGCTCACAAGCCTGAATTTCTAACGGAAATGAACCTGGTTGTTGCAGCAGGTGCCGGACGACGCGATGAGGCCGTAGACACGGAAATTCTCAAAGGTTACGAGAAAGCGGAAAATCCATCTGCATTCCTCAATGAATCGCTTTCAAACGAATTGCGTCCAACGCTGTTCCTGGCCCAACTCACCAATTTGCTGGCAGGTAATATCTCCATTGTTCACGGTGTTTCTGGAACGTCGAGAACAGTTATGGGCGAGGAAATCGGAGGAATCACTGCGCTGCAAACTGCCACCCGGCAAATTCAGAGCGGGCAGGGTGATTTGTTTCTCGTAGGCGGTGCCTATTTTGCCGAGCGATTGGATTTGCTTCTAACCTTGGAAATGTACAACGCGGTTTGGAAAAACGGGTACAAACCCGTATGGGCGCGGGATGATGGCGCAGGCGGCACCATATTGGGGACAGCTGGCGCTTTTCTTGTTCTCGAATCCCGNCAACACGCTGAAGCGCGTGGCGCAAAACCATATGCCCGTATCAAATCGATATTGGGCGACCGCTGCGCACGCAATGAAGGTGAATCGACCGCGATTGCCAAGGCGCAATTTGAAGAATTACGCAAAGATATTCCCGCCGGCCCGTTAGCCATTTTATCCGGTGCCAGCGGTGTCCAACCCGCTACAAATGAAGAACGTGCATTTTTGGAGTCTCTGTCTAAAGAGGGCTTTGATCCAATTTACCGTGCATATGGTAGTGTTTTTGGACAAAGCATAGAAGCTCATTTCCCCGTTGGTGTCGCACTCGCGGCGCTGGCATTGTCAAAGAGCGATTTTTACCAGCCCTTTGACGCATCAGGCCATGAAAAAGCATATCTGGGAAATGCGCGCCAAATATTGCTCAATTGCTGGGGTGCTTGGCGCGGCGAGGGCATGGCACTTATTGATACACCGTCAGATACCGACTTGCGTGGAGCACAATAATTATGGGCCAGGTGCTGAAAGATCATAAAAATCGCCCGGTAGTGGTCATTACCGGCATTGGAATTGTGTCTTCCCTGGGTGAAGGCCGCAATGACAACTGGAATGCTTTGATCAACGGYCAATCCGGGATCCGCAAAATCACGAGATTTCCAACAGACGGTCTTCGCACGCAAATTGCCGGTTTGGTAAAATCAAACAATAGCGAACACCATCTTGCCCCGGTTCATTCGCTGGATATGGCGACCCGCTCAGCGACAGAAGCTTTGGCTCAATCAGGAATTGGCAGCAAGGGAAATTTCCCGGGCCCATTATTTCTGGCGGTGCCGCCATGTGATTTGGATTGGATCACACGTACAAATTTGAACAAACAGCCCAGCAAGAAAAATTTGGTGGGATACCACCATATGATCGAAGTAGCCCGATCCGGTAAATTTCCAGAATACCATCCGTTATATCTGTTTGGTGGTGCTGGAGAGGTGTTGGCAGAAAAATTTGGTACCCGTGGATTACCTGTGTCGCTTTCGACAGCTYGTGCGACCGGYGCCACTGCTATTCAACTTGGCGTAGAAGCAATTTTAAGAGGCGATACAGACGCCGCTCTGTGCATTGCGACCGATGGGTCCACCACTGAAGAAATGGTGGTGCGTTTCTCGTTGTTATCTGCACTGACAACCCAGAACGAATTTCCGGAAAAAGCATCCAAGCCATTTTCAAAAAACCGGGATGGCTTTGTAATGGCCGAAGGATCGGCAACTCTGGTTCTGGAAACCTACGAATCTGCAAAGGCGCGTGGCGCTGAAATTTTAGGAATTGTTCGCGGGCGTGGCGAACGCGCAGATAATTTCCACAGAACCCGCTCGAAGCCAGATGGCTCCGCGATCATCGGCGCGATCAATAATGCGCTAAACGATGCCGGCGTCGAACCAGAGCAAGTCGATTACATCAATGCCCACGGCACCAGCACGTCTGAGAATGACAAGATGGAGCATTTTTCTCTGGATGCAGCWTTTGGACCATGTTTGCAGGACATTCCAATAAGTTCCAACAAATCCATGATCGGGCATACCTTGATTGCAGCCGGTGCAATCGAAGCCGCATTTTCTATGATGACAATTCAATCAGGAACAATCCCTCCAACCATCAATTGGGAAATCCCGGATCCGGATATTTCTCTGGACGTTGTCCCAAATGTTAAACGGGAAAAAGAGGTCCAAACCATATTGTCGAATTCCTTTGGCTTTGGAGGCCAAAATGTTTGTCTGGTATTTTCCGGTGAACCTTCCTAAAACCTTTCCCAAATGGAAAAACATTCAGCTAAGAGCAAGGTTCTTGTAACCGGCGGCATCAGTGGAATTGGCCTTGCAATTGTCAAGAAGCTTGCAGCCTCCGGATATGACCTGGTCATAACTTTCAATCAGGCTATTTCCGAAGCTGCGCAATTGGAAGAAAATATATCCAGGCAATATCCTGGCCAGGCATTTGAATTCCACAAAGCCGATTTCAAAGATAAGAGCCAAGTCACTGAATTGGCYGCRAARCTATCTGAACAGCCTGCGTTTTATGGTTTCATCCATAATGCAGGATATTCATACGATACCTTGGCAGCGCTCGTGGACCAAGATCAGGCAGAAGACCTGATGCAAGTGAATTTCTGGTCTATGACGGCCCTAGTGAAAGCCATTCTTAGACCGATGTTGTCTGAGCGAAATGGCCGTATCATTGCCATGGGATCAGTTACAGCTTTACGCGGGGTTTCAAAAAACACCGTATATGCTGCAAGCAAAGGCGCGATGATGAGCTATATCCGCAGCCTGGCAATTGAGATAGCCAAACGCGGCGTTTGCGCCAATTATATCGCATCAGGATTTGTGGATACCGGACTTCTTGAACCATATTTTGAATACCGAAAAGAAATGGAAAAACAAATACCTCTGCAAAGATTTGCACAACCGGGCGAAATTGCTGATCTGGTCGCTTTTTTGTTGTCACCTTCTGCTTCATACATGACCGGCAGCATCATACAGATTGATGGTGGTCTGGACGCAAATTTATCGGTTCAACGATAGGAAAATATTTTGAAGGCTTTGAGAAACACCGGCGCGCGTACGTTGGAATTGTGCGACTTGGCTCCACCAGACGCACCTGGTGAGGGTGAAGTACAGGTTAGAATGCGGGCCGTTGCGCTGAACCATATTGATGTTTGGGGATGGCGCGGCATGGCCTTTGCCAAACGCACGCTGCCGATCACCGTTGGCGCCGAAGGTGCTGGTGAAATTGTTGCATTGGGTGCCAACGTCAAAAATTTGAATGTCGGAGATGTTGTTGCGCTTTATGGCGCAGCAACTTGCGGTACCTGTACGCCTTGCATGGAAGGCCGCGATAATTTTTGCGAAAATGTCAGCGGCGTCTACGGATTTCATATCGATGGATTTGCACGGGAATTATTGAATATTCCAGCACGCCTTGTTGTAGCCGCACCCCCCGGTGTCGACGCCATCACGGCCTCATGCGCGCCGGTCACCTATGGCACCGTCCAACACATGCTSYWCSWCMWYGYMRWMKWSRRKSMAGRWSRWRMMRTCCTTGTTCATGCCGGCGGCAGCGGAATTGGAACCGCTGCGATCCAACTGGCAAAAGCTGTTGGTGCAACCGTCATCACTACTGCCGGCACCGATGAAAAGGTTGCCAAGGCATTGGAACTTGGTGCTGATCACGCAATAAATTATCAAACCGAGCGTTTTGAGGGCGTCGTCCGCAAATTGACCAAGAAGAAGGGCGTCGATGTTGTTTTTGAACATGTCGGCGTTGATACTTGGGCTGGCAGTATGTTCTGCCTGAAAAAAGGCGGGCGGCTGGTCACCTGCGGCTCAACAACTGGCATTTCCACAAGCATCAATCTGTATCAATTGTTCCAGCAACAATTACGCCTGATCGGCAGTTTTGGGTGCAGCATCCGCAATATTGCCGAATCCCTTGATAAAATGGCGGCCGGCATTGCAAAGCCGGTTATCGACACCAAGATCACAACTGAAGAAATCGGTGTTGGCCTTGAACGTCTTGAATCGCGAAAAGTGTTTGGAAAAATCATAGTCACCTTATAGGCATGTACCAAATTCCGCGTAACCGGGCACAACATCTTGCGTTCTTCACTTTCCAGACAATTGAAATATGCTTTTATCCAGTCTCGTGACTGGATGATCGCTCAAATTATATTTTCCTTTATTGGCTTAATCCGACTTTTGCCGGCGGATAGCGCATTGAATTTTGTGGAAAAAGCAGCTGGAATTATTGGGCCAAGAATACCACGCAACCGTATCGGCCTCGWAAATCTTAGACTGGCATTTCCGGAGAAAAGTGAATCTGAGCGCCGTGAAATWTTGAAAAAAAGCTGGCAAAATCTCGGGCGCACAACGGCGGAATATATCTATCTGGATCAAATCTTTGATTTGGAAAACCCGGATTTAGAATTTGAACGTGTCCAATTTTCCAATATCGAAGTTTTCGARAAATTACGCGACGATGGAAAACCAGCGATTATTTTTGCCGCTCATTTGGCAAATTGGGAATTGCTACCCGTATGCGCCGCAAAATACGGGCTGAAATTGCAAGCGTTGTTTCGCGCACCAAACAACAAATTCATCGCAAAAAAATTGGCGAATATGCGCGGCGGGGTTATGGATGGTCTGGTGTCATCCAGACCAGGTTCTGCATTCCAGCTGTCAGGCAGTTTGAAAAAAGGCGAGCATGTGGGCTTGCTTGTAGATCAAAAATTTTTCCGGGGAATTCAGGTGGATTATTTCGGGCACCCGGCATTAACCRGCCCATTGTTGGCAAAATTATTACGCTCATGTGATTGCCCGGTTCATGGCGCGCGTACAATACGTTTGCCCAACGGCCGGTTTCGATTGGAAATCACAGATGAAATTTCCATCCCAAAAGACAGCAATGGCGAGGTGGATATTCAAGCGACCACGCAAAAAATTACCGGAATAGTAGAAGGCTGGGTCCGTGAATACCCAGAGCAATGGCTCTGGGTACACAAACGATGGCAAGGCGGAAGCTCCTGAGCCAGTTTTGTGCCAAGAATGAACATCGAACGACTAGAGCTATCAGTTTAAGTCAACTTTGCACGAAAGGTTTTCGTAGCGCCATTTTGTCTATTTTTGCCGCCGGTGTTTTGGGAAGTGCTTCAACAATTGTGACTGCCGACGGTACCTTGAATTTCGCCAGTTTTTGCTCACAAAATCCGACAATTTCTTTTGCTGTGATGGTCGCTCCTTCGACCAGAACAACAAAGGCCTGAATCGCTTCTCCGCGATGGTCATCCGGCACACCTATTGCTGCCGCTTCTTGGATGTCAGGGTGAGCAAACAGCACTTCATCAATCTCGCGCGGAAACACATTGTAGCCTCCGACAATGGCCATGTCCTTTTTACGGTCGACAATGGTCAGCCGACCTGCTTCATCAAAATGACCGATATCACCCGTATAAAGCCAGCCATCCCGAATAAGGTTTGCAGTTTCCTCGGGCCTGTTCCAATAGTTCGAAATCATCTGAGGACCCTTAATTCGAAGTTCGCCAGCCTCGCCTATTGGCATAATATCAATGCCGTTTTCCGGGTCGACAGCCTCTACTTCCGTCATCGCACATGGAAAACCAACACATCCAACCTGATTTGGGCGATCCGAAGGATTGCCGGTAAGCGGAGCTGCTTCTGACATTCCCCAAATTTCATATATCGTATTGCCTGTAGCTTCTTGCCAAGCTGCAATTGTCGCCTCCGCAAATGCTGAGCCCCCACCAAGGCAAATTCTCAAATTGCTAAGGTCGGTGTCTTTTAACGTGGGTACAGCCAGTAACGCGTTATAAATAACAGATGGTCCACCGGCAAAAACGGTTACTTTAGTGCGAGCCATCTCTGCGATTACGATATGAGGTTTAAATTGCGGCACGATAACAACTGTATTGCAGCCATAAACCGGCGTTAGCAAAGTGACATACCAACCCCAGATATGTGATTGAGGTGCTACATTGAGCCAAATCTCTCCTGCAATTTTGGTGCTGTGCAACGCTTCCATTAGTCTTGCACCCATCACCAATCTAGCTTGCGTATGGATTGCTGCCTTGGGAAGTCCCGTCGTGCCGCCCGTATAGGCCAAAATAGAAGTATCAGAACCTTTCGGCATAGCTGGCAATTTTAAGTCGCGGCACTCTCTCCATTGGTCAATTGAAATACGTTCATCATCAAAGGTGTAAAAATGCGATACTCCATTTGTCGCTGCCAAGGGCGCCAATATTTCTTTATGGATMTCGTCACAGATAATAATGGTGGGCGCAGCATCCTTGATTAACGGTGCAAGTTCATTTTCTGTATAGAGTGGGTTGAAAAGTACGACTTGAGCCCCAGCAGCCCAAACAGCGTAAGTTGCAACCGAGGTCGCAACTGAATTGCCTTTCAAAATAACAACTCGTTCACCCCTGGCATCCATCTCCAACAGATTTGCCGCCAGTCCTGCGACGCAAGAATAATAATCTGCATAGGTGATTTCGTCATTACCGCTGATAATTGCCATTCGGTCAGGGTATTTACGAGCTGCGTGTGCTAGCATATGAACTGCGGTTTCAAATTCTGGTCGCTGCAACTCCGGAGCTACTTCAGGAAACGGATTAGCCATTTTTGGTTTTCCCTTCTAATTCGCCAACCGGCCATTCACCAATCCAGCGTTTTTGTTTTTCATAACTCGCTGGAAGCGTCTCCTCCGCTATCATCGCTTCAAGACGTTTTTGCTTTTCCGGTGTTTCCTCTGGAATTTCGTCAACCCATTTTTTCAGCAAGACATCATAGTCCTGTCCAACCGGGCAGACATCGGCACAGCGGCGACAGCCTGTGATAATGCCGCTGCCTCGCAACATTGCTTGGAAAATTTCTGAAGACTCCATCCCCCGCAATTTGGCAATCTGTTGCGTTTGATCCTCTTCAGTTAAAATTCCAGTGAGGTAATCAGATAAAAACTCAAACCCAAAGGGCGAGCGAAAACGATTGCAACTCAGCCAATCACGATCCCAATGCTTCACTGCATCGGCAGGGCAAGATTTGAGGCAGCGTCCACATTCGGGGCCAAGGCACAAAGCGTCCGCCAATTTCGAATCAGGTTCTATATCTGCCGGGGTCATCACCAGCCCCAAGATTACGCGGGGACCAAACTCAGGCGTGATCAGTTGGTGGTTGAGACCAAGAGTGCCGAGTCCTGCCTCAACCGCTGCATGTTCWGCTGATAAGGGGTGGGTGGCCTGGGTGTCTTTACCTTTYTGGAATTTCAGGGGATCKACGTGGTGATAAGGGACCAACAAGCCAGGAACGCCATTGTCTTCGAGCCAAAAAACAAGATCGAGCGCAAGTTCCTCCAAAGCAGAGATTAGAAGCTCATCACCATAAAATTTGTGTTGATTATTCCAGTCGGGAAGGCGCGATGTCGCAAAACTAATGCGCTTGGCCAATACGATCACTCGAGCGCCATCGAATTCGGTTATATGAGATGGTGTGCGCGGATTTTCGGGGTCAGGGGGATACTGATCCATCAGCGCACCATCGGCGATCCCCACCAAATCGGCACCAAGAGACTTGGCTTTTTCCTTGATGGCCTCGGCCGTTAGCGCTGTTGGGATAAGTTTGTTCATGAGGATTGTTTTTCTTGTCCAGCTTYWTGYTTGGCTTTGAATTTTTTGCGCTGCGCTTTGGACGCTTTCCCTGAATAGCCATCGGGTCCGACCCAGCGCACGTTCCATTCACTCAGGCCCGGCACGTCACCACCAGCTTTCCGTGCCTCCTTATAAGATTGGCCTTTAGCTATGCGTTCAGGTGTGTTTTCCGGTATTACCTTTTGCGGTTCGGCTAAGAAGGCGTGATAGTCATCGCCCACAGGACAGACCGCTGTGCAGCGCGGACAGGTGCCAAAGCAACCCCACACACGTGTTAAACCCTGCCAGTAATGCAGCAATCGTTGTGAATTCAGAATGCTCGCTCTTTTATCGCGATCGGCAACGAGGAAGTCGTCAAACAAATCAGCGGCACCGTAAAATCCGGTCGTTTGTGCTTCGGTAGAGCATTGGCGTTTATCAATATGAAAATGTAAGACCGCGTCGGTTGGGCAGGCGTAAAGACAGCGTGAACAACCTTCGCCAATGCACAATTGYTCRGTCWTTGGTCTTCCAGGCTCCAACTCGGCGTCAGTTACAATCACGCCGAGATTCACACGCGGTCCATATTCGGCGCACATGAAATTTACGCCCAGGCCCAAAGTTCCAAGTCCAGCTTCAACTGCCAGGTGACGTAAGCTGAGATGGCCATATGTACCGGACTTCAATTCCCAATCGGTCGAGTTGTTGTTCATCACGAGCCCGAAATATCCCATTTTTTCAAGCTTCTCTGAAACCCGCCTCGCTATTTTGTCGAGCCGCCGGTTAATCATCATATTGATCATTTGATAGGGTTCCGGCTCTTTGGTCCGAAAGCTCGCAACAGGAACACGAAGCACCAAAACAATGACACTTTTTGCATCCTGCGACATACGTGCCGGGGTCTGCGGCCAACGCGGGTCAGGCGGGAATGCATTCAATGTTTTGGTGCTTGCAATACCAGCCAAGTCCGCGCCGCAATCCTTGGCAATTTGAATGACATCTGCAGCTGTTATCGCGCCGACAGTTTTTGACATTTTTAGCTCCCTTAAGGCCACAGTACCTATCGGTATGGTAAAAAGTCAAGTTTTGGCAGGTGTGTCCTCAAACAGAGATTCGAGACAGTTCCATAGCAATTCTTCTCGACTTTGTTCTTTCATTGGTGCGGCTATGATGATTTCTCCGACATAAAGCGAAAACAACAACCAGGCTTTGGCTTCCGCAATTTTGGGGTCGTCGTATATTTCAGCGAACAGGCCTTTCATATAATCCATCCGCCGTTCATCTTCCTGGCGAATAATTTGCAATATTTTCGGATCTTTCCGCCCCCATTCGCGCAGCGCCATTTCAAAATTTAATTGATCTCTATATCGCCTAAATACGATGTCTGACATATGTTTTAGGCGACGGATAGGATCTCCACCAACCCGCTCAACTTCACTAAAGACGACCTCACTCCCGGTTTCTTCCCAACGCGCCAGCATTGCCTGCAGCAAGTCATCACGGTCTCTGAAGTGCCAATAAAAACTTCCCTTGGTAACAGAAAGATCGCGCGCCAAACCGGCAATGCTTACTTTGTCGATGCCTTCTTCGGATAGCTTTTTCCGGGCTAAATCTATCCAGTCTTCGCGACTTAGTTTGGATACGGGTTTGTCCAAAATCTATTCCAGGYTTTTTGTTGTATTATTGACAGTGTAARATTCACTCCATACCCTATGGTACTGAATTTCAAATTACAATGGTTGGAAATAAAGTATGGCTGATTCAGAATATTCATTAGGCGCATACCGGGCGCCAAACGAAGACATGCTGTTTACCCTGGAACATGGTGCCGATGTCGGTCGCCTGCCGGATTGGGACAGTGAATTCGCCCCAGAATTTCTTGAACATGCCGCCAAATTTGTGGAAGGCGTTATTGCRCCGACGGAACCCGCTTTGGATACACAGCCGCCGCGTCTAGAAAACCAACGCGTGATCGTGTCCTCGTTACTCTCCAATAATGCTCGACAATTCGCAGAGGGTGGCTGGTACGGTCTCAACGTTCCTGCAAAACTAGGGGGTCAGGGATTGCCAGGGGTCCTTTCGACACTAGTTTTTGAAATGATTGCAGGAGCCAGTTTGAATACATTCATGGCCATTTCCTGCGCAACAGCAACATTGAAACTGCTTATTTCGGAAGGGTCTAATGATCAAAAAAATCGCTATATTCCAGGGATCCTGTCCGGTGAATACAACACCACAATTGTTTTAAGTGAGCCTCAGGCTGGGTCTGACCTTCGCCTAATTCGCACCAGTGGAAGACTTGACGATGACAGCGGTTGGATATTGCAGGGCGGCAAAATATTTTGTTCTGGCGCCGACCACGACATGAACCCAAACATCCTTCATTGTATTCTAGCTCGAACCGATGGTGCGGCTGAAGGTACCGGGGGGCTTTCATTATTTTTGTGCCCTGCGGTACTCCCGGACGGCACGCGTAACAATATCTCGGTCACTCGGGTCGAAAATAAAATGGGTCTTCACGCCGCTCCTACCTGTCAGGTCAATTTTGACGGCGCTAAAGCCGAAATTGTGGGCGGGCCTGGAGAAGGTCTCAAACGCATGTTCACGATGATGAACGCCATGCGTCTTGACGTAGCTGTACAAGGGATTGGCCTTTGTCAAATTGCCCTGCAACGCAGTATGGCCTATGCGAAAAATCGGATTCAAGGACGAAGCATATCGACAGAGGCTATCAACCGGGACGCCATATCTATCAACCTGCATGGTGACGTCAGGCGCATGCTGCTGACACAGGATGCCTTAGCCAAAGGATGCCGTGCCATGGTCTATCGTACGGCAGTAGAATTGGAACTTGATCAACGATCAAAGCTCGCCGCATTTCTGTTGCCGGTCTGCAAGGTCTTTGCTTCCGACGCTGCCTGTGATGCTGCCGATATGGCCATTCAAATCCATGGTGGTTATGGCTATGTCGCTGATTATCAGGTCGAACAGATATTTCGCGACGCCCGTGTTTGCCGTATCTTTGAGGGAGCCAATGGTCTCCATGCAACGAATTTGGCCACCAGCCTTAGAAAGGCTCCCGGTCAGGAGCTGGCTCAAGCGTTTGAAATGGATGTTGTCTCGGCAATTGGCGCAAGCGATCAGGATATGGTAAATTCGCTGACTAAAGCGCTCRAAAACTGGCGTCACTCAAGAGATCATATTGCCACAATGACCGATCCTGGAATTGTTGCTTATGATTTTATGAAATTGACAGGTCTGCTCGCTTTTGCCACCAGCTGGAGCCGATTAGAAGTTGCTTCAGATCAAGCAAATGACCCATCTCAAATCCGTGAATTGGCTAAATTTGTTCGAAATTGGATGCTGCCAGAAACCCAGTTCCTATCYAATCGGATCACGACATACCCAACGACCTAATGTCCATATTGGGCCATTTCAGGAATTTTTCAGCCCCCGGAAGCACTTCCGCTTTCGGGGGAGAGCAGCCGTTGGCGCAAAGAATTGATTGCATGTCATAAGTGGAAAAGCAGACATTGAACAAATGATATGTTTCGGGATTCTTGACACTCGAACTAAGGCAGTTTCGTGTCACAAACAGACATTCATCAGTTGCCTTTGCAGCAGTATGTGATTGAACCGAGTGTGGATATTACACTCTCAATGTCCTGTTCGTTGACAGTACCAACGCTTAGTCGCACGCGATTTAAGTATATATCTTGGCACCATCTCAATCCTCTCCGGCAAGGAATTCCAGTTTTGCCGCCACAATTTCTTGAAAGACCGGATCTGATGGAAGAATAATATGATTGTTGCTTTCAACCTGTAAGAACTCAGAATTCCGGATTCTACTGGCAAGTAGTTGCCCTTGTGATACCGGGTGTAGGGAATCGTTTCGTGCGTGAATTACAAGCGTCTGAGCTTGCACTTGATCAAGGTAGTCAATGACCGAGAAGTGATCAATTGCGATGCGAATTTTCGTGACATTTTCCGGTGTGGCCGAGGCAAGTTGGATTTCGACCAAATTGGCTATTTCCTCAGGTGTGGCACTAGGACAAAACAGCGAAGTGAAGGCAACCATGAAGGCGCTTTCGGGATTACCCCAGCCTGCGCGGATCATGGACAGGAGAGTGTTGCCTTCTTTCTCAGTTAGATCGTCCTGGCGTAGAGACCGGCCGAGTGCAAAACCGCCATACAGAATCAAGCGGCTGACTCTTTCTGGATGATGGGCCGCGAAATGAATGGCGATTGGTACGCCCTGCGAGGTGGCAATCAATGGGAACCTATCGAGACCGGCTTGATCGGCGACGACTTTCAAGTCGGCGGAATAGGCTTCGATGCTGGTGTTACGCAATTTTTGATCCGACAGGCCCGTCCCCCGTTGATCGTACCGGATCAGCGTATGGTGCTCACCAAACGCGTCCAGGTAGGGACGCCAGATCGGGCTATGCCAGTCTTTTTCCAGATGAGTGAGGAAATGCCCCGCCCTCAAGACTTTTGGGCCAGAACCGGAGACTGCATATGCTAACCGGGTTCCATCAGGTGAAGTGGTAAATCGAACAGTTTGTCGGTTTTGAATTTCGGGATTCATCCCAGCTTTCGAGGGCTGTTCACCATTGCTCACCAGAGCGATCAACTGAAAGCCACGACGGTAAATTGTCTTGATAACCTGCTGATTAGTTCCACTGTCTCCGACTGCCCGACGGACAGCATTGATACGAGAACTAATAGTGGAATCTGACACGACCCGACCATTCCAGATTTCCCTAACGATATCATCCAGACTTACGAGATTGCCTGCATTGCGCACGAGCATGTGTAAAATATCGAAAACTTGTGGTTCGACAGGGACCAACACTCCATCCCGATATAGCTCGTGGCGCTTCACATCCAGAATACATTCGGCAAATCGATAACGCATCATGCACTTAACCGCTATTTCGAGACATTTTTCAATGCTCAAACGGTTTGTGGATCAACAATCAGGAAAAACTCAAGAGTTTCTGAAGGGCATCTTCAAGKCATGCCGGTCTGGGTGTGACACGATAAAGCTATCGACAATGGAGTAAAACCCTTGAACCACATTGCAGACAGACGTCGGGAGAATGATGGAAATTTTGAACTCTTTTCAAGAACGCAAATGTCCAAAGATATAGCCGATGCCGTGCGCAACGGCGATTTGCAGACTGGCATGATGCGCTACGTTGACTATTGGTTGGGCAGCGGAACCTGGCAGAATATGACTCCCAAAAAACAGACGGCACTGATTGCACGCATATCCAAAGTGCCGAACGACTTTCARCAGCTGGTTCGTGAACCGGTGCAGGTCGGAGCACTGCGAAATCTGCAAGTATCAACACTTGTTATTTGTGGGACAGCGTCACCCGAACCTGCACGTGCAATTTCGCGGATCGTTGCTCAAGCTATTCCAAATTGCCGACMTCGCACAATTGGTTTCGCGGGGCACATGTCTCCGGTCACCCATACTGAAAAGACCAATGCACTGATCGGCCAACACCTACGCGAAACGGCCAACCGCGAAGGCCAATTACACCCATGACAAAAGCTATCTCGACCAATAGAGCGCTATCGCAATTATTGCCCTCGAATAGATGGGTTGTCCTGGCGATCATATTTTTGGCGCGCTCATGCGTTGGCTTCCAGTTCATAGCTGTCGCTGCCCAAATGCCGCAACTAAGAGCTGATTTACATTTCGATTACAGCCACATTGGTATTTTACTCGGCGTATTCATGATCGCTGGGGCCTTTTTATCGTTACCCAGCGGGATGATAGCAAACAAACTCGGAGATCGTCTGACTATCCAGATCGGACTTCTCGCCCTTGTCATCGGGGGCACAATCCTTGGAACTGGGAGTACCTTTCACGCGGCACTAATTGGACGGATCATCGGCGGGGTTGGTGCGGTTTTTATCACCGTACCTGCAGCCAAGATCCTTACCGACTGGTTTATCGGTAAAGAAGCTGCCACCGCAATGAGCGTGCTTGGCGTCGCGTGGCCGGTCGGCATTGCAGTCGGCATGTCCTTGCTTCCCTTTATCAGTGTTTGGTCTGATTGGCGCATGGCGGTCTATATCACTGCTGCCGTTCCCGCCCTGGTCATTATGTTGGTCTTGATATTGCCCCTGTCGGAAGAAAGCATGAAAGCTGAATCAGCACCTGCGGTTCCCGTTGTGAAACCAGCATTATGGTCAATTAGCAGGCGGGAATTTTGGCTTATTCTGGCTGGCGGTGCGGCATGGCCGTTGATGAGTACCGGGGGATACGTGGTTTTTTCAAGCTATGCACCTATCATGCTCATCGACCGTGGCATTTCTCATACTGATGCAGCACTGATTATCAGCCTTCTTTCCTGGCTGCTTATCGTAATCATTCCGTTGGGCGGCTATTTGACCGACCGAACGGAAAAAAAAGATCTGATGTTCTGGGGCGGTTGCTTAACCGCCGCCGCAGCTATCGCATTGGTTCCCATCTTGGACGCGGTGGTACTATGGGTCATCCTATCTGCTATTTTGGGTATTACCGTCGGTATGGTAATGGCTTTGCCAGGGGAGGTCCTGTCGCCTGAAAGTCGCGCCACCGGTCTGGGCCTCTTTTACACGATATATTATATTGGAACCGGCATTCTCCCCGCGATTGCGGGCTGGATTCAAGACGTCATGGGTTCAGCATCGTTCGTTATCTGGTTCAGCGCGATCTGCCTTTCTCTTGCGCCGCTTTCGCTGTTGCTTTTTCGAATTTTACAATCTCGATGGCCGCGGACAGATCCAGTTTTGTAACCCAATAATATGTACGAGCCGTAATCCCGTTGCAGCGACTTTCAACATTCGTCGGTCATGGTGTTTAGGCAGGATTTCCCAACCCACAAACATTCGCGTTGGCTTATTGGTGACGATTTCCAACTGGCCAGCTAATCTCAAAAATGACGAAGTCTGAGTATCTGCTTTCGTGTTTGCGTCCCAAAAGATTTTTCAATCGGCAAAGGGCGGCAAAGGTCCGAAAACCGAAGTTAACTCTATGTCCGTTCATGCCACTTAGCGGATCCCAAGCCTCTTTATTGCTAAGGCCGCTTCTGACCCCTTGCAGACATTCCTGTGCGAATGAGACCATGTTAGTGTGCCCGCAATAGTGATGGGGAACACGAAACAAAGGAACCATCGTGTTATGGCGAATTCGCAAACAATCGGTGTGGTCGGAGGTAGCGGACAACTCGGCGGTGCCATCGCCCGCGCATGGCTGCGCAGCGGATGTGTTGCTCCCGAGCAGCTTTGGATTTCCAACCGTTCCGGCACCGCCGCCGGCTTTGAGGAATGGAGTGGAATAAAGTTTACAACCTGCAATCAGGATCTTGTGGACGCCTGCCAAGTCGTGCTCCTGTCGGTGCCGCCACATCTGGTGTCAACATTGGATATTAATGCAAAAGATCGTTTAGTAATGTCGGTGATGGCGGGCGTTTCCATAAACCTGATCAGACAGCAAACGCAGGCCACAAGAATTGTGCGCGCAATGTCGAACCCCGCTGCGGACATTGGTCTTGCATATTCTCCGTGGTGTGCAGGCATCGAAGTGACTGATGAAGATCGTCGCTCGGTGCATATCCTCTTTGAAGCCTGCGGAGAGACCGACGAAGTACCGAATGAAGAACAGATTGATCGTTTTACGGCCCTCACCGGACCCGTGCCGGGTTTTGTTGCATTCTACGCTGACTGTATGGTGCAATATGCAGTGAAACACGGCATTGACGCAGCAGTCGCCAATCGGGCTGTGCGCCAATTGTTTCAAGCCAGCGGCACTGTGCTTGGATCTTCACCGACACCACCTGCAGAGCACGTGAACGACATGATCGCCTATGCCGGGACTACAGCCGCCGGACTGGAGGCAATGAAGGTTTCGGCGCTAGCCGATTGCATTGAAGAAGGGTTGGACGCAGCATACGAAAGGGTGAAGTCCATAGCCCCAAGCTGATAGTTCCTTACTTCTTTTCCTGGCACTCAGGCAACGTGCATGAGTTTCAAATTGATGTCTGAATCATCCCCAAAGCAGACATCAGATCGGCACTATGCCGACTGCATTTAAATAGTGCACGCTCAAATACAGTGGCTCTATTAGTTCGGATGATGCTAGGCACCATCGTAATGGGGAATAGCCGTGTCCTCCCTACAAACATCTTGAAAGCAGCCACAGCGATACCGCAGATCATGCCCGTTTGAAGGGGAACATTTTGCTCGTGCGACAGGTTGATCGCGCCTTCAAGGATAACTGACTGCTCCGTCATCTCGTTTGTCAGAAATGTCAGTGACCTCAAAAATATAGGCGATTTTTCTGACTGGGGAATAAAGGTATAGAGCGCCGGGATACGGGGAGGGTCGGGGTCACCGGTCTGGTCCTCAAGTCCGGTCCAGCGACCGGCCAAGCCAGCATCTCAGGCCGC
This sequence comes from Hyphomicrobiales bacterium, assembly GCA_016764455.1. Classification (GTDB taxonomy): domain Bacteria; phylum Pseudomonadota; class Alphaproteobacteria; order Rhizobiales; family NORP267; genus NORP267. Next base: position 8,488 of record JAESRU010000133.1, on the reverse strand, counting down.
TCAAAATCGCCTATACTGGAAGTGTTTCCATCCACTGCCCCGTTTGCGACGAGAATCTAGAAGGCAGGRGGGCGATTCGGAATTCGTCTCACCCGATAAGAATGGCGAAGCGCTGCCCTAAGCGCAGAACGCCCCTGTCGGGGTGTTCCTAGCAATTCGTGTTTAGGGGTTGATTAGAGGCAGAATACTTGAAATGCGGAATTACCTAATAATATCGAAGGTAAATGGCGGATGGGGTGGGATTCGAACCCACGGTACGCTCTCACGCACGCCGGTTTTCAAGACCGGTACCTTCAACCACTCGGTCACCCATCCAGCAGAATTGCGATAAACGAGCCGGGCGCAGTACGCAAGTCTGAAACAGAAAATAGTTTAATTGATTTGCAAATTAAACGTCCATTGCCTGAAGCGGGAGACGGGGTAGGGGACCATCTTTCGACAATTCCAAAATCGCTGATATCAATTTGTCTGGCTGCTCCAACCCACCATGCACCATCAATTTTCGCGCTTTCGATATCATATCTTCTTTGTCCAATGCCAATTCCGGATCGCCCAGAGCATCGCGTCGTTGAACAGAAATCATCTGGCCATCATTCAGTTCAACGCGAACATCACAGCCCCAATGGGATGGATATATCGCATCAATATTCTCGCTCAAACGCAATTCGACTTTCTTTGCCAGCGCACCAAAATCATCACGGGCTTTTTCGTCAAAGACGGAAAAATCCATAACCTTTGATGAAAGCGCAGCGGCGGTACAATGTTGCAGAGAAAATTTCGCCTCATAAACAGACCTTGAAGTTGCTCGATCGCAAACATCAATTGCGGCCTGGTAGGTATCAACACGCACCGCTGCGATCTCACTCAGTGAAATCTTGCTGTCACGCATCTCATGTCTGATCTGGGTGCACGCATCAATGACCGGATGCGTGTGTCGACAAGATGGAAAGGGCTTTATGGACGTTTCAATCAATTGCCAAGGCGCGTCGGCATTCTCAATCATGCGATCAGGATTGCCCTTGGGCGCCAGGGCTGCAAAAAATCCACGTGACCCTTCAAAAATTTCTGGAGGGCCGGTGAAACCTAGAGCCGCGAGTTCAGCGCTCACCAACCCGGCTTCAGCACCACGCCCGGCATGAAGATGCTTGGACATCGCACCGGTATCAATAAATTGCCAAAGCCCGGCCGCCTGGGTGCCKGCATTYCCCAGCGCATYGACGAAGCCATCCTCGTTYAACCCCAGCAGTTGGCCAGCTGCCATCGCCGATCCAAARGGCCCGCAGGTCGCYGTATTGTGGAARATCCGGTAATGTTCCGRCCCGACAGCCATTCCGACCCTTGTTGCCACTTCAAACCCGGCCAGAATGGCGCGGAGAATATCATGCCCCGAGGCATCCGCCTTGCCGGTTTCGACAAGCGCCCAGACCGTTGGAATAACGATACAACCAGGATGAACAACTGAGRCCCGGTGCAGGTCATCCATTTCAAGAATGTGGCACAGGCCACCAAGCAACAAAGCGCGTCGTCCAGCATCCGTGATGTTGTTTCCTGACGCCGTTCCTTGCAGCTTCGTCCATTCGAGCAGAATTTTACCCTGACCAGAATTTTGCCCGGCGATAATGTTAGCAACAGCATCCAGCGTGAATAAAGCAGCTGCATCAAAATCAGCTCTCGTTACAGGCTTCTGACGGACCATTTGGACCAATTTACGCGACAGGCTCAAATCACTCTCACTTTTCGGGTAGGGGCTTGTTAAAGATTTAATAATATTTTCCACGGCACACTCAAAAAATCAAACAGGTTTTGTTGTTTATTGTGTTGTGTAAGGGCGGATGTTATCTAGGCTAGCAAATGTAGAGTGCAACTGGAAATGCGCGGATATGTTGGCAAAATCAGATAAACTCTTCCGAGAGTGAGTAGCCATGAAATTCARATTTCAAATGTTTCAATCCATGAAAAGCGTGGGCAAATTCAAGCGCTTGGCATTGRATTGCGTGCGCTCCAGGCGCGTATGGATTGCGTTGCCGTTGGCAGGATTTGGCTTGGCACTCGCAGGCTGCGGATCATTTCTGGATGACCCTGCGCCAATATCAGGCAACCCGACCCTTGTTGAATATGGCGACCCGGTTCCGCGTGGCGGCGGCATTTACAAAGTTGGCAACCCGTACCAAATTGCCGGAAACTGGTTTTACCCGACCGAAAACGAAAGTTATGACGAGACCGGTATCGCGTCTTGGTACGGTCGTGATTTCCATGGCCGTCGTACGGCAAACGGCGAAATCTACGATATGGATGCGTTGACCGCAGCACATCCAACTTTGCCATTGCCGATATATGCCCGGGTTATCAATCTAGAGAATAACCGCGAAATCGTTGTCAGGATCAATGATCGCGGGCCTTATGCCCATGACCGGATAATCGATCTTTCAAAAATGTCGGCTGAAGCCCTTGGTTTTTCAGATCAGGGTACAACCCGCGTTCGCGTGACCTATCTCGGCCGCGCACCGCTGGACGGTGACGATTCATGGGAAACCAGATTGTATGAACGCACCCGCGGGCAGCCAAATAGCGCTGACGGGGTCACACTCCCTGGGAACCAGGCCCGCACAACCACAAATAGCCAGCAAGCCTCTCTAAACAACAATGGCAACCAGAATGTTGAAAGTTCGTTGTCTGGCCGACTGTTTGTACAGGCCGGTTCGTTTCGCGAGGAAGCCAGCGCACGCCGCTTGTCAGCGCGTTTGGGAGGTGCGGATACAACGTCGATTACAACAGCCCAGGTMGGAAATTTGACCTATTACCGCGTGAGGTTGGGACCATATACCCAACAATCTTCTGCTGAACAGGCGCGACAAAGGGTTGAAAATGCGGGCATAAACGGTGCACGCATCGTTTCAACTCAATAAATTYNTCACTATTTTTCCGCAAATTTCCACAATATTTCGGGAATTTAGCGGCCCGCTACCTTTCGCGTGGTCAAGCACTTGCTATAATGCTTGATCCGTAGGCGTATAATATTGCGCAGACAGCCGAAAAACGACCGGAAACAATAATGACAATTAGAATACGCCAGTTTATGGCTCAATCCTTAGCAATGTTACTGTATATTGCTTGTTTCTCACTTGTTTCCGCTTCAGCTCAAACCATCGATACCAGAGCGCCTCACGCGATTCTGATTGACGCGGCGACCGGTACAATTCTGTTCGAGAAAAATGCCAACGAGCCGGTTCCCCCGGCCAGTTTGAGTAAATTGATGACCATGGAAGTGGTGTTCAACGCGCTTAGCGAAGGCCGTTTGAGCATGGACGACGAATTTTTTGTCAGCGAAAATGCCTGGCGGAGAGGCGGTGCCAATTCTGGCGGATCGACAATGTTTGCTGAACTGGAYTCAAGTATCAAGCTTGAAGACCTTATTCAGGGCGTCATCGTTCAATCTGGCAATGATGCCTGTATCATCATCGCCGAAGGCATGGCCGGAAGCGAAGAAGCCTTTGCGGTTCTCATGAACCGGCGCGCGTCTGCCATCGGATTGCGCCATTCTTCATTTACAAATTCCACCGGTCTACCCGATCCCAACCATCTAATGTCGGTGCGTGACCTGGCTTTCCTGTCACGCCACATCATCCGCACTTATCCGCAATTTTATCGCTTTTACAGCCAGCGCGAATTTACCTGGAACAATATCGCCCAACAGAACCGAAACCCGCTACTTCGCAGCGTCAACGGCGCTGACGGGCTTAAAACAGGTTATACGGCAGAAGCTGGCTATAGCCTCGCCGGGTCTGCGGTTCGTGCCGGATTGCGCCTGGTGGTTATTGTTACCGGGCTGGAGCGCCGCCGCGACCGGGAAGAAGAGGCTAGAAAACTTCTCGATTGGGGTTTTAGAACATTTGAACAAGTAACATTGTTTGATGCCGGTGCAGAAGTTGGCACAGCCCGCGTATATGGTGGCGAAACCTGGACCGTGCCACTTACAGGCGATGGCGCCATTCAAATCCTGTTACCGCGCGAAGCTCAACGCCAAATGCGTGCCGAAGTCAGTTATTTTGGCCCACTCATGCCACCAATCGCAGCTGGTGATGAAATAGCCTCACTGAATATTACAACCGAAAGCGGGACGAGCCTGTCGGTGCCACTTTATGCTGCTGAAGATGTAGAGCAGGGGCCGCTTCACCGGCGCGCTATGGATGCGGTTCTAAACCTGATCAGCAGGCACATTCACTGGTAAAACCTACCTCTTGATCTCGCGCGAATCGCACAGGCTGTTTATTCTGCCAAAATATCCGGAACGCCAAAATAGATCCGATCGATGAACGCTGAAGTAACACCAGGAAAATTTATCACGCTCGAAGGCGGGGAAGGGGCTGGGAAATCCACCCAATTGCGGCTATTGGCCGAGCGCCTGACAAAACAAGGCATCGAAATTGTCTGTACGCGGGAACCAGGTGGCACACCTGGCGCGGAAGTGGTGCGCCAGTTGCTTAAATCCGGAGCATTGGAGCCTTTGGGGCCATTTGCCGAAACCCTCATGATTTCGGCCGCCCGYGAYGATCATYTGAACSAAGTCATCCGYCCSKCATTGTCCRRCGGCAAATGGGTCATCTGCGATCGCTTTGCAGATTCAACCCGCGCCTATCAGGGCGCCGCCAGCGGGGTCGGTCCCGAAATCATCGATGCCTTGGAACGCATCGTCGTTGGCAAAGACCAGCCTGATCTAACACTCCTGCTCGACATACCAATTGCGAAAGGTATGGCGCGCGCCAAAAAACGCGCACAAGATGACGGCGAAGATGTGAAAGACAGGWTTGAAAAGCAAAAATCTAAATTTCACGAAAAACTGCACAAAGCATTTCRTGAGCTTGCCAACAAGAATCCGGATCGTATTGTCGTTGTGGATGCTGATCATCCAAAACGCATTGTCTCAAACAAAATCTGGAAAATTGTCCAAAACCGGTTGATGGCATAAGGAACGAAAWTGGCTCGTAAACCAGCAAAAATCGAAATTCTGCCCGAATCTGATWTGCGGGAAGGGGCGCTGCATCCGCGCGTCAGCAAAAACCTCTTTGGGCACTGCAAAGCCGAACAGGAATTTRYATCKGCAATTTCAAGCAACCGGATGCCACATGCCTGGCTCATTCAGGGGCCACCGGGTATCGGGAAAGCCACCTTTGCCTACCGCGCCGCAAAATATCTGCTGACAGAGGCGTCTCACGACAAAACGAGTCAAAGCCTGGAAACAGATCAAAACGACCCGTCTGTCCGGCAAATAATGGCACATTCCCACCCGGACCTGTTTATATTGCGCCGGGAATGGAACCGCGATACCAAAAAATTACGCCAATCCATCGCTGTCGATGACGTCCGGAAGGCTACGGGATTTTTCCATAAAACGTCTGCCACTGGAAATTATCGGCTGGTCATTGTTGATTGCTGCGATGAYCTCAACCGGAATGGTGCCAATGCGCTGCTAAAGACCYTGGAAGAACCACCTGAAAACGGGATTTTCCTACTTCTCTCCAATGCACCCGGCCAACTCCCTGCGACCATTCATTCGCGCTGTCGGCATCTGACATTATCCGGCCTCGGAATTGATGATTTCAGCAAAACCCTCGAAACCTGTCTGGACCCACAATCGAATGCAAATCTGGGCGCATCAGATATTGAACGCCTGTATAAATTGTCGAAAGGCAGCCCTGGTCTTGCAATCGATCTGGCTCTGGGCAGCGGGTTGGAAATCCAGACCGAGATTGAGCGCATTTTGAGCAATTTCCCGCGCATAGAATATGCGCGCAGCCACGTGCTGGCGAACCGGATTTCGCGCCCCGGCGCAGACCCCGATTATCGGTTGACGCTCGACCTGATCCGCGCCTGGGTCCAGGACCGCGCCAAAACAGATACAGCCAACGCTGCTGGATGGGTGCAGGCATGGAGCAAGCTAAATGAATTGGTTGCAAACGCCTTGGCGTTAAATCTGGACAAGCGACGGACATTGCTCCAGATATTCAACATGCTCCCGGAGCATTGTTCTCCGWSSRKAAATTGAATACATCTCTATATCCCGCMATTNTCRARCRGCWWTGCATCGGTAYYTATTGAATGAACGACAAACCATCTTTYTAYATMACGACCGCCATTTCATACCCRAACGGCGCACCGCATATCGGCCACGCTTAYGAAGTGTTGGCAACAGACGCCATTGCGCGTTTCAAGCGGCTTGACGGCTATGATGTGTTTTTCCTGACCGGGACCGACGAGCACGGCCAGAAAATGCAACAAACTGCAGCAGCCCTTGATATGACGCCGGAAGCCTTTGTGGAAACCACRGTGCCCGCATTCCAGAATATGGCCAAGATGCTGAATTGCAGTAATTCTGATTTCATCCGCACATCAGAACCGCGCCATCATGCGTCCGTTCAGGCAATCTGGAAGAAGATGGACGCCAATGGCGATATCTATCTGGACAAATATTCCGGCTGGTATTCGGTCCGCGACGAAGCCTTTTACGGGGAAGGGGAGACCGAAGTAAAAGACGAYGGCATCCGCTATGGCCCCCAAGGCTCACCGGTCGAATGGGTCGARGARGAAAGYTATTTTTTCCGCCTCTCRRATTATCAGGAYCGCYTGCTCGMMCATTATGAGCAACACCCKGAWTTYATCGGCCCCGACGAGCGSCGCAACGAAGTKGTYAGCTTCGTYRAAGGCGGATTGCGCGAYCTRTCGATTTCCCGCACMACCTTCAATTGGGGWGTGCCTGTACCGGGKRACGACAAACACATCATGTATGTCTGGGTCGACGCCCTGACAAATTATGCAACCGGTGTCGGGTTTCCTGACGAAGAATCGGAATCATTCAAACGCTATTGGCCCGCCGACGTGCATGTGATTGGCAAGGACATTGTCCGCTTTCACGCGGTCTATTGGCCAGCTTTTCTAATGTCTGCCGGTGTCGCACCGCCAAAGCGCGTCTTTGCCCATGGTTTCTTGTTCAACCAAGGTGAGAAAATGTCCAAGTCGGTCGGCAACGTGATCGACCCGTTCGCACTGGTAGACCATTACGGCGTTGACCAGTTTCGTTTCTTTTTCATGCGCGAAGTCCCGTTTGGCAAAGACGGCAATTACAGCCATGAAGCCATCGTCAAACGCATGAATGCGGACCTTGCCAATGACCTCGGCAATCTGGCGCAGCGCTCGCTCTCCATGATTGCAAAGAACCTGGATGGCATTTTGCCAGAACCCGGTCCGTTGACTGATGCCGATAAGGCAATTCTGGCAGCAGCTGATCAGATGCTTGAAAAGACCCGCGATGCCATGGAGTTTCAGGCGCTCCACAAGGCACTTAGTGCCATCTGGCAGGTTGTGGGCGACGCCAACAAGTATTTTGCAGGCCAGGAGCCATGGGCGCTGAAAAAGACCGATCCTGCGCGTATGGCAACGGTTTTATATGTCACCGCAGAAGTCGTTCGCCAAATCGCAATTCTGGTACAGCCATTCGTCCCGGACTCTGCTGGCAAACTTCTCGATCAATTGGCAATCAACGAAGACAGCCGTGATTTCACGGCGCTCGGTAAAACTGGTCGGCTTGTATCCGGCGTTGACTTACCAACACCAGTACCAATTTTCCCGCGTTATGTTGAAAATGATCCAGCCAGGGAAAAAATGTGATGCTGGTCGACAGCCATTGCCATCTGGAATTTCCTGAATTCGCGCCCGAACTGGATCAGGTGATTGCGCGTGCAACCGATGCCGGCATTGGCCGCATGGTGACGATCTCGACGCGCGTTCGCCAATTCGACAAGATCAAGGCAATCGCTGAACGCTACGATGAGGTATTTTGCACAATTGGGACCCATCCCCACAATGCCAGCGAGGAAACAGACGTAACCGCAGATGAATTATGCGCCATTGCAGATTATGATAAAGTCGTCGGCATTGGCGAAGCCGGTCTGGATTTCCACTATGACAATTCACCCCGCGACATCCAGGCCGCAAGTTTCCGGGTCCATATCGAAGCAGCGCGCAGAACCGGTCTACCGTTGATCATCCATACCCGGTCAGCAGATGACGCCACGGCTGAAATTCTGGAAGACGAAATGGGGAAGGGTGCCTTCCCGATGCTTTTGCATTGTTTTTCGTCAAGCGCTGCCCTTGCCCGAAAAGGCATCGAGCTTGGTGCCTATATCTCATTTTCGGGCATCTTGACCTTCAAGGCGGCCAATGAATTGCGCCAGATCGCCAAGCGTGTAATCGCGTGACAGCTCCCATTGCCCGGACCTTTTTTCCCACCATATCCACTTGGTACAAATGTAATCGTGTTCTATATCAACGTGATACTCGCTTCGACCGTTGCCTATCTCCCAACGCAGCACGATGATACCCGGCTTAGAGTCTGGCGAATCAGTGACTATCTTAAGAGACCTTGCACGATATAATTTGGGCCACAGATAATCGGTTGGCCAACTCGACGTGTTAAAATCACTGCGAATCGAAG
>JAESRU010000126.1 GCA_016764455.1 Hyphomicrobiales bacterium | reverse complement strand
CCAAATGGGCCAGCCGCTGAAACGTACCAAAGCGGATATGGGTATGACTTAATCGGGTTAGTACTGCCGAGCGCGCCGGGCTGGGTTCATCATTGCGCCAAAGCTGTTTGTCAGTTTCAAACACACACAATGTGCGCGAAGTGTTCACTCCCAAAGCCTCTAGCATTTCCGTTGCTAAAATTTCGCGACATGCGCCTTTTAGGGTCAAGCGCCCATCGCCACCTCTGGACCAAGGGGTTGGGCCGGTGCCCTTGGTTCCCAGGTCTAACAGCCGGTTGTTGTTGTCCGAMRMTTKCGYWRANAAAANCCCGCGCCCATCGCCAAACCGGTCCGGGGTCAGGATCACCACCCCCGGCAGTGCCGTTTGTTCAACTTTCATGTGTCTTCCACTTTCTTACCCAGCCCAAAAACGCCGCATCAGCGCTGCGCAACTTGGGACCACCACTTTGCGCCCAGACCCCGCGCCACTGCGCCTCAAGCGCATAAACGTCCGCGCCCGGCATCAACCCCCGCGCCGCCTGCAATGCGGCCGCGCTCWGGACCGGTGGTGCCGTCTCGACCACCCTGCCCCGCCTGGTGAACCGGATCAGATCACCGGGGCATTCTTCGATTGTGTAATCCGGCAGGGTATCGGCCTTGATCATATCGCGCACCATCTTGCGAAACACCCGGCGTGGGCTGGCCGACCCGGATTTCTTCAGCAAGGTATCCACCGACACCTGCCAACTGGCCTGGCGTCCACAATGTTTGCGCGCCAGTTCATACACCCGCCGCTCCAGCGGCTTGCGCAAGCGGAAATAATCACGGCTCAGCGTCAGCACCGATTTGTTCAACACCGCACGATAAAGCCATTCTGACAGCGTCACACTGACGCTCACCATCCGCCCACCTCGGCTCTTACGCACAATCTCCCAGCTTTCAATCAAACCAAACCCGGACGTCACTTCGTGTTCGCCGGTGACAATATTGGTGGTGATCCGCGTGCCTGCCAGCCGCTCAAACCCCTCGCGCAGCCGCCGGTACGCATCGCCCGAGGTTTCGCGATTACACGCCACCAGCAAATCATGCGCCTTCAGGGTCAGCGTCCGGTGTACCTCACGCCCAGCATTCAGCGCCGCCATCAGCTGCGAAATACAGAAGATCAAAATATCCTTGTCGTGGATCGTCGCCAGCCCGCGCATGGACGGCGTCACCGTAATCTCGGTGCCATTATGGGCATAATTCAGGATACGGCGGTCCGGCCTTGTGGACAGCGAAAACAGCGGATGCTCCATGCTGGCCAGATCATCTTTGGGAATCGCCGCAAAGAAATCACACAGGAAGAAATCGCCCTGCTTAATGGCAAGACTCTCGCCCTTCCGCTTACCTGTTAAACTGCTCATGGTCGCTAACCGACTCGTTTTTCGTGGTTTTAGTGACACCACCCTAAAGTTATCCACAGCAACCGTCTACAGCCCCGCCCACATTACAACGGGGGTTTGGAATCGCTTTATCGGGGGATTGGAATCACCTTATCGGGGGTTCAGAGTCACCAGGCATTTAGAAAACCCTCAATTTATCAACCTTCTCAACATCTTAACAATACCTCAAAAACCGCGTAACTTATATCTAACAATATTCTAACAACAAAAAAATCTACCAAAGCATTGGTTCACACCTCAAATCACCCTATACTCCCGGCATCAGCCCCTGAATTTGCTTAGAAAAAACAACAAAAAGCCGATGTGATGCGGCTTTTCCTTCCATGTGCGGTGTTTTGTGCTACATAAGGCAAAACACGACACATCGAGCAGCAAAATGGCAAAAGACAGCGCGCGCGGCACAAAGGGTTCCGATACCCTGCCGCCTTATTTCAACATTGATCCCGATGCGGCAATGGCCGACCTTGACCCGCCCACCGGCACCGACGGGTTTGCCGCCATCGCCGAGGCCTGCACCAGGGGGCGCAAAGATCTGGCCAGCCGGGGGTTGAACGAACAGGGTCGCAAATCCCTGCGGCTATTTTCCACCTGGGAAATCACCCGCTAYCTGATCCCTGTGGCAACAGCGCATTTTCGCCGCGTGCTCAAGGCCAACCCGGACCTGCCCCAAGGCCTCAGTGAAAGTGACGGCGGCGCCAAATGGTTTGCCCTCGACGAAGTCTTACGCCTGCGCGCACATTTCGCCGCCGAAGGATCGCGGGCCAAGGAATACGCGCCCTATCGCCCCAAAAACCAACCCGCCAAAATGGTCGCCGTGGCCAACTTCAAAGGTGGCGTCGGCAAAACCTCCACGGCCGCCCATCTGGCCATGTCCGCCGCCCTGGACGGCTACAAGGTGCTGGTGATTGATCTTGACAGCCAAGGCTCGATGACCTCGATTTTTGGCGTCCAGGTCGAAGACGAATGGCAAACCGCCTTTCCGATCCTTGCCGCCACTATGCCGAAACTTTACGCGCCGATAACCAACGCCGCCTTGATCGCGGAGAAGCCCCCCTGCCGTTGGACGAAAGCCTGACCACCGCCCTTGATATGACCACGCAGGACGTCATTCAAAAAACCCACTGGCCAAACATCGACCTGATCGGGGCCCAGCTCAATCTTTATTGGGCCGAATTCCAGATCCCGGTCTGGCGCATGGCGGCGCGTGGCTGGAAACTATGGGATGCGCTTTCCGACCGGTTAGAGGCTGATAATGTGCTGTCCGACTATGATCTGGTGTTCATCGACACCCCCCCGGCGCTTGGCTATCTGACCATCAACGGATTGGCCGCCGCTGACATCCTGTTGGTGCCTCTGGGGGCGTCATTTCTGGAATTCGACTCTACCGGTCGGTTTTTCGACATGCTGCATTCSACATTTGCCAGCATYGAAGAYGGCGAAAACATCGCCGCCCGTGCGCTTGGCCGCGATGAGACCGCGTTTGAATGGGATGCGGTGCGSGCSGTGATCACCCGCTATGACGGCGCRCARCAAGGYGARCTKGCSKCMCTGATGCAGGCCTACCTKGGYCAGACCCTWAGCCCGCATCGTCAGGATTTCACTGCCCTGATCGGTCAGGCCGGCGAACAGGTCAGCGGCATCTACGAGGCYGATTATCGCGATTTCAACCGCGAGACCTATGCGCGGGGCCGTGAAACCTTTGATGCCACCTATGCGGCGTTCAAGCGGCTGTTGCTGGGGATCTGGCGSAGAGATGAGTTAAGCGATGAATTAAGCGATAAACTGGGCGAACGCACCATTTAGGCTCTGATAACGCCAATCTGGCACTCAAAGCAGGGTTAGGGAGACAAACACATGGCCAAACGCAAACGACTGACCCCGGCGCAGCCTGATCATTTTGCCACGCGCGCGCCTGAAACCAAATCCACAAGCCCCAGTGGCCCCGGTGGCCCCAGTGGACCGGGTTTTAACGCCCCCCCCATCGCCCAGGTGGCCGGCGATACCGCCACTCATGCCGCCCTGACCGAGGTGACCGGCATCCTCGAAGATGCCCGCAGCCAGGGCCGTTTGATCGAGGCGCTGCCGCTTAAGGCGATCAACGTCAAATACATGTTGCGCGACCGTATTCTCACAAACGACGAGGATATGAATTCGCTGATGATATCCTTACGTGCACGCGGCCAGCAAACCCCGATCGAAGTGGTCGCCCTGCCCGATATTGTCCCCCTGAACGCGCCCCCCCGGCCAAACTATGGTCTGATTTCCGGTTGGCGGCGCCTTAGCGCCCTTATCAAGCTCTATGAAGARACCGGCGAGGATCGTTTTGCCACCATCAAGGCCCTGATCGTGACGCCTGACACGGCGCAGGATGCCTATGTGGCGATGGTCGAAGAGAATGAGATCCGGGTCAACCTAAGCCTTTATGAAAGGGCCAGAATTGCGCTTCATGCGGCGGGTGAGGGGATTTTCCCCACCCCGCGCCACGCGGTTCTGGCCCTGTTCGAGGCCGCTCCGCGCGCCAAACGTTCCAAGATCAGCAGCTTTATCGGCCTGGTTCGCGGGCTGGACGGGGTGCTGTTGTTCCCCAAGGCGATCTCCGAGAAATTTGGCCTGGAGTTGGTCAAGGGGTTGGAAAATGACCCGGGGTTAAAGAAGAATTTGCAGGACAGGCTGACWTACGAGAACCCCCAAACCATAAGCGACGAAATGGATATTCTGGTGGAAGAGTTGCGATTGTCGCAACGGGCAAATATGCCGCCTGCGGCAGAAACAGAATCTGTGGCTGCCCCTGAATTAGACTCTGATACAGACTCTAATTCCGGGCCAGAAACAGACTCTATTGCGGGGATTGACCGGCCTCCGGTCTCGGGCCTCCCCTATACCCGCCCGGACATTGTGGCACCGGCCTTGTGGCTGCGGTTTGACGAAGGCGACAACCCGCGTATCGAACTAAGTGGCACCGGCGTCGATGATGCCTTATGCCGGGCATTGAAGGTTTGGCTGGCCGAGCGGTTCGATTAGGTCAGCATATGCGCCCTAATGTTTCGCGCGCGAAACATTCCCCTGTAAGCCATTGAAAACAAACAATCCATAAGCGTGCCAAATTGCGGGTTTGACATATCGCGCGTTATTCGTGAGGAGTGCGCCATTGAAATTCAAAGATTGGCCACCCCACCCCGTGACCCCATCCAACACGCCAAACACCACGGGTTCCACAGAATCCACTGGCCGCCTTGTCGCCGTAGTTGTGACTTTTAACCGTCTGGAGCAACTAAAACTGACACTGGCGCGCTTGCTTCAGGCGTCTGCGGCTGATCTGACAAAGGTGCTGGTGGTTGATAACGCCTCAACCGATGGCACTGGTGATTGGTTGGCGGCGCAGGATGATCCACGTCTGATGGYGCATCGCTCACCGACCAATACCGGCGGGGCCGGCGGGTTTGAAACCGGCATGCGYTTGGCGGTCGACCGCTTTGACCCGGACTGGTTGGTGGTGATGGACGATGATGCCCGCCCTGACGTCGATGCGCTGGCGGTGTTTCACGCCGGGGATCGTACCACGCATGAGGCCTGGGCCGCGGCGGTGCGCCAYCCGGACGGGCGGATTTGTGACATCAACCGCCCGTCGATCAACCCGTTCTGGAACCGGGCGGCGTTTGTGCGCACCGCTTTGGGTGGCGGTCGCGAAGGGTTCCACCTGTCCGCGAAGGATTATCAGGGTACCGCATTGCGCAAGGTGGATGCGGCGTCTTTTGTCGGCTTGTTTGTGTCGCGCGCGGCGATCAAGCGGGTCGGATACCCTGACGGGCGGTTATTTGTCTACGGCGATGACGTGCTTTATGGCGGTCAGGGCGGCGATGCAGCAGGCGAGGTTACG
>JAESRU010000097.1 GCA_016764455.1 Hyphomicrobiales bacterium | reverse complement strand
TTGGCCCCGAACCTTCATGACGCAACGATCCGCTTGCTACAGCGCCACGGCGTTGAGGTAGTTTTGGCAAAGGGCGAAGGCTGTTGCGGTGGGTTGCCTCATCACATGGGCAAGGCGAGCGAAAGCCATGTCCTCGCGAAACGCAATATCGATGCCTGGATGCGCGAAATCGAAGGCAACGGCCTGGACGCCGTTATTGTGAATGCGTCCGGGTGCGGCACAACTTTGAAAGATTACGGCTTTGTGTTCAGAAACGATCCCGCTTATAAAGAAAAAGCCGCGCGGATTTCTGCCATGACCCTCGATATTACCGAGTTCCTAAGCTCAATCGGCCTCAACGAGCCAGTCCACGCGCCCGATATGAATGTGGCCTATCACAGCGCCTGTTCCCTGCAACACGGCCAGCAGGTTCACGAACCGCCACGGGCCTTGTTGCGTGAAGCCGGATTTCGCATCCGGGAAATTCCTGAAGGCCATATCTGTTGCGGGTCGGCTGGCACCTACAACATGCTTCAACCTGAACTCTCAGAGGCCTTGCGGGATCGCAAGATTGCCAATATTGAAGGGCTTGAACCGGATGTCATAGCGGCTGCAATCTGGGGTGCATAACCCAGCTTGCCACCGGCACCGATATCCCTGTTTTGCATATTGTGGAACTTCTGGACTGGGCGACAGGGGGTCCAAAACCGGATCAGCTCGCTTGATGACGCATATTTAAATTTCAATCACGGAGACTATTATGACATCTGCAAGCCTCATACTGGGCGTTGAGATTATTCACGAGAACGGGCCTCGTTATGAGGAAATTCTAAGCGCCGAGGCGTTGGCATTTGTGGCCGATCTGCACCGCGCCTTTGAACCCGAGCGCCGCCGTTTGATGGATTACCGGATAGCGCGGCAGAAGAAATGGAATGCGGGCGCGCTGCCGGATTTTCTCAAAGAGACCGCTGAAATCCGCGCCGGTGACTGGAAAATCGGGTCAATCCCGGCTGACCTCCAAGACCGCCGGGTGGAAATTACCGGGCCAACAGATCGCAAAATGGTGATCAACGCCCTGAATTGCGGCGCCAATGTTTTCATGACCGATTTTGAAGATGCCAACGCGCCGTCCTGGTCAAACATGATCGAAGGCCAGTTGAATCTTTATGATTTTGCCCATGGCAATCTGGAATTCACTGACCCGCGCTCCGGCAAGCATTATGCGGTTGGCGAAAACCCTGCCGTGTTGCTGGTGCGACCGCGCGGGTGGCATCTGCTTGAAGAACATATGCTGGTCGATGGTGAGCCGGTAGCAGGCAGCATTTTCGATTTCGGCCTGTATTTTTTCCATAATGCCAAAGCCCAGATGGCACGCGGCTCCGGGCCGTATTTCTATCTGCCAAAGCTCGAAAGCCATCTTGAAGCCAGGCTCTGGGACAATGTTTTTGTGGCGGCGCAAAAGGCGCTTGGCATCGCCAATGGCACGATCAAAGCGACGATCCTGATCGAGACCTTGCCAGCCGCCTTTGAGATGGATGAGATCCTGTATGAAATGCGCGACCATATTGTCGGGCTGAATTGCGGGCGCTGGGATTATATTTTCTCGGCAATCAAGACGCTTCGGAATAACCCCGATTATGTCATGCCGAACCGGGCGCAAATCGTCATGGGGAAAGCCTTCCTCGGCGCCTATGCCAGATTGCTGGTCCAGACCTGCCATAAACGCGGCGCTTACGCCATGGGCGGGATGGCGGCGCAAATCCCGGTCAAGGGAGACGAAGTTGCAAACGACGCGGCCTTCGCCAAGGTACGCGCCGACAAGGAACGCGAAGCCAATGTCGGCCATGACGGTACCTGGGTGGCCCATCCAGGTCTTGTCCCGGTAGCGGCGGAAGTTTTCAACCGCCTGATGCCGGGCCCAAACCAGCTTGACCAGGTGCCGGACGGTGAAATCAGCCAGATGGATTTGCTTGAAATCCATGACGGCACAATCACAGAAGATGGATTGCGCGAAAATATCCGGGTCGGCGTACAATATATCGAAGCCTGGCTCGGCGGCCGGGGCGCTGTTCCGCTCTACAATCTGATGGAAGACGCAGCGACTGCAGAAATTTCCCGCGCCCAGATCTGGCAATGGATCAGGCACGGCGCAAAAACCGATAACGGCAAAGTTGTTACCAGTGAGTGGGTCAACAACTTGCTGGAAGAGGAAATGGCAGCTTTGCGCAATAGTCTTGGTGCGGAGGTTTATGACAAAGGGAATTTTGCCATCGCGATYMARATTTTCRCSRACGTGTCKYTRGGKGAWGAYTTCCCYACATTCCTGACCTTGCCCGCATACGATCTTATAAAATAGCGGCGGATCGCGCAGAACAAAAAAAGGGCGGCCCTGGAGCCGCCCTTGATAAAYTCGATATTTGAAAATCTAGAATACRATGACGGTCGCTCCAACTGGRACCCGCTCGTACAAATCAGTGACATCTTCGTTGCGCATCCGGATGCAGCCGGAAGACATTGCTTGCCCGATGGTTGARTTCTCCGTCGTGCCGTGAATGCGGTAAAGTGTACTGCCAAGATAGAGGGCGCGGGCTCCCATCGGGTTGTTGAGGCCACCTGGTACAAAGGCCGGCAGATAAGGCTGGCGCGCACGCATTTCTGCAGGCGGACGCCAATCTGGCCATTCGGCTTTGCGCGTAATGCGATGRGTTCCGGTCCAGCCAAAACCCGGGCGACCAACACCAACGCCGTAGCGGATCGCGCGACCATTTTCCTGCACAAGGTAAAGGAATTTACGAGTGGTATCGATAATGATCGTGCCAGGYGCATGGTCGGTGCGCACATCAACAATCTGSGGCGCAAATRTYGGGTTAAAGGGCTGGGCCACCGCCTGCGGGCGGTTTGTTGATCCGGTTATAAAGGGATCAACGGACGCCAGGTTGATCTGCTCGTTGGCATTGGCCTGCATCGAAAAAAGCAGCCCGGTCAAAAGAATAAAGAATCCAAACAYCTGTCGCATGTCGCCTACCTCATAGTGAGTTTGGGGACRTGCCAGCCAGCTCTCATTACTCGGAACCGRTCTGACGGAAAGAWAAAGGTCTGTCCCCGCCTGTTGAGATGACTATGCCAGTAACGTGCAACCAAACAATGAATCTGGAAGCAACGAATCAAAAACCATGAATCAGATGTTAACGGTATGAGAGCAGTTTCAACCCAGCTCTTCATACACTTCCATGAAGCGYACYCGGARCCYRCCGCAATCYCCGCCAAGCGASCGTGGCGGCGYGCTGTGRGCYGYATCAAGAATTTTCAGGCCGTAAGCGTCGCGCAGGCGCTCGAAGGTTTCACCGCTGGCTTGACGGCGAAAATAACGCACCGCCCGTATGCCAAATTCGTGGGAATTGGCCATTCTGCAATGAATCGAATGACCATGCATCCGGCCCCAGAGTTCAGCTTTTTCCATCAGCGTTTCGGCAATCGCGGGCCGCACATCGAGCATGACCGGAATAAGTATCATTCCAGAGAGACAGACCAATAAAAGACGTCGCATATTTCCCTCACTTCAAGCCTGCCCCGATCGGATCAATTGGACCAACGCAACGAAATTGCATGGATTGTATCGAATCCGATTTCTGGAACGGATTCTTAACGCTATTCCGCGAAATTAAAACCCCGACCAACTGATCACACTCTGGATTCTGAAACCGAATGTCAGCACAACGCAAAATTTTTCGCATCGAGTCTCTGCAACGCGGTTCCTCGGACTCAAATGTCACAACATTAAGCACCGCCCCAAACGATGATCTGGCTGCTGTGCGCCATGATGAAATAATGGCTGCGATCCGAAATATAGGGTCCATCGGACAGGGTCCCGTAGCGGTCGATAACGAGCCGGCAAGTGCGATTCTGGACGCGGTCAAGAAAGATTTAATTGAAGCGGTGAAGCTGAAACAGGAACTGGAAGATATTTCCGGCGTTATCACCGATACCAAGAAAGAAATCGCGACCCTGCATACGACAGGCTTCAAGGGCGAAGAGATGTCGCGGGTAACCGATGAACTGGATGCCGTCGTGATGGGCACCGAACAAGCCACCGAAAGCATTTTGACAGCGGCTGAAGATATCGACCAGAATGCGTCAACCCTGAATGCCAAATTGAAAGACCCGACCGATCAGGGCCTCGCCGAAGATATCCAAAATCAGGTCGTGAAGATTTTCGAAGCCTGTAATTTTCAGGACATTACCGGCCAGCGGATCACCAAAGTCGTATCCGCATTGCGCTTCATCGAAGAACGCGTATTGCGCATGATGGAAATCATGGGTGGGATCGAATCCTTCGCCGGTATCGAGCCTGAAAAAATCGAAAGAGCGGAAGGTGATGCCGCGTTGCTCAACGGCCCGGCGCTTGATGATGATGCAGGTGTTGCCGACCAGGATGATATTGACGCACTGTTCGATTAGAAAAGCTGCGCAATTCACTAATTTGATCGGTAACCCTGATATCAAGGTTACCTGTTACTGGGTCACCTTGTCGTGCGAAGATCAATCAGTTAAAACCGCGCGGAAAGCGATTGCTAGGGTGCGATGTGTATGTGTTGTCGGCCCTATGTCACAGAACAATATTCCTGAAGTGCGTGAGCCGGAAATCCGATGAGCAAAAAAAACAAACCTGCCCGCGTCAAGGCCCGGCTTCCCCGTGGATTTATTGATCGCAACGCCGCAGACCTGCGTGCCGTCAATGAAATGACCGCGAAAATTAGCGACGTGTTTGAACGCTACGGTTTCGACGCGATAGAGACCCCGATGTTTGAATATACCGACGCGCTCGGCAAATTTTTACCAGACGCGGATCGGCCCAACGAGGGCGTCTTTTCACTAACCGACGATGACGATCAATGGATGAGTTTGCGCTACGATCTGACCGCGCCGCTCGCCCGTCACGTCGCTGAAAATATCAACAAAATCCAATTGCCCTACCGCACCTACCGCGCTGGCTACGTATTCAGAAATGAAAAGCCAGGCCCGGGCCGTTTCCGGCAATTCATGCAGATGGACGCCGACAGCATCGGCGCCCCCGGCGTACAGGCCGACGCCGAAATGTGCATGATGCTGGCGGATGTGATGGAAGCGCTAGGCATCAAGCGCGGCGATTATGTGGTGCGGGTCAATAATCGCAAAGTTCTCGACGGAATGATGGATTCGATTGGCGTTACGGATGAAACCCAAAAACTGTCCATTCTTAGGGCCATCGACAAAACTGACAAATTCGGCTTGGAAGGTGTGAAGCTGTTACTTGGTAAAGGCCGTAAGGACGAAAGTGGTGATTTCACTACCGGTGCAGGACTTGCTAACGTTCAAATCGATCGTCTGTTAGAGTTCCTTAGTTTATTGGTAATGGCCAAGGAGCAGGCAGATAGCCATCCGATATCGAAAATTACAGCCATC
>JAESRU010000096.1 GCA_016764455.1 Hyphomicrobiales bacterium | reverse complement strand
CCGATAACAACACCCATGCCATGATCAATAAACAGTCTTTTCCCTATCGTTGCACCCGGATGATCGCCGAAGCCGCGGCATCGCTGCATTGGCTGGCTTACGAAGGCGACCGCGAGCTTGACCAACACCCGATCCTTGATCTGGTCACCAGGCCCAATTCAMACCARGCYGGWCCGGACCTSTTTGAAKCTCTGTTYGGCTATCTRYTSYTATCCGGCAACGGYTATCTGGAAGCCATWARTGTRGAAAATGAGGTKCGKGAATTTCATGCTTTGCGCCCCGAYCGGATGAAAATTATCCCTGGCCGGGATGGCTGGCCGGAAGCCTATGAATATACCGCCAGCGGCCGGTCGGTCAGGTTCGATACCAGTCCRGAATCTGAAATCAGTCCGATTTTGCACATTACAATGTTCAACCCGGTTGATGATCATTACGGCATGAGCCCGCTTGAAGCTGCGCAAGTTCCGATCGACATTCACAACGCGGCTGGTGCCTGGAACAAATCCTTGCTCGACAATGGTGCGCGCCCATCAGGGGCACTTGTCTATGCGCCGACAGATCGAAATTCCACTTTGACAAGCGATCAATATGACCGTTTGAAAGCAGAGCTTGAGATGAATTTCCAGGGCACTGCAAATGCCGGACGGCCGCTGCTTCTGGAAGGCGGGCTGGATTGGAAACCCATGGGTCTGACACCCCGCGATATGGATTTCATTGACGCCAAACACGCAGCTGCGCGCGAAATTGCGCTTGCCTTCGGGGTGCCGCCCATGCTGCTGGGAATTCCCGGCGACAATACATTTTCAAATTACGCCGAAGCCAATCGTACATTTTGGCGACAAACAATTCTGCCCCTCGCTACCCGCGTTGCCAAGGCGATCAGCTGCTGGCTCGCCCCGGTTTACGGAAGCGAGTTGCGTCTGGGCTTCGATCTTGATCGCATCGACGCGCTTGGCACCGAGCGCGAAGCGCTCTGGAAACGGGTCGGGTCATCAAGCTTCCTGACCATCAATGAAAAACGCAAAGCACTCGGCTATGGCCCGCTGCCAGATGGTGATGAACAGCCGACAAACAGAGCCGTATCGCACCGCAGACCGGCTGCCAATTAATATGGAACATGCTGCGCGGGAATTTGCAGGGCGGGGAGACCTTGCCCATTTGGCGCTGTTTCTCTGGGCCAGCGGCGCCAGTGGATTGTTGATCTGGAGTTTGCGGGAATTGGTGCGGTCAAACCGCCGCTTCAACGATTTTGTCACCGAATTATCCCGGCTGAACAGGGCCATGGAACAAGGACGCATACAGCGATGAACATAATTTTGAACTGGTTGCACAAATTATTCGAACCCAGGCATCCCCGACCTGATTGCCCGGAAAACCACTCCGAAATAGTGCGTGAATTCACCCACAACCTTGAACAGTGGATGAGCGTCAAATCCAGACCAACCAGACGTCGCAAAGCTAAATCGACCACCAAGAACGCATCCTGGAGATCAAAACATGCCTGAACTGAGCAGCCCGTTTGACCGCGAGATCAAATTTTCAAGCCTGGACCTGAAAAAGGTTCAAGTTGACGGTGTCTTTGAAGGCTATGCCAGCCTGTTCGGCAAGGAAGATTTGGGCCGGGATATTATTCTGCCGGGTGCCTTTCGTGCCTCGCTGTCCAAACGCGGTGCTGCTGGCATCAAGCTGCTGTTTCAGCATGATCCAGCCGAACCAATTGGCGTTTGGCAGGAAATTCGCGAAGACGGTGCCGGTCTGTTTGTGCGCGGTCAGCTTATGCAGGATGTGGCGCGGGCACGCGAAATTCTCAGCTTGATGCGGGCAGGGGCGCTGGACGGTTTATCGATTGGCTTCAAGACCGAGAAGGGCCGCACTGACCCGAAAACCGGGATCAGAAAAATCGAAAAACTCGATCTTTGGGAAATTTCCATTGTGACATTCCCGATGCTACCCGAAGCCCGGGTAAGTGCCATCAGAAATGTCAACAAACGCGCAGGGTTACCGACCCATCGCGAATTTGAACGCTGGCTCACGCGGGATGCCGGGCTGTCGCGTTCACAAGCCCGAACGGTGATCCGCGACGGTTATAAAACCTTGTCCGCCAAGCAGGACGCTGACGGTAGGAACTCCACTACGAACCGCAGCCTTGCAGCAACCATTCGCAAGGCCGCCCAAACCATCAGTAATGCGAGGTACACGCAATGAAATACACAAATCTTGAAAAGAAGGCGGTCTCCGAGACGCCGTCCAGCCTTGAAGTTGTCGACGCGTTCGACGATTTCATGCGCTCGTTCGAAGCCTTCAAGGAAACCAATGACGAGCGGCTCGCCCAGCTCGAAAACCAAGTCTCGGTCGATGTTCTGACCGAAGAGAAAATGAACCGGATCAACCATTCCGTCGACGAGCAAAAACGGCGTATGGATGATCTGCTTCTGAAAGCCCGTCGTCCGGCAATGTCTGGCACCGGCTCGTTGACCGGGTCGCCATTTGCTGGTGAGCATAAGCAAGCCTGGAACGCCTATATGCGTGCTGGCGAAACCAGCAATCTGCGCCAGATCGAAGGCAAGGCTTTGTCCGTGACGTCTGATCCCGATGGCGGTTATCTGGTGCCTGAACAAACCGAAATTGAAATCGGTCGGCGGTTGGCTGAGATTTCTCCGATCCGGGAAATTTCCAGCGTCCGACAGGTCTCTTCAACTGTCTACAAGAAGCCGTTCTCAACCAATGGCGCTGCYACCGGCTGGGTCGGCGAAACCGATGTCCGGCCGCAAACTTCWACCCCGACACTGGCYGAATTGCAGTTCCCGACCATGGAACTCTATGCCATGCCGGCGGCAACCAGYACCTTGCTGGATGATTCAGCGGTCAATATSGACCAGTGGATCGCCGAAGAAGTGCAGACCGTATTTGCAGAACAGGAAGGCCAGGCCTTCGTTGCTGGTGATGGGGTCAACAAACCGCGCGGCTTCCTGGATTATACTGTCGTTGCCGACAGCTCCTGGAGTTGGGGGAATATCGGCTATATCGCCACGGGCACCGATGGTGGTTTTGACGCCACCAGCCCGGGCGACGCCATGATCGATGCGATCTATGCGCTTCGGGCAGGCTACCGCGCCAATGGCCATTGGGTCATGAACCGCCGCACCCAGGCCGAGATCCGCAAGATCAAGGATGCCGACGGCAATTATATCTGGCACCCGGGCGCACAGCCTGGTGGCAAGGCAACCCTGATGAATTTCCCGATCGCGGAATCTGAAGACATGCCGGACATCGCGTCCGACGCCATGTCGATTGCATTCGGTGATTTCAATCGCGGCTACTTGATTGTCGACCGCCTTGGGGTTCGCGTATTGCGCGATCCGTTCACCGCAAAACCTTACGTGCTGTTCTACACGACCAAGCGCGTTGGTGGTGGAGTGCAGGATTTTGAGGCCATCAAGTTCCTCAAATTCGGAGCCTCATAAACCCTGTCTCCCTCCCCGGTGGCGGCCTGGTGGCTGGTTGGTCTTTAGACTGGCCGGGTGCTGGGCCGCAATTGGTGATCTCTTGATTTTCTTCTGAGCATTGGACAATTCCATGACCGCGATCATTCTGACGGCACCCGCCACCGAGCCGGTAAGCCTTTCTGAGGCCAAGGCTCATCTCAAAATCGACACGACGGACGAAGACATTCTCGTCCAAAGTTTGCTGACCGCAGCCAGGCTCCATGTGGAAACGATCACGAGCCGGGTGGTGATAACGCAAACCTGGCGGATCAATCTGGATCATTGGCCGGCTCGCAATATTCTGGAACTGCCAATTGGCCCGGTCCAGTCGGTGGATGCGATCCGCATCTATGACGATGATGATATTATTATGACCATCGACCCGTCCCGTTACCTGGTTGATGTGGGATCGGTTCCCGCACGGATCGCCATGCGCGGGTTTGAGAATTGGCCAGACCCTGGTCGTATTCTCAACGGTATCGAGATCGATATCACCGCAGGGTACGGTCTGGCAGCAACCGATGTACCGGAACCGCTCCGCCATTCAATTCTGATGCTGGCGGCCCACTGGTTTGAAAACCGCGAGCCCTTGATGGGAACCAGCGGCCAATTGCCGGTCCCTGCTGCCGTTTCGGCCCTGATCGCACCCTACCAGACGGCGCGCCTATGAGCAGGGTCTCAAATATGCGGGCGCGGCTGGCGCTGGAACAGCCAACAGGTGCTAGCGACAATAGCGGCGGCATCGATCTGGTCTGGACCCTTGTGGCCGCTTTATGGGGCAATATTCGCCCCGTTGGCGGCGGTGAACAATTGAAATTCGACCGCGAACATTCAACGTCCGATCACCTGATCCGCATCCGGTATCGCAGCGACATAAATACAGATATGCGGCTTCGCTTCGCCACCCGGATATTCGAGATTCGCCGAATTGCTGATCCCGATGGTCGCCGCCAATGGCTGGAAGCTTTGTGCGAAGAGCGGCCCCAATGAAGATGATTGCAAGATCAAAAGGCACATCATCTTTTGGCCGTGCCATGCGACGGCGCGCCGAATTGCCCGGGCTGAACAAAGCCATGCAATCAATCGGGGAAGATTTGAAGCGAAACGCTGAAAGCAGTCTTGAAGAAACCGGATTGCCTGATTTTCTCGTTCGTCGCCTGAAACGAAGCCTCAAGCTGGAAACCCGTCCAGACGGAAACATCGTGCTGACAAGCGACGATCCTCTGGCTGCACAAATCGAGACCGGCACCTTTGGCCGCGAAGCGCGGCCCTGGTTGTTGCCGGCACTTATGGATGTGCGCAAACAAATTCGAGCGCGGTTACAAACCATTGTAACAGGTCAGGATATTGCAAAATGACAGACGCCGCATCATCCCTGCAACAGGGCATCTATCAAACCCTGACCGCAGCAACCGCCGTCACCGACCTGCTCGGCGGTCCCAACGTCTTTGACCATGTGCCAGCCAACGCGCGGCTGCCGTATCTGACCATCGGCCAGTCGGTCACGCGCGACTGGAGCAGCGGCACCGAAGACGGCTCGGAGCATATCGTCACTCTCCATGCCTGGTCGCGGGCAGGCGGGCGCAGGCAGGTTTTGGCAATCACGGGTGCTGTCCGCGATGCCCTGCACGACACGGCAATTTCGTTGACCGACCACAATCTGGTCAATCTTCGGTTTGAATTTTCCCAAGGCCGCCGCGACCCCGATGGCGAAACCTGGCACGGGCTGGTGCGCTTTCGCGCCGTGACCGAAACCAACTGATTTTTGTATCCGCCACACAGGCATTTTCGATAACCCGGCAAGCATGCTTGCCGCCAGATATTTATGGAGGCATGATTTATGGCAGCTCAAAAGGGCAAGGATCTATTGCTAAAGGTTGATTCCGATGGCGTCGGGACATTCACCACAATAGCGGGCTTGCGCGCCCGTTCAATCTCGTTCAACGCCGAAAGCGTC
>JAESRU010000132.1 GCA_016764455.1 Hyphomicrobiales bacterium | reverse complement strand
GGCACCGGCGGAATCTGGTCCAACGCGGAACCGCGCACCATCATAATGCAGGATCGAACCACCACCAGCGGCAACGGTGTGGATCCGCATCATGGGGGCGCGCATCCGCACGCCAGCAACTTCGGTCTCGAACGCGCGTTCGAATTCACCACTATAATGAGATACATCAGTGGAAGTGCCGCCCATGTCGAAACCAATGACGTTGCTGAAACCTGCCAGCGCCGCCGTCTCCACCATGCCAACAACGCCGCCTGCCGGGCCGGACAGAATGGCGTCCTTGCCCTGAAACAGGTTTGCCGCTGTCAAGCCGCCGGACGATTGCATGAACATCACGCGGGTTTTGTCGTTTTTTTCGCCGATTTCTTCGGAAACCTGTTCCACATAACGACGCAGGATCGGAGACAGATAGGCATCCACAACACTGGTATCGCCGCGCCCGACCAGCTTGATGAGTGGGCTGACCTCGTTACTGACCGAGATTTGCGTAAAACCGATATCGCGCGCCAGAGCAGCTATTTTTTGTTCATGCTCGGGATAGCGATAGGCGTGCATGAACAGAATGGCGACGGCGCGAATGCCGGAATCAAACGCTGCTTGCATCCCGGCTTTCGCAGAATTCAGTTCAAGCGGGATTTCAACCGCACCATCGGCGCGGACCCGCTCGGTTACCTCGACAACCTGCTCGTACAGCATTTCCGGCTTGATGATATTGAGAGCGAAAATATCCGGGCGGGCCTGATAGCCGATCTCGAGTGCGTCGCGAAAGCCCTTGGTGGTGACCAGCAGGGTGCGGTCGCCCTTGCGCTCAAGCAGCGCGTTGGTGGCAACCGTTGTGCCCATCTTGATGGCGTTGATCTGGTCGGCAGGGACGGGTTGGTTGGCCGGAATATCCAGCAAGCGCCGAATGCCCTCGATGGCTGCATCGCGGTAAACTTCGGGGTTTTCCGAGAGCAGCTTGCGGGTCTTGATTTGGCCATCTGGCTGGCGCGCGACGATATCCGTGAACGTGCCGCCCCGGTCGATCCAGAAATCCCATTTTGACATATCAGCTCTCCCGCTTTGTCCGCGTCTTGCCCATTTGTGACAGGCGGAATTCAACATGGTTTTAAAAAAACGTCAACAAT
This sequence comes from Hyphomicrobiales bacterium, assembly GCA_016764455.1. Lineage (GTDB taxonomy): Bacteria > Pseudomonadota > Alphaproteobacteria > Rhizobiales > NORP267 > NORP267. The sequence continues at coordinate 40,922 of JAESRU010000132.1, read as the reverse complement.
TTATCGATAAAATGTAAATGTAATTGTTTATTAGCGGAAAATAAGGGAGAGAGGCTGAGGGTCATCCCATATCCAGCCGTCGTTGGTTTTTCTGAATTCCGGGTAATGGCCAGGAATGATCCGGTCGGCATTGTCCTTGATGAAGCTGATCGTTTCCGAACCTCGCTGGTCCGGGTCGAATTCCATCTGTGCCTTGCCGGAAAACAATTCGTGGGATGTTTTAATTGCGTCGCCCGCAATAATGATGCGGTCGCCACCGCTCTCGAATACAAGGCCATACAGGCCGGGGGTGTGGCCCGGTGCGTAAAGGGTGGCAACACCTGGTGCCAGTTCGGGGCTGCCTGAAAAAATTTCCAGGTCCGCCATCTCCAGCGCCTTCTTTATGAAGCCCGGGACAAACAAATCTTTTTCATGGGGGCTGTCGGCGTAGTCCCATTCCGTGTCGCTGACCATGAGGTGCGCTTTGGGGAACAGGTCGAAATTCAGAACGTGGTCGAAATGCAAGTGCGACAGGAACAGGATATCTATGTCACCGGTCTCTAGTCCGCGCTCTTTCAGTCCCGCGACCAWRGCRTGSCGGGTGACGTGRTGKCCGCAATCATAGAGGATGCGGGTGCCRYCAGCTTCAAYCAAAACAATTGAAGACCAGCCGATAAATCCGTTGGCCAGTGCGACGCTGGAACCGGGAACAATGACGCTATACGAGATTTCCATGCTGACACATCCGTTGGTTGAGACTTGCTACACAATAGAAAAAGAAGTGCATTTCGCCAAGGGTGAGGCACTGGTTTTACACAACAGGCATAAATTATCGGCAAATCGTTTACGTTATGAGGTTGTGTGCTTACTTCTCATGTGCTTCGATTAGGTCGGTCAAGAAAATGTTCAAGGGAGGAMGATTATGTCGACTATGAAATCCATATTCTCGCTCAGCGCGAAAATTGTAACCGGGGCAGCATTCGCTGCAATGATTGCCGGTTCTGCCAATGCTCAAACAACATGGGATATGCCGACGCCGTATGGTGGCTCAAACTTCCATACTGTGAATATTACCCAGTTTGCTGCTGACGTTTCAGCTGCAACCGGTGGTGACATGGTCATTACGGTCCATCCGGGTGGCTCGCTCATCAAGCATCCTGAAATCAAGAATGCCATTCGCTCCGGTCAGGTGCAGATTGGGGAATTCCTGCTTTCACGACTTTCAAATGAAAATGCGATTTACGGCATCGACTCGATCCCGTTTCTTGCAAATTCGTATGACCTGGCCCGCAATCTCTGGGCTGCATCGCGTCCGCAGATCACCGCGCTTCTGGCACAACAGGGCCTGATGCCGTTGTTTGCTATTCCGTGGCCGCCGCAGGGCCTGTATGCCAAGATGGAGGTCAACACGATTGAAGATCTGGCTGGGATCAAGTTCCGCGCCTATAACGCGGCGACTGAACGCCTGGCCCAATTGGCAGGTGCCATTCCGACACAGATTGAAGCCCCGGATATCGCGCAGGCCTTCTCAACCGGCCGGGTTGACGCCATGGTGACATCGCCGTCTACCGGTGCCAATTCCAAAGCTTGGGATTTCCTGTCGCATTATCATGACACCCAGGGTTGGATGCCAAAAAATATCACGGTTGTGAATATCGAAGCCTTCAACGCTTTGGATGATAATATCCAGGCAGCTATCCTCACAGCTGCTGCTGCTGCCGAGACCCGCGGTTGGGCAGCTTCGATGGTAGAAACCGTTGAGAAAACCCAGATCCTTGCTGATAACGGGATCAACGTGGTTACGCCAAGTGATTCACTTGTTGCATCCATGCGGGCGATTGGTGAAACGATGACGGCTGAATGGCTGGAAGCCACTGGCGACGAGGGCCAGGCCATTATTGACGCCTATCGAGGCATGTAAAAATAATTTGGGCGGGCAGATTTGCCCGCCCTTTTTTTAACTGATTTAGCCGTTTTACCTATTCTACCTGGGGGGGATTTAAAATGCGGCCTGCGCTGAATATCATGTACCGTATTAGTGGCGGACTTGCGGCCCTGTTTCTGGTCTTGATCCTGACGATCGTACTGGCCCAGGTCGGCCTCAATGTAGCGGACAAGATTGCGAAATGGTTCACCGGCGCGCCGGTTGGGTTTCTGATCCCGTCTTACGCCGATTTTGCCGGATACTTTCTGGCCACCGCCACTTTTTTCGCTCTGGCCTATTCGTTTCGCGAGGGCGCGCATATCCGGGTCAATCTGGTTTTATTGCGCTTGAGCCCCGGCCCTAGGCGTTTCTTTGAAATCTGGTCTTGTTCTATGGCGGTCGCGTTTACCGGCTTCTTCACATGGTATACGGCGTCGCTGACCCACGAATCGTGGAGATACAATGATCTGTCACCGGGGTTGGTGGCGATCAAATTATGGATACCGCAATTGGCGATGACCGCCGGGCTTGTAATGCTATTGATCGCGACAATCGACGCCCTGTTTCAGGTGCTTCGCGGCGAAGAGCCGGATTATGCCAAGGGCAATTCCGAGATGGATTTGCTGGCCGTTGAACCTTTGCCTGGAGACAAGCAATGAACGAGATCACGCTTGCCTTTATTTTACTTATCATTTTGTTTGGCCTGTTGGCATCCGGGGTTTGGGTCGCTTATGCGCTGCTCGGTGTCGGGTTTGCCGGCATCGTCCTGTTTTCATCTGCGCCAGTGGGCAAAGTACTTGCRACYACTGTTTGGGGCGCCTCGGCGCAATGGTCACTTGCCGCCCTGCCGCTGTTTATCTGGATGGGCGAGGTRCTGTTTCGATCGCGCTTGTCGGACGATTTGTTTTCTGGCCTCGCGCCCTGGCTAAACCGGCTGCCGGGCAGGTTAATTCACGTCAATATTCTTGGTTGCGGCTTGTTCGCTGCCGTCTCCGGTTCTTCGGCTGCGACCTGCGCCACCGTTGGCAAGGTTGCTATCCCTGAATTGATGCGGCGCGGATATGACGAAAAACTGGTGCTTGGCACGATTGCCGGCTCCGGCACGCTCGGGCTTTTGATCCCGCCCTCAATCATCTTGATCGTTTATGGGGTGGCGACAGAAGAATCTATCGCCCGCCTGTTCATGGCCGGCGTGCTGCCGGGTATTCTCGTGATCGCGCTTTATATGGGCTATGTGATGATCTGGTCGCTGACCCATCCAGGACGCACACCGGCGGCTGATGAACATATGAGCTTTCGTGAAAAAATATGGGCATCGCGTCGGTTGTTGCCGGTCATGGGGTTGATTTCTGGTGTTATCGGATCGATTTACACTGGCCTTGCCAGCCCGACAGATGCGGCTGCAGTCGGCGTCGCGCTGGCGCTGTTCCTGGCATGGATATACGGCGATTTGACCTGGCAGGTATTTCTCGACGGGCTGTTGGGGGCGACCAAAACATCCTGCATGATCGCCTTCATTTTGGCAGGTGCTGCCTTTCTATCGGTCTCAATGGGCTTTTCCGGGTTGCCGCGGGCGCTGGCCATCTGGATCGACGGGATGCAGCTTTCGCCATATGCGCTGCTTGGCGCATTGACGCTTTTCTTTATCGTGCTGGGCTGTTTCCTTGATGGCATCTCGATTGTCGTGCTGACCACGGCCGTCATTCTGCCGATGATCGAAGCTGCTGGAATTGACCGTATCTGGTTTGGCATCTATCTGGTGCTGGTGGTGGAAATGAGCCAGATCACGCCGCCGGTCGGATTTAATTTGTTTGTTTTGCAAGGACTGACCGGGCGAAATATACTGCAAATTGCAGTAGCAGCCTTGCCATTTTTCCTTTTGCTGTTGCTTGCTGTCGGGCTATTGATATTGATCCCGGACCTCGCTCTCTGGATGCCAAATTCCATGATGGGCGGAGGCATTGCAGGGTAAGGACAGACAATGAGCAAAAATACGGGACCGAAAAATACGGATGACAAAACCACTAGCGGGCTTGGGCCAATTGTATCGTCATCGCATTTGGCTGAAGGGGCGTCGCCTGCGCTAAGTGAAGTTGAATTCGGCATGATCCTGGCCCAACACGCCTTTGGGCGCTGGATGGTGCGCTGCATGGCGGCGGCCGGTGTCAGTGACTTGTCACCGCTTGATGTGTTGGTGCTGCATACGGTCAATCATCGCGGGCGGCCAAAAAAACTTGCCGATATCTGCCTTGTACTCAGCGTTGAGGATACCCATACTGTTACCTATTCAATACGCAAACTGGAGAAGCTTGGCCTCGTTGAAAGCGGCAAGCAGGGTAAGGAAAAAATCATCGCGGTGACGGAATTTGGCGAGACGGCCTGTCGGAGATACGGAGATATTCGGGAAACGCTGTTGGTTGATGCGGTTCGCTCAACGGGATTGCCTGAAGAACGGATGAGCGAAATATCCGGCTTTCTGCGTGCTCTTTCCGGCCATTATGACCAAGCCGCCCGGGCAGCATCTTCCCTGTAAGCCGAAAAAACTTTGCCGGTATCAAAAACACGCATTCGGACTTATTATTAAACCATGTCGATTTGGGGAAAACTCAGCGGTGCTGCCGCCGGATTTGCATTTGGTGGGCCTTTAGGTGCGCTTGCCGGGGCCATTGCGGGGCATATGCTCGACCGCCAGACGGARGGCGACAAYCCCGCCCGAAAGCAGGTTGCGTTCACCATCGGGGTTATCGCGCTGGGTGCCAAGATGGCGAAAGCCGACGGCGTAGTTACCCGCGACGAAGTTGAAGCCTTCAAACAGGTATTCCAGATCCCACCCAATGAAATGAAAAATGTGGCGCGGGTGTTTGATCTGGCGAAAACCGATGTGGCCGGGTTCGAAGCCTATGCTAGCCAATTGGCATCGCTATTTTCCGATAGCCCGCAAACACTTGAAAGTGTGGTTGATGGCCTGTTCCATATCGCCAAGGCGGATGGTGTGGTGCATCCCAACGAGTTGGCGTTTCTAAATTCGGTTGCCCATATTTTTGGATTTAGCGAAGCTGTATTCGCCCGCATCCAGGCCCGGCATATGGGTCCGGACAAGGGCGATCCGTATGAAATTCTGGGCATAGACCGCTCTCGGACGAATGCCGAAATCAAATCGGCTTACCGCAAACTTGTGGTCGAGAACCATCCGGACAAGATGATTGCCCAGGGGTTGCCGGAAGAATTCATCAAGATTGCGAACGAAAAACTTGCCCGCATCAACGAGGCCTATGACCGAATTGAAAAGGAGCGGGGCTTGTGAACCCCGACTATACCGGCGAATTGGGGATAGAGCTTTGCCCGTCCCTCAATTTTGGAGAACGCAAAGGCGGGCGCAAGGTAGACATGCTGCTCTTGCATTATACCGGTATGGAATCTGCTGACGGCGCATTATCCTGGCTTTGCAACACCGACAGTGAAGTAAGCGCTCATTATTTTGTTTTTGAAGATGGCCGGATTATCCAGATGGTGCCGGAGGGCATGCGTGCCTGGCACGCCGGCAAATCTATTTGGGCAGGCGACAGGGATATTAATTCCTGTTCGATCGGGATCGAAATTGCCAATCCCGGCCATGCCTGCGGCTCGCCGGAATTTCCGGATTTGCAAATGGATGCTGTTGTGGATTTGTGCCGTGATATTGTTTCGCGTCACAATATTCCGGCTAGCCGTGTGCTGGCACACTCAGATGTGGCACCGGGCCGCAAGCAGGATCCGGGCGAAAAATTTGACTGGCAACGATTGGCCGCAGCAGGAATTGGGTTGTGGCCCGACATTAAAAAAAGTTTGGGCGAGGGCAAATTGCCGCAAACATTTTGGGACACCTCGCAGGCCGTATTGGATATGCAGGAAAAGCTTGCCCGGTTCGGCTATGAAATTGCGGCGACCGGGGCGCTGGACAGGCAGACGAAAATGATTGTTGAAGCCTTTCATTTGCATTTTAGGCCAAAGCGCACCGATCAACCTTTCGATGCTGCTTCGATGGCGATGCTTGATCTGCTTCTTGCTGACATTTGTGCAATTTGAACGGTCATGCTGGATTGTAATTTCAGGTAGAAAAAATTGTTGTCATTCTCAAATTGGCGATAAATTATGGAATTGAAATGCTGGGGGGTCAGGTCATGAAAAATTTTTTGGTCAAACCATTTTTGACGCTGTCATTTCTGGGCATTTTGGCCCTGGGGCTGGCGTCCGGGTTGGCGTCCGGGATGGCCGCTGCCAGAGCTGATGAGGTAACGCGCGTTTATTTGTTTCGCGGTGTTCTGAATATATTTTCGCTGGGGCTAGACGAAATCGCAGACAAACTTGAAGCCCGCAATATTCAGGTCACGGTTTTGAATCATTCGTCAACCAGTTCGGCCCGGATGGAAATTCTAGCTGGCGGCACCGCCCGCAGACCTGGAACCAGGCCTCTTGTTCTTGTGGGGCACTCGCTTGGTGCTAACGCGGTGATGCGGCTTGCAAATTCCCTCAATGAAGAGAATATCAAGGTCAATCTTGTCATCACGCTTGATCCAACAAATGGCGGTCCGCTGTCACCCAATGTGCGGCGCTATATCAATTATCATTTTAGCGATGAGAAGCTTAGTGGCTTTCCAGGCACCCCGGCTGCTGTGCGGCGCCGGGTCAGGGATATCAATCTGAGGGAATATGAAACGGTGTCTGGCGAAGCGCTTGGACATTTTAATATGGATTCAAGCGAGAAATTGCAGCAGGAAATTATAACCGGTATTTTGCGGGCGCTCCGTTAGGCCTCTCGGTCGATCAATTCCTGCATCTGTTTCATGTAATCATATTGATGTACCTCGGCCAGATGCCTGGTGCCGCCGGGAAACTGGCGCTTGCGCCGCACAACATCCTGCTCGATTCGATGTTTGATATTTTTTGGCAATTTGTTGGTTTTTTTAATCAACCCGGCCACATAGCGGGCCTGAATTTCCGATAACTTCCAGATGCATCCCCAGGGTTGGAGCAACCCAATGAAGAACAGGTTGGCGACATTTGCGGGAACAATCTGCATGTAAAGCGGGAGCGATACATTGGGGTCGAAATCCAGAAGTCCCTCAGGGAGAAATGGAAAGCTTGTGCGGTATCCGGTTGCCCAGATGATGGTGTCGAATTGTTCTCTGGTGCCATCCGAGAAAACCACATTTTCAGCTTCGAATTTTTTGATCCCCGGACGGATTTCCAGAATGCCATGGGTCAGGTATCCAAAAATTTCTGAATTGAGGGTCGGGTGCATCGACAGAATGCCGGATTTGGGCGTTGGCAATCCGTATCTGCCATAGGGGCCGATGGTCATTTTCAGGGCTAGATGGCTTACGGCTCTAATTGCCCATTTGGGCAATGATCTCACTTTGTCGAACATTTTGTCGACAGGGCGGCCAAACAACATTTTTGGAAAAATATACTGGCCCGATCGCATGCTTATTCTGGTTGATGTTGCGACGGGCGCCACGGCGCAGGCAATGTCGCAAGCCGAATTACCGGCGCCGACGATTAAAACCTGTTTGTTCTTGTATGGGGCCGCTTTGCGATAGTCATGGGCATGTAACATTTTGCCTTCAAATTTACCGGGATAGTCTGGTGTGCAGGGATCCCAGTGATGACCTGAACAAACGATCAGGTGATCGAATTTTAAGGCCTTTTTACCATCCGGCCCCGCAATAATGACCTGCCACGATCCATTGTCTGCCTGCTCAGCCGATATGACATTTGTGTTCAGGTCTATTGCATTTGAAATACCAAAATTGGCGGCATAATCCTGATGGTATTTCAAAACCTGGGTATGGGATGGAAAGAATGGAAAATCCGCCGGCATGGGAAAATCGGAATATTCGGATAGATGTTTCGATGAAATAATGTGGGTTGTTTCGTAAACGCTGCCATGCCCGCCTTTTTCGCGAAACACCCAGTTTCCACCAATCTGGTCGGACGCTTCAAAACAGGTGACATTTTCGATACCGGCTTCACGGAGTGTTTTTAAGGTCGTGAGGCCCGAAGGCCCGGCACCGACAATACACACGCTTGAATTTTGCATAAATCACCATCCGATTGACTCTGGCTCTATCAAATTCGACACGACCCGGATAGTGCGGGGTTTTTTGCCGTCGGGCAATCGGACAACAGCCTGAAAAAATTGAAACGGGAGGTTTGTCGATAGTTAATTTCAGTRAGTTTCCGTTAACCTATTATGAAACAACATGAAATTAAACGTGATTGATCGAAGATCGTTTTTTGCAACGGATTTATGCTGCACCGCAATATTGACATAATTACTCCGCTAAATTGACGAAATACCAAACCATTAAGCAGGGGATCGCTCGATCGAAGCGGTTTTTCTGCAGGAGTAATTCATGACAATCTACAAGATGTTCAAGGCCGCATCTGCGGCCTCTTTTTTCGTTGCGCTCGTGGTGAGCGGGACGTCGGCAAATGCGGAATCAATTTCTGAAGACCCGGCCAATCTTGACCCGTCGGTTATGTATATGGCCGGATCCATGTCCAGTTCGCGGACATCAATCAGCGTTCCTGACGGGCGCCAGGAAATCGGGCGTATGATYGACCGTGCTGCGCGGGCGGCCGGTGTGCCGGTATCTCTCGCCCATGCAGTTGTACGGGTCGAGAGCAATTATAACCCCCGTGTCCGGGGCGCGGCTGGTGAGATCGGCTTGATGCAGATTAAACCCAGCACCGCGCGTGGTATGGGCTTTAGTGGCCCGGCGTCGGCGCTTTATGATCCGGCGACAAATCTGCATTGGGGCATGGCGTATCTGGCCGGTGCGCACGATCTGGCGGGCGGCGATATTTGCGGCACGATCCTGCGCTATAATGCAGGCCATGGCGCACGCCGGATGAACCCGATCTCGGCGCGTTATTGCCGCAAGGTTCAGACTTTTCTTGGTCAGCAGGGCGAAACCCGCTCTGCCGGACTTTAAGCCTAGATGAATTATTTGACCGGGATCGCTTGACGGTGGTTCCGGCCAGACTTTAACTAGAGAYGTCAGTTGGCTGGGTGACCGCGCCGGCAAGTGCCGAAAGGCCGCCGGGGAGGAAAGTCCGGGCTCCAGGGATACACGGTGCCGGGTAACGCCCGGCGAGGGAAACCTCAGGGAAAGTGCCACAGAAAGCAAACCGCCCGCGGTCCGCCGCAGGTAAGGGTGAAAGGGTGCGGTAAGAGCGCACCGCATTTCTGGCAACAGGAATGGCAGGGTAAACCCCACCGGGAGCAAAATCGAATAGGGATCGCGCGGGGTGCAAGCCCCAGGCCTGTTTTCCGGCCAGCGATCCGGGTAGATTGCAGGAGGCGGCTGGTAACGGTCGTCCCAGATGAATGGTCACCCCGCCGCTTGCGGCGGACAGAACCCGGCTTACAGGCCAACTGACGCTTTATTTTTTGGGGTTTTGGATTTAGCTGATAACGGGGTAGGTTATGACCCGAAGCGGAAGCTTTGGCTAGGCGCTGAATATCCATTATAGAGAACGTCAGAACAGGTCTCCAAATTCGTCGTTTTCTGGTTTTTCATCGGTATCTTCATTCGTGCCATTTTCACGGCGGCGTATTCGAGCCGCAAATTCTTGATATTGAATGTCGCCATAGGCATATCTGGCGAGCAAATCCTTGAACTCATCAAAACGCGCGCGAGCCGTAGGAAGTTCTTTGGGGATGATGCGAGATATGAAATCTTGAATTTGAGGTGTTGGGAAATCCGTAACCCGTATGTCGAAGAAGCCAAGAGATTTTTTTCCCGTATTTGGGCAGCGATGTTGTCATACTCGGCAGGATAAAACTGACTTCGCGTTTCCCATAGAAGCATTCCAGCAGGTTGTAGCAACCGGCGGGTGACGTATGGAATGCGCCTTCCAATCAGAATTGGCGGTATATCGAGCTCAATGGATTTGCGAAGGAGGTGGCGAATTTCAGTGCGGTTTGGATAGAGCCACTCGCGGATATTTTTACACTCGATGCCCGCCCATGTGTCAGTACCCACGAGGAAGTCAAAACGCTTGTTTCCTTGAAGTTCGCGACCATTAAAAATTGAAGGTGGTTCTTCTTTTTTCAGGTGTGAGGTTGTCGGCTTAGGAGTTAACCGACGAAATCCGCCCAAGGAGTTCAAGGCATCAGCCTTGCCAAGGGCGCGATATATGGCGATTTCTAAAGCATCGCCTACACGAGTTGAGAAGTTGTTGTCCAAAGTCAGTCGCAAGACATCAAATTGTGCTTCAATTCGTTTGTCGATTAAATTTTGAGGCGTATCGGATAATGCGAACCAATCGCGGCCATGAGCGCGGATTTTTCGCAATTCGCCAGATTTTACCAGTTCGTTGCGTACGGGTATTAGGATATGTGGGTCTATTCTTTGATTGAATGGACCTGCATCAGATATTTTTTGTTCTATTGTGCGCGAGATTGCTGCCCCGTGCGCTCCGAGAACACTGTGAAGGCGTTTTGCCGCTATAGCTTCTCGTTCTTTGCGGGTCACGAATTCCGCCTTTTGRTATTATATAGATAGGAGTATTTCTATTTGTCTCAAAAATGGATTTGTTGGTTAGTACCATACTGGGGCAAAGAGCGCGTGTTTTTAGCTCTTTAGGGCGCGATAGAGCGTAGCGCGTGCGGATTCAGGTCAATGGTTGAGACTCGGACATATTCGATTTTCATATAAATATTTTGCGAAGCGTCTTTAATTTCWGCTCCTTGCAYTTAGCTGAAATATGGYTGAGGGACGGAGAGCGGCAGAAAGGTCTTGGGTTATCGTTTTTCCCTGACAAATTCAGGGGCGCTTTTCACTGAGAATCCAGATTAGCGCATTGTTGGTCCGTGGCGGCAACGYGGACTATGCTGCCATTTACGAATAAATCTTAGTGACTGCTTTTTGGTTGCCTGTGTCGTCTAAAACGTTGGTTTTTGACAGAGCCGACAACCAACAAGTTTTGACCAATAAAGAATATCTCGCCAGATTGCCTATCAAGCTCGTTTCGCAAGCCAATCGAAACTCAATTCTGGCCAAACCCAAAAAGTAGGTGCAGTCTATTCTTGGCCCCGCGATTTCTATGTGCGGTTTGAACACCCGACTGAGTTAAAATAAGAGGGACGAGGTATGCGGCGGATCACTGCAGAAGCAGCGGCAAGGTTGGTTCAACCCGGCATGTGGCTGGATTATGGCGCGTCCCTCAGCCAGCCCGACGTGTTTGACGTAGCGCTGGCAAAGCGCAGGAGCGAATTGTATGATGTGCGGATCCGCTCATGTATAACATTGCGGCCGCGCGCCGTGCTGGAAGCCGACCCGCAAGGAGCTGTGTTCCATTGGGTGAGCTTTCATTTCTCGGGCTATGACCGAAAGATGCATGACATAGGTCGCGCGATCTATCTACCGGTAAATATGGGCGAAATTCCGGATTACTACCGTCGTTTCATCGAYCCKGTCGAYATYSTCATTCTCAARGSRMGACCAATGGAYGSSGAGGGCAATTTCAAYCTCAGCGCMGCRACGRYMTGGYTGCGCGCCATSATMGAGCGCGCGCGCATSGTCATCATMGAAGARACSACRGGCATTCCGCACGTCATGGGSGWAGGMGTTTCRRTTCAYAAAGATGAGGTCGAYTAYGTYATCGMGGGCGACAATGCGCCYGCRCCTGAATTGCCMAATCCACMACCSAGCGATGTTGATAARGCYGTGGCGCGRYTGATTATCGACGAGATCGAAGACGGTGCATGTCTGCAGATCGGGATTGGAAGCATGCCAAACGCGGTGTGCAGCCTGTTACAGGAGAGCAGCGCGCGCGACCTTGGTGTTCATGCGGGAATAGTGATGGACGGGATTATCGACCTTTACCGCACGGGCCGGATTACAGGCGCGCGCAAACAGCTGAACCCGGGGAAAATGGTCTGCACATTCGCACTTGGATCGTCTTATCTGTATGAGGCGATCGATCGAAACCCGGACATCGAATTTCACGCGGTGGACTACACAAACCTGCCGCAAAATATCATGCTCAACGACAATGTGGTKGCGATAAACAACACGRYYCAGATYGACTTGACGGGKCAGGCTGCSTCCGAGACAGAYGGTCATCGGCAYCTGWCCGGCACAGGTGGRCAAGCGCAGTTYGCRCGCGGSGCKTATGCATCYRARGGYGGCAARTCYTTTATYTGCCTBGCCTCSACRTTTGAGCGACRYGGYGAAAGAAGCAGCCGCATCRCGCTGGRCCTGACGCCAGGAAATAYTGTAACGACGACGCGGGCWGATATGATGTATGTCGTGACGGAATACGGGATTRCCAACCTMAAGGGKAAATGYGTKGCMGAACGYGCGCAGGCRCTGATCGGGTTGGCCCATCCMGATTACCGTGAARGTCTCGAGCGYGAGGCMTACGAAAATGGCCTCATTCCACGCGGTTTCTTTGGGGCTGTTCCGCAGTCGGTGTAAGCTACCTGAGATAAAGAGGTATGTTTTCGAGTTGAATGGAACTGCTTACAATAATGCTTGGTTCGATCCGTTCAAGGAAGCCTCTCCGTTAGACCTACTGATGCTGCGCCAACTAAAGTAAAATTAGTCCACGGATCAAAATCCCCCGCATAAAAAACCTTTGCCCGTCATTTGCATAGTTCAGTGGTGTTTTGTTTTCGCCGTCAGAYTTTACACACGTTGCACCATGTACAGCGCAACGGGATTGAACCACTGATAGGATCGGAATGCTTTGTCGATATCGCCTGGTTCATATTGGTTGCCAATCTGTCGCCGGATCGATTGGGGGCGTCTCCGGCGTTGCTAACGGTCCAGCCATGCTGTGCAAAAACGGCATTCGGCGCGATGTCCTTTAACAACTTGGCTCTGGCAATAAAGCTTCCTGTTTTGGTGGATATTTCCACCCAGTCATTCATTGCGATGCCTCGTTCTTCCGCAACTTCAAATGACATTTCTAGAATTGGATCAGGGCTAAGGCGGCGCAGTGACGGAATATTGCGGCCCTGCGAGTGGCAATAAGCGATGGTCTTGGCTGAGCCAAGGCGCAGAGGGTAGGCGCGGTCATCGTTCTTTGGCAGATTTATCGCRTCGAGMGATGGAAYTGGTGAATAGCCCGCYTGCAACAATTGTTCTGAATAGATTTCCAACCGCTTTGTGGGCGTGGGGAACCCGTTTTTAAGATAGGCAGCCAGCGGAACTTTACCTGGCAGAGTAATCCCTTCCGGGTTGGCCTTCAGATGATCAAGATCAATACCCGAAGGGGCTAGAATATGGGAATTTCCTTTGTCGATATCACAATCGAACATGGCGTCGGACARACCCAGCCGTGTGGCCAGATCAAAAACTATATCTGTATCACTTCGGGCTTCGCCGATGGGCGCTATTGCAGCTGGCCGAAGCTGAACCCTGCGCATACCTTCAAGGCTTGCATCAAAACCGGTTCTGAGCCCTTCGCGTTCCCATGACGTGGCTGCCGGTAGCACGATATCTGCATATTCAGCTGTTGCGTTCATAAAGAAATCAATATGAACGTGAAATTCGAGATGTTGGAAGGCATCTTTTGCCTTGGCGGTATCGGGTTGGGCAGCCAATAAATTGCCGCCAAATGAAATCAGTGCGCGTACAGGGTAAGGTTTTTGCTCCAAAATAGCGGTATAGACATCACGCGCGGTAACCCAGCCCAGTTTGCCCGGCCCCAGGGGGCGTTCTTCCAGTCCAAGCGCCTTGGCGCGTTGTTTATCATCGAGTAGATCATGCCCTGCAATATCGTTGAATATTGCGGCCCCACCCGGAACATTCCCACCTTCGCGACCATAGCTGCCAGTCAAACCATACAATATTGAAATGGCTCGGTCTGTCTGGGTGGCTGTCACGCTTTGGCCAACGCCGTTCCATGCATAATATGCCACAGAAGCGCTTTGCGTAAGAATATCAGCCGCTTTTTCCAACTGATCCTGAGGCACACCCGTCAATTCGGCAACCCGTTCGGGTGGGTATTCAGCCGCCGCATTCGCGAACACCTGAAGCGCCGTACGGCACTCAATGTCGCCTTTGGCTGTCGTCACCTTGCGGGTTGCCAGCAGCGTGGCTTTGGTGTGATCATCGTTCCAATGGCCGTGCTCTGTATCAAAAGAGAAGAGCTCCTCGTGCGTCGCCCCAGCGGCCATCACGGCATGTGCCGACCCACCAGTTTCAAGATCGCTTTGGCGCAAAAACGCGCCTGTATCTTCACGTACAAGGAACGTCGCATTGGTCCATTCGCGGACAAATTTGGTATCAAAACGACCAGATTTTAGCAAAATGTTCGCAAGACCCAAAGCCAGGGCCTGATCGGTGCCAGGACGAACTTGAAGCCAGCAATCTGCGCGCCGGGCGTAAAGCGTTGGGCGTGGATCAACGACGATCACTTTGGCCCCTCGTCGCATCGCTTTTTGCACCTCGACCGACCGCGCCAACCAGGTGGCTGCCGGATTGTGGCCCCATAACAAGACGCAATCCGTATGGGCAAAGTCCGGCGTTCCGATGTCGGTTCCATATGTCAGTTTGCTGGCAATGTCCTTGTGCCAGTTGCAGACCTCGATGCCGTAAATAGTGTTTGGGCTACCAAAGACCCGGATCAGACGTTCAATCCAGGATATGGAATCAGAAATATGAGTGCCGCTTGGCGTGGTGACGGAAAACGCGACCTGCTCGGCACCGTGATTGCTACGAATACGATCCATGTGGCCTACGATTTCACACAACGCTTCGTCCCATGGAATCCGCTCCCATGTGGGGAGTTTCGCGCTTTTGGGTGACGTACGTCGAAGCGGATGGGTCAGGCGATCTGGATGATAGACCAATTCTGTCACAGCCTTGCCCTTCGGGCACAGTTTTTCACCGCTGGGATGATCTGGTAACGGCTCTATGCTTAGAATTTTCCCTTCTTCAACAACAATTGCGCAGCCACACCGGGATCTGCACTGCGTGCAAAATGCTGGTATGCGCTTTTGTTCGGTCATGTTGTATTCACTTTCGGGAAAGAGATGTTTGATCATTAGCACATGCGGTGCACCTGTTTAAACCGTCAAGCATTTGACATAACGCAAGTCACTTCGATGCGTCTGCAAGTCACTCGCTGGTCGCGTTCTTATGGGTGCCTACCTAGTATTTTTTCATTCCGCGTTATTGCTTTGCACTGGCAGAGTTTCGCAGGTTTGGGTTAGCGCCTCTTTGGGAAAGTTTGTCCTAGGCGCAAAATAAATGTTGTTGATTGTGGCAGTTTGGGCTCGGAATTGCCGTTTGTTGCATAACGCATGAATGTCCGCTCATGGCACCAACCGTTCTGACGTCCGCTCATGGCACTTAGCTGAAGTTCTGGTGAGGCACGGAGAGCGGCGGAACACCCTCGGCTTTAGACCTTCTCCGACAAATTCACTGACACGTTATCCCCGGAAATAATTTYYGGGGATTCTGGAGCGGTTYGTTTCGGTGAAATTGCCACATTAATTTGTGCTGCCAACACCTTGATAAGGTTTTGTTAATCATGTCTTTTTATCCTGTTTTGTAGAGGTTCAAAATTAGAGCGGTTGCAAGGCTCTGGACCACGTCTCACCGTTGACGACCATCAAGTCCCATGGTATCCCAATTTATCCCGATAATAGAATATGTGTCCGGGATTGCGAATGTCCGCTTTTGTGGCGGCAGACGGTGAGGGACCAAAGGGCCAATGGACAAATATCTGTCCACATATACCAACAGAATTGWCGCCAAGGGGCGCGTCTCGGTTCCGGCACCTTTCAGAACCAATCTGGCCAAAGAAGATTTTGCGGGCGTGTTTTGTTATCCTGCCCTTGACCGCCCGGCGATTGATGCGGGCGGCACCCGGCTGATGGCGCATATCGACAATTTGCTCAATCAGGTCGGCCCGTTTGCAGAAGATTTTGAAGATTTGCAAGGCGCTGTCTATGGCAGTTCGATCACCCTGAAAATTGATCAGGACGGCAGGATCATTCTGCCAGACGAGATGAAGGATCATGCGGGTATCACCAACCAGGTGACCTTTGTCGGTCTTGGCCAATCCTTTCAGATTTGGGAGCCTGAAGCGTATTCGCGTCAGGCGGCCCAGAGCAGACAAAAACTCAGAGATTTTAAAAGTCGTCAGAACGCAAACGCTCAAAAGGCGGGTGCGTCTGTGAGTGCACGGGGATGATGGTGGGTTGCGACCAACATACTTGGGGTGTCGCTGGCGGACCCGCCCGCCACATTCCCGTGATGCTCTCTGAAGTTGTGGCAGCATTAGCGCCGGTTGATGGGGAAACCTATCTGGACGGCACCTTCGGTGCTGGCGGATATAGTGCCGCAATTCTTGAAGCGGCAAATTGCAATGTTATTGCGCTGGACCGCGACCCTGCAGCAATTGCGGCTGGGCTTGCACTTGAGCAGCAATTTCCCGGCAGGCTAACTCTTGTAGAGACGCGGTTTTCGCAAATGGCGGATGCAATTCAAAAGCTTGGTGTTGAGCGGGTTGATGGCATTGCGCTGGATATCGGCGTGTCGTCCATGCAAATTGACCAACCCGACCGCGGCTTTTCGTTTCAGTCTGACGGCCCGCTTGATATGCGCATGGGTGCGGATGGCCCAACGGCTGCGGACATCGTCAATCATTTTGAAGAAGTTGATCTGGCGCGCGTCATCTGGATATTGGGTGAAGAACGTCGTTCGCGGGCTATCGCCCGCGCCATTTTGGAAGCCCGTGAAACGGCGCCGATTGAGCGTACTTCCGAGTTGGCTGATATCGTTTCCAAAGCCCTTGGTGGGCGGCGCGGGGCGAAGCGTCATCCGGCAACGAAAACCTTTCAGGCGCTCCGGATGCTGGTCAATCAGGAGCTGGAAGAATTGGCGCAGGCTTTGTTTGCGGCAGAAGCCATTTTGCGCGAAGGCGGGCGGCTGGTGGTGGTGGCGTTCCATTCGCTTGAAGACAGGATCGTGAAGCAATTTCTAAATACGGCGTCTGGTAGCGAACCGTCACCGTCGCGGCATTTGCCGATTGCTTCGGACCCCCGCGCCTCGGCGACCTTTTCGATAAAGGGCCGCAAAATGCTCAAGCCTTCAAAGGTCGAGCTGGACGTCAATCCGCGCTCCCGGTCAGCGCGCCTCCGGCAAGCTATACGCACGGATATTGCGCCCCGAACATTTGATGGGCGACTAGCCGGTCTACCTGAACTCCCCGAATTACACCTTGCGCCCGGGGGGCATTGATTATGTTTCGGTTTATCAATCTTGCTGCCATTGCGATCACACTTGTTGCCGCTGTTTTGTTGTTTCGCGTGAAGTACGAAGCAACAGATTTTGCAAGTGAGGTGGCAAAATTGCGCACCGATATTGTGTCGGAGCGGGCGCAGATAAATGTGTTGAAGGCGGAGTGGAATTTTCTGAACGAGCCCCGGCGCATTCAGCGACTGGCGGATCAATATCTGGATTTACAGAATATGGATGCCCATCAGATCGTCACATTTCAAGAGCTGTCTGCGCGGCTTGGGCGTCAGGAAAGCCTACAGGTGGAGCGATCTTTGGATGAGTTTACGGGCAGCGTAACTGCGCCTGAACAATAGTCGGAATTATTGGACCAAACGTAGTTGATAAGAATGAAACAGAATTTGAAATCAAGATTGGCAGATGCTGGTTCGCTATCGGGCGCTCCTGACGCTGTTGGCGCCGAGGGCCAGCGGTCCCGGGCGGCGATTGCGATTTGCCTGTTTTCTTTCTGTTTCCTGGTTATTGCCTTCCGCCTCACCAGTCTTGGCATGAGCGAACCCGAGGCTGCGGGCTGGGGGGTTGCGGCACAAGCGGCTCTTACCGCTGGGCGGCCTGATATTCTCGATCGGCGCGGCGAAGTGTTGGCGACAGACATCAAGACGCCGTCGGTTTATTTAAACCCGCGCCAGATTGTAGATGTGGATGATGCGGTAGAGCGTTTGACATCGGTATTGACGGATCTGGATGTTGAAAAGCTGCGGCACGACATGGAATCCAACCGGGCTTTCGTATTCGTGCAACGTGAAATTACGCCGCGCCAACGAGCGATGATCCATCAATTGGGTATTCCTGGCGTTGGCTTCCTTGAAGAAAACCGGCGGGTATATCCGTCTGCTGAAACCACGTCGCACCTGCTTGGTCTGGTCAACGTGGATCATGAAGGCATTTCGGGAATTGAGAAATATATCGATGGCACCGGGTTATCGGCGTTGCGTTCTGCCGGGTTTACATCAAACAGAGACCAGACGCCTGTGCGATTGGCRCTTGATCTGCGGGTCCAGCATGCCTTGCGYCAGGAATTGTYCGATGCCATGGAAATGTATACGGCGAAAGCCGCCAGCGGCGTTGTCATGGACGTCAATAGCGGTGAAATCGTTGCCATGGTCTCGCTGCCTGATTTCGATCCGTATCAACCCGAACAGGCACTCGAAGACGACCGGCTGAACCGGATCACGTCCGGGGTGTATGAACTTGGCTCGGTATTCAAGACATTCACCTTTGCGATGCTGCTGGATTCCGGGCTTGGAGATCTGAACAGCCAGTTCGATGCGTCCCAACCGATCCGCATCGGATCTTTCTCAATCAGCGATTTTCACGGTGCAAACCGCGTACTCAGTGTGCCGGAAGCATATACAAAATCCTCCAACATCGCCGCTGCCCGCATGGCCCTTGCGGTCGGGATTGATGGGCATCAGGAATTTTTGCGCCGGATCGGGATGTTTGACAGATTGCGCACCGAGCTGCCGGAATCAGCGGCGCCGCTTTTGCCCCGGAACTGGGCCAGAATTTCCACCATGACAATCGCGTTCGGCCATGGCATCTCGGTGACCCCGCTTCAGGCGGTGACGGCGGCGTCGGCGATGGTCAATGGCGGCTTCTATATTCCGCCAACATTTCTGCCGCGCAGCCCGCTTGAAGCCCGCGAACTGGCCCGCACTGTCATCCAGCCTGAGACCAGCAACCAGATGCGTTATCTGTTGCGGTTGAATGCGGAAGAGGGAACTGGGCGGCGTGCCAATGTTGACGGATATCGGATCGGTGGCAAAACCGGGACAGCGGAAAAAATCGTCAACGGGCGCTACGATACAACGCGCAAGCTGAACACCTTCATGGGGGCGTTTCCGATGGATGACCCGCAATATGCGTTTGTTATTATGATTGATGAGCCGCAGGGAATTGCCGCAAATGGCGGCGGGTCCACAGCAGGGTTCAATGCGGTGCCAACAGCGGGCCGGGTCATTGCGCGGATCGCACCGATGCTCGGCGTGACACCAAGGTTTGACGACATGGAAATTAGTGCGGGTGCAATTTTAGCGTCTTTTTAAGTTTCAAAATGAGTTGAGACGAGACTATTCGATGATCAAGGACAAACAACAGAATGGATTTGGGGGCATTGTTAGGCGATATTTTGGCACGGAAAATCGTGCGGGATGGTTCTGCGCAGGCAGATGAAATCCTTGGCAAAGTAGAAATTACCGGTTTGACTGCGGATAGCAGACAGGTGGAACCTGGCTTTTTGTTTGCGGCAATTGCTGGCAACAAAGAGGATGGCGCGGCCTATATTCCGGATGCCTGTGCGCGCGGCGCGGCAGCTATTCTTGTTGCTCCCGGCGTTGAGACGCCAGCAGATATCACTATCCCGGTCGTTGAAAATTCAAATCCACGCAGGATGCTGGCGGAAATCGCTGCCCGGTTCTTTGTGGTTCAGCCAGATATCATGGCGGCGGTTACCGGCACCAACGGCAAAACTTCGGTAGCGTCATTCTTGCGCCAGATTTGGGAAAGTGCCGGCTGCTCAGCTGCCAGTATCGGTACGCTCGGCGTATCGGTGGATAACGAAATATGGCCTCTGGACCATACCACGCCAGATCCTGTTGAATTGCATGAATTGCTCCGCAACCTTGTTGGCAAGGGCATTGATCACGCGGTCCTTGAAGCATCTTCGCACGGGCTTTCGCAACACCGGACAGATGGCGTTACGCTGAAAGCAGCGGCGTTCACAAATATCAGCCGCGATCACATGGATTATCATTCGGATTTCGAAGACTATCTGGCGCAGAAAATGCGTCTGTTTTCTGAAGTTCTGCCAGTGTCTGGAATCGCGGTCGTCCACGGGGCGGATGAAAATTCCAAGCGTGTATTGGCGGTCGCTGAAGATCGCGGCATCAAAACAATCAATGTGGGTCGCAACGCGCGCGACATCAAAATTCTTGATATTGCTCGGGAAGGCTTTGGACAGCGGGTCAAACTTGACGTCAGCGGTAAAGAGATGGAAATCCTGCTGCCGTTGGTCGGCGAATTTCAGGTGGAGAATGCACTTGTTGCTGCCGGGTTGGCGATTGCATGCGGCATGGAGGCAGACGAAGCGATCAAGGCGCTTGAAAAATTGCGCGGTCCCACGGGGCGGCTGGAGCATGTGGGTAAAAGCGCGGCAGGCGCGTCTATCTTTATCGACTATGCTCATACGCCAGACGCCTTATCGACAGCCATTGAGGCGCTCCGACCTTATGCTGCCAAGCGTGTCGTGGTGGTGTTTGGGGCAGGCGGCGACCGGGATCGGGGCAAGCGTTCCGAGATGGGCGAGGCAGCGGCCAAGATGGCGGATATTGCCATTGTCACGGACGACAATCCGCGTGGCGAGGACCCAGCCGGAATTCGCGCTGCGATTATGCAATCAATCCCTGATGCTATCGAAATCGGTGACCGTCGCACTGCCATTGCAGCCGGGATGCGGCTATTGCGCAAAGGCGATATTCTACTGATCGCCGGCAAGGGCCACGAAGCGGGTCAGACAATTGGCACAGAGGTGGTGCCATTTTCGGACCATGAGGCGGTGGCCGAAGTACAGGCCGAAGAAAAGCAGCGTGGCTGAACAAATGCCGCTCTGGTCACGAGATGATTTCCTGGCAGCAATTTCCGGAAATGTCCGTGGTGACGTCTCAAATCACGTCACCGGCATTTCTATCGACTCGCGCGAAATCAACGATGGCGATGCTTTTTTTGCCATCCAGGGCGACAATTTTGATGGCCACGACTTTGCCGAACGGGCGATTGAAGCCGGTGCCGCAATCGCTATTTGCCAGATTGGCAGGTTTGAGGAAGGCAGCGGGCCATTTCCCCGACTGGAAGTTGTGGATGTTCTTGGCGCTCTTGAAGGCCTTGGCGAGGCCAGCCGTGCGCGCGTCAAAGGGATTGTCATTGCGGTAACGGGAAGCGTTGGCAAAACCAGCACCAAGGAAGCGCTTCGTATTGCCTTTAGAACATTTGGCGAGGTGCATGCGTCGATTGCATCATTCAACAATCATTGGGGCGTGCCGCTCTCACTGGCCCGGATGCCAGCAGATGTGGCCACCGGAATTTTTGAAGTTGGGATGAACCATCCTGGTGAAATTTCACCGCTGACGAAAATGATCCGCCCTGATATTGCGATCATTACAAATGTTGAAGCTGTGCATATGGAAGCTTTCAACAACGTGTTGGGAATTGCGGCAGCAAAGGCTGAAATTTTTGAAGGGCTTGAATCCGGCGGTGCCGCCATTCTCAATCGTGATAATAAATATTTCTCCTATCTATCTGAAATTGCAGAAGAAAAATCTGCAAAAATTGTAAGTTTTGGTGAAAATAAACAAGCCGATATCCGGATTGAAGACCTCATTCTGAAACCGGATTGCTCGGTTGTTAAGGCCAGAATTTTTGAAACTAAACTCACCTACAAGATAAATGCGCCGGGCCGCCATATGGCCATGAACAGTCTGGCGGTTCTGGCGGCGGTCCATGTTGCGGGCAAAGATCTGGCACGGGCAGCTTTAGCGCTTGCGGAATGGGCGCCGCCCATCGGGCGCGGATCGCGCCATGAATTTCAGCTTGGTTCAGAGACCCTGACCCTGATTGACGAAAGCTATAACGCCAACCCGGCTTCCATGCGCGCGGCTATTTTGACCCTTGGGCAGAGCGATGTCACCGCGGGCGGGCGGCGGATCGCGGTGCTTGGAGACATGCTGGAACTTGGTGAACAATCCGGCGCGCTGCATGCAGGTTTGAGCGAAGCTATTGCTAATGCCGGTATTGATCTCGTATTTACGGCGGGGACTGATATGGAATCACTTTACGATGCCTTGCCGTCTTTGCTGCGTGGGGGCCACGAAGTGGATGCAGCTGCTCTAGCCAAAAGTCTTCCGAAAAAAATTGGACCGGGCGATGTGGTCATGGTCAAAGGGTCCAACGGTAGCCGCATGATGGATGTGGTTGCGGCAATTGAAAGTTGGTTGCGCGGCAATTAATTGTCGCCACGGGGTGAGGTTGGGAGACAATAATGCTTTATATGCTGCAACAATTCAGCGACGAAATTCCGATCTTCAATCTGTTTCAATATCTGACCTTTCGCACCG
The DNA here is from genome assembly GCA_016764455.1 of Hyphomicrobiales bacterium. Lineage (GTDB taxonomy): Bacteria > Pseudomonadota > Alphaproteobacteria > Rhizobiales > NORP267 > NORP267. The sequence continues at coordinate 18,606 of JAESRU010000132.1, read as the reverse complement.
GTGGCGCGATTATTACGGCGCTCGCCTTTGTGTTTCTGTTTGGACCGGCGCTGATCAAATCTCTGCGCATCCGGCAGGGCCGCGGGCAACCGATCCGCGAGGATGGACCGATCCGCCATATTATCGAAAAGCAGGGCACCCCGACCATGGGCGGATTGATGATCCTTGCCGGGATTACAATATCTACTTTGCTCTGGGCGGATCTTTCAAACGGCTATGTATGGGTCGTGCTGCTGGTCACGGTCGGGTTCGGCATGATCGGGTTCTACGACGATTATCTCAAAGTTAGCCGGACATCGACGCGTGGGTTTCCGGGCCGGGTAAAATTAGTGCTTGAATGTCTGATTGCCGGCATCGCATGTTTCTTCCTGATCCAGATCGGTGATGCGCCGTTTTCAACATCGCTCGCCTTTCCGTTCTTCAAAGACTTTGTTGTGGATATGGGCTGGTTCTTCATCGCTTTTGGCGCGTTTGTTATTGTTGGAACTGGCAACGCGGTCAATTTGACCGATGGGTTGGACGGCCTGGCAATCGTGCCTGTCATGATCGCGACGGCCAGTTTTGGCTTGATCGTTTATCTGGCGGGTAACGCGGTATTTTCTGATTATCTTCAGCTCCATTTCATCAAGGGATTGGGGGAAGTTTCTATTTTCTGCGGGGCTTTGCTGGGGGCCGGGCTTGGCTTTCTGTGGTTCAACGCTCCGCCCGCCATGATCTTCATGGGGGATACTGGATCATTGTCGCTTGGCGGCGCACTTGGTGCGATCGCTGTTGCAGCCAAGCATGAAATTGTCCTCGCAATTATTGGTGGGTTGTTTGTTTTGGAAACGGTTTCTGTGATCGTGCAAGTGGTGTCCTTCAAATTAACTGGAAAACGGGTATTCAGGATGGCCCCGCTTCACCATCATTTTGAACAAAAGGGATGGGCTGAACCAACCATTGTGGTTCGGTTCTGGATCATTTCCGTAGTGCTGGCGCTGATCGGGCTGGCGACGCTCAAACTAAGATAGATCATGATCCCGGCGACCCGGTTTGACGGGCAAAAAATTGCTCTGTTCGGCTTAGGTGGTAGCGGGCTATGCGCTGCGTTATCGCTGGTTGCAGGTGGCGCCAGACTGGAGGCGTTTGACGATAACCCGGACCGGTGCCGTGCGGCGGCAAATGTTGGCATTCCCATCGCTGATCTTCGGGACAGTGACTGGGCGGATTATGAAGCTTTGGTTCTGAGCCCCGGTGTGCCGTTAACCCATCCCGAACCTCATTGGTGCGTTGGTCTGGCCAAAGCTGCCGGCGTGGCCATCATTGGTGATATCGAGATTTTTGAGCGTGAACGGATGTTTCACGCGCCGAAATCTCGGTTGATTGCGATTACCGGAACCAACGGGAAATCAACGACAACGGCGCTGATTTCTCATCTGTTGCGTACACTTGGTGCAAAGGTCGCGATGGGCGGCAATATTGGCCGGGCTGTGTTGGATTTTGATAAACTCAGCGACGATATCACTTATGTTGTCGAATATTCTTCCTATCAAATCGAATTGACGCCGGACACACGTCCCGATGTGGGCATATTGTTGAACCTCTCTCCTGATCATCTGGATCGTCATGGAACCATGGCGCGCTATGCCGATATCAAATCGCATCTGGTGGAGGCAGCCTCCCGGCACGGTATTGCGATTGTTGGTGTGGATGATGAATGGTGCAAAAAAATTGCCACCAATTTGCAGCAAGCAGGTCCGGGGCCTCAGATGGTTAGCGTCAAGCATCCGGTGGATGATGGGGCCTATGCTCAAGATGGCCTGATTTACATTGCCGAGAATGGCAAATCTGAAATGATTGCTGATATCAATGGTATTGAAACCCTGAACGGTGCCCATAATTGGCAAAATGCAGGGGCCGCCATTCTTGCCCTTCGCACGCTTGGATATGGGCTGGATCAACTTGGCGAGGCTCTTGCAAGTTTCCCAGGACTGGCCCACCGGATGGAATTGGTCGCCACACTGGGCGGTGTTCGCTTCATAAATGACAGCAAAGCCACCAATGCGGACGCTGCTGCTGTCTCACTTGCCAGCTATGACGATATTTTCTGGATCGCAGGTGGGCGCGGGAAAGAAGGCGGAATTGACACACTGGCGTCGTCATTCGGGCGCATTCGCCATGCATTCCTGATCGGTGAAGCTGCTGAAAATTACGGAAAATCACTTTCTGGAAAGGTCTCGTTTACCAAAAACGGCGATCTTGTAGATGCAGTAAGGGAAGCCGCCCGGGCTGCGCTCGATTTTGCACGCAAAAATGAGGGCGCACGCCCAGTAGTTTTACTGGCACCGGCGGCGGCGTCCTTTGACCAGTTTGCAAATTTTGAGGTACGCGGTGATGCGTTCAGAAAATCAGTGGAAGAATTTGCCGGCGGTGGCGCATACAGCAAGGGTTGATCCCTCATGCTGAATGTCAGCCGCGCCAACCGCAGTGTGTTTTCCCAATGGTGGTGGACCGTCGATCTTGTTCTCGTCGCTGCCATCCTGCTTTTGGTTGCTACCGGATTTGTATTTTCCATGGCGGCAAGTCCGCCAGTGGCGATCCGGTTGGGGCTGGATGAATTTCACTTCGTTTCCCGTCAGGCCATGTTCATGGTGCCCGCATTGGCGCTCATGTTTGTGGCGTCCCTGTTATCTCCAAAACAAATGCGCCGGGTTTGTCTCATCGTCTTTGTGGGTGCCGCTCTGTTGATGGTCTATTCCCTGATCGCGGGTGTCGAGATCAAGGGTGCCCGACGTTGGGTCGATATTTTCGGGTTCAGGCTGCAACCGTCTGAATTCGCCAAACCGGCCTTTGTGGTGCTGGCGGCGTGGTTATTTGCGGAAGGCATTCGGAATAAGGAAATGCCGGGCGCGATTATGGCTGGCGGGCTGATGACGATTTTTGCCGTGTTGCTGATTCTGCAACCTGATTTTGGCCAGACATTGCTGGTTGCCATTGTGTGGGGCGCGATGTTTTTTGTCGCCGGAATGCCCTGGATATGGATTTCAGGCTTCGCTGCCATCGGGCTGGTGGGAATTGGGGTTGCCTATCTGTTTTTGCCCCATGTGACAGACCGGATCGACCGGTTTCTGGTGCCCGGTACCGGCGATACATTTCAGGTGGATACCGCGCTGTCGTCGTTTTTGCGCGGCGGTTGGTTTGGCAGAGGGCCGGGCGAGGGCATTGAAAAACGCTCGCTGCCRGATTCTCATACCGAYTTTGTCTTTGCGGTAGCGGCGGAAGAATTCGGYATCATCATTTGTTTGCTGCTGGTCGCCCTGTTCGCATTCATTGTRCTCCGCGTCTTGATCCGGGTATTTGCCGAAGAAGATGATTTTACCCGGTTCGCCACCACAGGTTTGATCTCAATGTTTGGGCTGCAGGCGTTGATCAACATGGCGGTCAATTTGCAGCTGATCCCGGCCAAGGGGATGACGCTTCCGTTCATCTCCTCTGGCGGCTCCTCGCTCTTGTCGATGTCGCTGGCCATGGGGATGGTCTTGGGCCTGACCCGGCACAACCGGGATATGGCCAGCTTGATCAACCTGAAGCCAATCTTTGCACGCAATCTGTTCGGCGTTGGAGCCAGAAGGATACATTGATTGTGGCCCAGGCTTCGCAACCAGTTTTATTGGCGTCCGGCGGCACCGGTGGGCATTTGTTCCCGGCACTGGCACTTGCCTCTGCGTTGGGGAAGCGCGGTCACGACGTGCATCTTGCGACCGATAACCGGGTTCGCCAGTTTGAAGGTGGCATCAAGGACGGCAATGTTCATCATGTGGCGTCCGATACGGTCCGCTCGAAATCTCCCATACGATTGTTGAAAACCGGCATGACATTGATGCGCGGCTTTATCTCCGCCTGGTCTTTGATCGGTAAAATAAAACCCGGTATTGTTGTCGGTTTTGGTGGCTACCCGACATTGCCAACGATTTGGGCGGCGCATATGCGCGGGGTGCCGATTTGTCTGCATGAACAAAACGGTGTTCTTGGGCGGGCCAATAAGGCATTGGCGAAATATGCCAAGGCTCTGGCGCTGAGTTTGCCCGAAGTGAAATTTGTTGATGCTGAGATGTTGGCCAAAGCGACATTGACCGGTAACCCGGTTCGCCCACCCGTGGTTGCGGCCAGAGACATACCATATCAGACGCCGCTGGTTGGCGCGCCGTTCAAGCTGCTGATATTTGGCGGCAGTCAGGGCGCACGGTTTTTCTCCGATATGGTTCCCGCCGGAATTGCCCGCTTGTCGCCGGAAGAACGCGGCAGTCTTGAAATTGTTCAACAATGCCGCATCGAGGATTGTGTGCGCGTCGAAGATACCTACCGGGAGCTAGGCGTGAAAGCCGAGGTTGCGGCATTCTTCAATGATTTGCCAAAGCGGATCGCGCAGGCTCACCTGATCATTTCCCGTTCTGGTGCCAGCACCGCTGCTGAACTGGCTGTGATTGGCCGCCCGGCGCTTATGGTGCCGCTGCCGCACGCCATTGATAACGACCAGCTTGCCAACGCCAATGCGCTTGTTGCGGCTGGTGCGGGTTGGCTTTTGCCTCAATCAGAAATAGACCCCACGCGCCTCGCACTGGAAATATCGACTTGTATGAAGAACCCCGTAGCGCTCTCGGAGGCGGCTGCAAATGCGCGCTCTGTTGGCCGCCCGGATGCGGCTGAAAATTTGGCCGACCTTGTTGAAACACTGCTTGGCAAATCTGGAAAAAACTAGCGAGAGAATTGTATTGTGAAGATACCCCAGACAGTAGGACCCATACATTTTGTCGGCATTGGCGGCATTGGCATGAGCGGGATTGCCCGCGTCATGTTCAATCTCGGCTATCAGGTGCAGGGGTCGGATATCAACGACAGCAGCATGGTCCAGAAGCTGCGTGACAAAGGTATCAAGGTCTCCATTGGACATGCCGCTGAGAACATTGGTGAGGCTGGGGTCATTGTCGTATCCTCTGCCATTCAATCGGACAATCCGGAATTGCAGGAGGCCCGGCGGCGCTTGTTGCCGGTTGTCCGCCGCGCCGAGATGCTGGCGGAATTGATGCGGTTGAAATCCTGCATCGCAGTTGCCGGGACCCACGGTAAAACCACCACGACCTCAATGGTTGCCACCTTGCTTGATGGCGGGGCCATGGACCCGACGGTTATCAATGGCGGTATCATCAACGCTTACGGCTCTAACGCACGGCTTGGGGCTGGTGACTGGATGGTTGTGGAAGCCGACGAATCCGATGGGACTTTCGTCAAACTGCCCGCCGATATCGTGATCGTGACCAATATCGATCCCGAGCATCTTGATCATTACGGCGACTTTCAAGGGGTCAAGGACGCCTTTCACGCCTTTGTCGAGAATGTTCCGTTTTACGGTTTCGCAGTGATGTGCCTGGATCACCCRGAGGTKCARTCKCTGGTYGGWAAAATCGAAGACCGCCGGATCATCACCTAYGGYACCAACCCCCAGGCCGATGCCCGTATCAGCGATATCCGCGCCGATGGCGGGGCGATGCTGTTCAACATGAATGTCCGCAACCGGGCGACCGGGAAGAGCGTTGCGATTGACAATATCAAACTCTCCATGCCCGGCCATTACAACGTACTGAATGCCGCTGCCGCGATTGTAGTTGCGTGCGAATTGGGAATTTCGCCGGATCAAATCCGTRCWTCYCTTGAAGGRTTTGGYGGSGTGAAACGYCGGTTTACACTGACCGGCACCTGGARYGATGTCGCTATCTAYGATGATTAYGCCCATCATCCGGTAGARATTTCGKCTGTYTTGAAAGCMGCTCGTCAGGCCACCAAAGGCAAGGTTTTGGCCATCGTGCAGCCCCATCGTTATTCGCGACTGAAAAGCTTGTTCCCGGAATTTTGTGCTTGTTTCAATGATGCCGATATTGTCGTTGTGGCTGATGTTTTTGCGGCAGGCGAGCCGCTGCTCTCGGGGTTTGACAGGGATGGCCTCGCCGATGGTTTGCGGGCTGGTGGCCATCGCAATGTGTTGACGATTGAGAGCGAAGTCGACATTGCCGAAATTGTGCGGGCCAATGTCGAGCCCGGCGATCTGGTSATTTTTCTTGGYGCKGGCTCGATCACAAAATGGGCCAACGATCTCCCTGATCAACTTGAAGCTGGGGACGAGGCATAAGCATGCAGCACGGGCTCGCATCTGCGTTGAAAGATAGGATGCCAGCATTGCGCGGGCGTCTCGAACAGGATGTGCCATTGCGCTCAATCACGTGGTTTCGGGTTGGCGGCCCGGCGGAACTTTTGTTTCACCCGGAAGATATTGATGACCTCGCGTATTTTCTATCGCTTTTGCCACCGGTCATTCCAATTCTCGTGATCGGGCTTTGCTCCAACCTGTTGGTGCGCGAAGGCGGAATACCGGGCGTGGTTATCAAGCTCGGGCGCGGCTTTGGCAAAATCACCATCGAGGACAATAACCGTGTCCGGGCCGAAGCCGGGGTGCCGGATACCAAAGTGGCGCGGGCGGCTGCTGATGCCGGGATCGCTGGGCTTGCCTTCTTGCGCGGTATTCCCGGAGCGATTGGCGGCCTGTTGCGCATGAATGCTGGCGCTTATGGCAAGGAAACATCTCAAATTCTGGTGTCCGCCAAGGCGCTGGATAGAACCGGTGTCGCAATTGAATTGTCTCTCGACGACATGCAGTACGAATACCGACATTCGGGCGTATCCGAAGATCTGATTTTTGTCGAAGGGCTGTTTCAGGGAATGCCCGGCGATAAGGATGTTATCCGCGCCGAGATGAAAGATATCACCGAAGCCCGGGAAGAAAGCCAACCAGTAAAAAGCCACACTGGCGGGTCCACGTTCAAAAACCCTGATGGCCACAAAGCCTGGCAATTAATCGACGATGCCGGATGCCGGGGCTTGCAGGTGGGTGGTGCGCAGGTATCGGAAAAACACTGCAATTTCTTGATCAATAATGGTGACGCCACGGCGACTGATCTCGAAACTCTTGGCGAGACGGTGCGCCGACGGGTGAAAGAAACCAGCGGAATTGATCTTGAATGGGAAATTCGCCGGATCGGAATTCCCGCAATCGAACTGGAGAAGTAAGCCATGACGTCCAAACATGTTGCTGTTTTGATGGGTGGGTGGTCGGCTGAACGTGAAGTCAGTCTTTCATCCGGGCAAGGTTGTGCCAAGGCTTTGGCTGAAGCCGGATACCGGGTAACGCCGATTGACGTTGATCGCAACATTGCAGCGGAGCTGAGCGAGCTGCGCCCTGATGTGGCCTTCAACGCGCTCCACGGGCGGTTTGGTGAGGATGGTACTATTCAGGGTATCCTGGAAACACTGGAAATTCCTTATACCCATTCGGGGGTGCTGGCATCCGCCTTGGCGATGGATAAGGAAAGAGCGAAAATTATTTTCCGGGCGGCCAAAATTCCGGTCGCCGAAGGCAAAGTGGTGCCGGTCGAGGTTGCTGCCAAAGACCATGTGATGCCGCGCCCCTATGTGGTCAAGCCGGTCAAGGAAGGCTCCAGCGTCGGTGTTTTTATCGTTACCGAGCAGCATGAATTCCCACCCCAGGAATTGCATTCCAGTGATTGGTCGCTTGGCGACGTGTTGGTGGAGCGATTCATTCCCGGTCGGGAACTAACCTGCGCTGTGGTCGGAGATGTGGCTCTTGGGGTCATAGATATCGTTTCTGCACAGGGTTTTTACGATTATGACGCAAAATACGTGCCTGGAGGCTCCAGACACATCCTTCCTGCGGAAATTTCACCAAATATTTACCAATTAATACAGAAGCTGTCCCTTAAGGCCCATCAAGCCCTTGGTTGTCGTGGTGTGAGTCGCGCGGATTTCCGTTTTGACGAGCAACCCGGTGGTGAAGGCGAATTGATCTGCCTTGAAGTGAATACCCAGCCGGGCATGACCGCCACCTCTCTGGTGCCGGAAATTGCCGCACATGCCGGGCATTCATATGTGGAATTGGTACGCTGGATGGTGGAGGACGCTTCTTGCGAAAGATAGGGAAACTAAATGTATCCCTTAAGGATGATTACCCTGGCGACAGGGGAAACTGGCTAGAGCTTTCTAGCCGGTTGCGTTCGCTTTTTGCCAAAAATCCAAACACTGATCCAAACAAAATTGTTCATGCGCCCCTGCCAGGACCGATTGCACGGTTTCTGAAAGTGCGGCGGCGGCCAACCGGGCTCAAACGACAATTTGCTGCYGGGCAATTGCCCATGGGGCTTGCTGTTGCCTTGTGCTTTGGTTTTTATGGTCTTGTCGGCGCGTATGGTCTCTCGATCAGCACCAATGATGATATCGATCTGACCGGTAGCTTAGCCGATGTGAGCCAGCTCACCGGTCTTGAGATTAAAGATATCCAGATTGATGGGCTGACCAATGAATTCCGCCGGGGCGAAGTTATTGCCGCTTTGGGCGTTGAYTATGAAGARCCRATCCTCMGGGTCAGTRCTGAAGCKGCGCGYCAGCGCATTCARRACCTGCCCTGGATYGCRGAAGCGRATGTYCAGAGATTATTCCCCGGCACGTTGATCATTTCGATCCGCGAACGGGTGCCCTTTGCGGTTTGGCAGAACCGGGGCCAGATCACCGTGATAGATATTGAAGGTCAGGTCATTTCGGAATTTGCCGAAGATGCGGTTTCATCTTTGCCGCTGGTGGTTGGCGAAGGTGCCAATGGCGATGCCAGCGAAATTTTGGCAACCCTTGCGGGCCGCCCTGAAATCCGCACCAGGATGCGCGCGATTGTACGCGTCGGTGAGAGGCGTTGGAATGTACGTCTGAATAACGGCATCGACATTCGGTTGCCGGAGAAAAATATTGAAGCTGCACTCGATCAATTAGTGGCTTTGGACACAATTCACGGCTTGTTCAACCGCGATATCAGCGCCATYGATCTGCGTATCSATGACAGGATTTCAATCCGTCTGGCCAATGACAGCGATGCCTTGACGCCAGAACAGACTGGAGGGGCGACATGAGCATTCCTTCCGGAAAATCCCATAACCATCGCGGTATTGCATTGTCGCCAAACCGATCCACAATAATTTCTGTACTGGATATCGGCACCAGCAAAATCTGCTGCATTGTTGCCAAACTAAAACCTTCGCCACGAAAGGCTGGTTTGTTGGGTCGTACCCACCAGATTGAGTTGCTCGGCATCGGGCATCAATTGTCCCGGGGCATCAAGGGCGGTGTCATTACCGATATGGATGCTGCCGAACAGGCGATCCGGTCGGTCGTTGATGCCGCTGAGCGGATGGCGGGCATCACCATCGAAGGTGTTGTCGTCAATGTTTCTTGCGGCCGGATTTTTTCTGAAGCCTTTAGCGCCAGTGTTTCGGTTAGCGGGCATCAGGTCGATGACCGCGATATCCAGCGGGTCTTGCATGCCGGTCGCGCCCATTCAGGCAGCGATGGGCGCAGCGTCGTACACGCGGTGCCAATTGGTTATTCGCTTGATGGCAACCAGGGGGTCCAGGACCCGCGCGGTATGCTCGGCAAAGATCTTGGTGTGGATATTCACGTTGTGTCGGCTGAAACCGCGCCGATGCAGAATTTATCGCTTTGTGTCAGCCGGTGTCATCTGGTGGTTGATGCCATGGTCACGACGCCATATGCGAGTGGCCTGTCTGCTCTGGTTCAAGATGAAACCGATCTCGGCGTACTGTGCATCGACATGGGTGGCGGCACCACAAGCGCTTCCATTTTTTACGAAAATAATTTCGTCTATGCGGATGTGATCGCTGTTGGCGGCGGGCATGTGACGCTGGATATAGCGCGGGGGCTCTCAACCCCGTTGGCAGCAGCAGAGCGGATCAAGACGCTGTATGGCAGCGCATTAGCGAGCGAATCCGATGAACGCGAAACAATTACCGTGCCGCCGATTGGTGGCGAGGCTGGAGAAGCCGGCAATATTATCCCTCGCTCCATGCTGACGGGGATTATCCAGCCACGGCTGGAAGAGATTTTCGAACTTATGCGCGACCGGTTGCGGAATTCAGGCTTTGAGCGCTTCGGTGCGCGCCGGCTGGTGTTGACCGGCGGTGCCAGTCAATTGCCCGGGGCGCGGGAGCTGGCTGCCAGAATTCTCGACAAGCAAGTTCGTATCGGTCGGCCATTTGGAATTACCGGGCTGCCGGAAGCAGCCCGCAGCCCGGCATTTGCCGCGGTAACAGGAATGCTCGTTTACCCGCAGGTTGCGGGGCGCGAGATGACAGAAAAACTACCCGATATTTCGGGTGGATTTATGAACCACAATTATCTGGCGAAAGTCAGTGGGTGGTTCAGGGACAGTTTTTAAAAATGACGATGCACAAGCATCGCAGGGACGTGTCGAATAGAGCGACCGGACTAACCGGTTCAGAATGTAGAGCGAAACAAACAGCGTAAAAATTGACCAAGGGGGTCACCATGACGATCAATCTTACAATACCGGATGTCAAAGAATTGAGCCCACGGATCACCGTATTTGGTGTYGGTGGTGCTGGYGGGAATGCCGTCAACAACATGATCCAGTCTGGCCTCCAGGGTGTCGAATTTGTTGTTGCCAATACAGATTCCCAGGCTTTGGCGGCTTCAGTAGCCGAACGCCGTATCCAGATGGGTACGGAAGTAACCCAGGGCCTTGGCGCTGGGTCGCACCCGGAGATCGGGCGGGCGGCAGCACAGGAATCCATCGACGAAATTAAAGACCAGCTCAACGGCGCGCATATGGCGTTTGTGACTGCCGGCATGGGCGGGGGCACGGGAACCGGGGCAGCGCCCGTAATTGCAGGCATTGCGCGCGAGCAAGGTATCCTCACCGTTGGTGTCGTCACCAAGCCGTTCCAGTTTGAAGGCAGGCGCCGTCAACAGGTCGCGGATGCAGGCATCGAAGAGATGCATCAATATGTGGACACGCTGATTGTTATTCCGAACCAGAACCTGTTCCGGATCGCGAATGAAAAAACAACGTTCGCAGATGCGTTTGCGATGGCTGATCAGGTGCTCTATTCGGGCGTTGCCTGTATTACCGATCTGATCGTCAAGGAAGGTTTGATCAATCTCGATTTTGCTGATGTTCGCGCCGTCATGGACGAGATGGGCAAAGCGATGATGGGTACCGGTGAAGCGTCTGGCGAAAAACGTGCCATCGAAGCTGCCGAAGCTGCAATCTCCAACCCGCTTCTCGACGATGTGTCGATGCGCGGCGCTCGCGGCCTGTTGATCAGTATCACAGGCGGTCACGATCTAACTCTTTATGAGGTTGACGAAGCCGCTATGCGCATTCGCGAAGAAGTGGACGAAGACGCCAACATCATTCTTGGTGCCACATTCGACGACACCCTTGAAGGGGTTATGCGCGTTTCGGTGGTGGCTACCGGAATTGAAGCTATTGCAGAACAGAAGGCTCCTCCGGTTGCCCCACAAATGCCGGATGATGTTGCGCAGAAACTTCGTGCGCTGACAGCAGAAATCAATGGCGATGCGCCAGGCGCTGATCCAGCTCCGGCACCAGAAGTGCAGATGAATGAAACGACCCGTGACGGTGTCACGATCCAGCCTTTTGTTCCAGCACCTGATGCGGCTCCAGAACCAGCTGTTACCAGCGAAACAGCGGAACCTGCTGCGGAAAATTTCATTCCACCAGTTGCTGAAAAGCCGGAAGCCCGCACCCCGCGTATGCCACGCACTGAAGAATTGCCCGTGCCTGCACAGAACCAGCTTCGTGCTTTGCAGGGTGAAGCGCCATCGCAGGGCCTTGCGGCTCAGCAAAAGAAGACCGGGTTTCTCAGCAGGCTTGCAAGCGTCGGCATTAGCCGCCGTGAACCAGAAGAAGAGACGGTACGCGCTGCCGCACCTCAGGAACCACAGTTGCAAGAGCGTGCTGCGCCCGCAGCTCCAGCTCCTGTAAAACCGGCTCCGGCAGCAGTACCAATGGGTAATGTTGAGACCAGACGAATCGCGGGTTCAAGCGACGGACCACCTGAAATGGAAGATGATCGGCTGGAAATTCCGGCATTCCTCCGCCGTCAGGCCAATTGAGGCGAAGTGTTGCAATCGTGACACTTTTTCACCTTAATTGAAAAACCGTTTTAATTCAGTCAGTTGGAGTAATTTTGGGTCTGAAAATATAGTGTATAAATGGTAACAGAGTGTAAGAAAGCGTGATTTGTGGCGGACGCCAGTCGCTTGTATTCTGTAATCCGTCTTTGGTCGAAATGTGCGACCTGAGTTTTGCATCCCCTGGCTGGTATTTATAAAGCCAGCTTGTGGGATCTGGGATTCTAAATTGTTGCACCGACCAGTACGGGGGCTTTTGTAGTATAGATGACGAGTAATGCACACAAGGCACGATATGTGCCCACCAGACAGGCCACGATTGCGGACCGCGTCGAATTTAGCGGTATCGGTATTCACAATGGCAGTGCCGTTTCACTCAGCATCAATCCTTGCGACAGCAATACCGGTATCGTGTTTGTCCGAACCGATCGCGGGCAGACAGGCATGGATATTCCTGCCCGTTTTCAGATGGTTTGTGCCACTGAATTATGTACCGCACTGGGTGTTGGTGCCAACGTGTCTATTTCCACCGTCGAACATCTTATGGCAGCTTTGCGCGGCATGGGTGTTGATAACGCGGTTATTGAAATTGACGGTTCTGAAGTGCCTGTTCTTGATGGCAGCTCGGAACCATTTGTGAGAGAAATTCAACAGGTCGGCCTTCGTTTCCTTGATGCGCCACGCAGGTATATTCGGGTATTGCGCCCGATCCGCGTTGAAATTGGCGACCGGGTTGGTGAATTAAGCCCCCATGATGGTTTTGAACTCGATATTACCATTGATTTCAGCTCGAAAGTCATTGGTCGCCAACAGGTGGTTGTGGAAGTGACACCGGACACCTTTGTTTCAGAACTTTGCCGGGCGCGAACCTTTGGGTTCATGGACGATGTCGAGAAGCTTTGGGCAAGCGGGTTTGGACTTGGCGCGTCATTGGAAAACTCAGTTGTATTGAGCGACGACAAAATTCTTAATCAGGAAGGCCTTCGCTTTGCTGATGAGTTCGTGCGGCACAAGGCGCTTGATGCGGTCGGCGATATTGCCCTTGCCGGATATCCTATTTTGGGSCGYTAYCGCTCGRTTCGYGGYGGYCATCGCCTCAACCATCWMGTRCTCCAGGCTTTGTTTGATGCACCMGAYGCATGGTCWTATGTRGAYATGCCWGCGCGTCGYGAAAARGCSGCYGGAACCATCGCAGCCGGKGTTGCTGTTCCGGCTTTTGGACCGGACGTATCCTGATCCACAAMTTTTGGYKTGCTTCRTTAAGCCTGAGCCACAAAAAGACCTTAWTCAGACACTGAATWGTATATAMKWAYCYYGGYGCATTTTWTTGYACCGGGCTGGTGCGRAATGATTGTTTCGAATAGAAAGTCGATCTTGGCTGATAGGCGTAATGATAGCCCTTGGCCGTTGCCGGTTTAAGCAGAATGGAAATTGGTCTGACGTATGTTTCAGGATTTCAGAAAATTTAGTCGGCTGGTTGCTATCGCGTTTTTGCTGGTAGCAGGGATGTCACTTGCGGCTTGCGGCAACAAAGATGAATTTCTCGTCGAAGATGAGGTTCCGGTTGGTCCGGCCTATAATGAAGCTCTGGCTTTGTTGAATGAAGGCGAGTTCAGGCAGGCCGCAGAAATGTTTGAAGAAGTTGAGCGCCAGCATCCCTATTCGGCATGGGCGCGCAAGGCGATTTTAATGTCTGCTTTCTCGCGGTACAGGGGCGGAGATTATGACGGCGCTGTACTTGGTTTGCAGCGCTATCTGRMTTTSYRTCCANNGGCAGNNAAGATGCGGCCTATGCGCAATATCTGATCGCCCAATCCTATTATGAYCAAATTCCCGATGTGACCCGTGATCAGGCCGCAACCCAACAAGCGATGGAAGCCTATCGCGAGGTTGCCCGCCTCTATCCAGATTCGCCCTATGCACGCGATTCCCGGATCAAACTTAGACTTGCCRATGACCAGCTAGCGGGCAAGGAAATGGAAGTCGGGCGTTATTACCTGACCCGGCGCAACTTTGTGGCAGCGATTAACCGCTTCAAGGTGGTGGTAACSGACTATCAAACCTCAACGCACATTGAAGAAGCSCTGATGCGTTTGACCGAAGGTTATATGGCGCTTGGGATTGTCAGCGAGGCGCAGACGGCCGCGGCCATCCTTGGACATAATTACCCGTCCAGCGATTGGTACCAAGATGCTTATGATCTATTGCAGAGTGGTGGGCTGGAACCACGCGAGGATGAAGATTCTTTTCTCAGTAGAGCTTGGAAAATTGCTTCTGGCGGGTAAAACTGCGCCATGCTTACGTCATTGCTCATAACCGACATTGTTTTGATCGATCGCCTGCGTCTGGACTTCGGGTCCGGGCTCGGGGTTTTGACCGGCGAAACAGGTGCGGGTAAATCTATCCTGCTTGATGGTTTGGCACTGGCGCTCGGAGCGCGTGGTGATACCGGCCTTGTTCGCCAGGGCAAAAACCAGGGTGAGATTGTCGCAGTCTTTGAGCTCGGCAAAGATCATCAGGTAAACCGGTTATTGCAGGATTCTGGTATTTCCGAAGAAGACCAATTGATCTTGCGCCGGGTCCAGACAGCGGACGGGCGGACGCGGGCTTTCATAAATGACCAACCGGTCAGCGCTCAATTATTGAGGGAAATCGGCGCAGAACTGATCGAAATCCACGGTCAGCATGATGAACGCGCCTTCATGAACCCGACTGCCCACAGGAAATTACTGGATGCGTTTGGGGGCCTTGGCCGCCAGGTGGTGTTGGTCAGCAAGATATGGCGCGAGCTTCAAGATGCGCGTGGCGCGCTTGCCACCCAAAGGCGGCTGGTGGCGGAAGCCGCTGAGAATACGGAATATTTGCGCCACGTTCTGGACGAGCTTGAAAAGCTGGCGCCGGGGCCAGACGAAGAGGAAGTCTTGACCCGCCGTCGCACCAGCATGATGCAGGCCGAGAAGGTTGTTGATGACCTTAAAAGCGCRCTCAAGGTYATTGATGGCGACAATYCATACCTGACGCGAATCAGTGCCGTTCTTCGKAAACTCGAAAAACAGGTTGCCGCAGCACCGGAAATTCTCAATGCGCCCGTAAACTCGCTTGATAAAGCTGTTGGTGAACTTCACGAGGCACAAGCAGCGATTGAGGCAGCGGTCTGGGCTTGTGCTTTTGATCCAGTTGAACTTGAACAAGATGAAGAGCGGCTATTTGCGCTTAAGGCTGCAGCCCGCAAACATAATGTCCAGGTGGCGGATTTGCCGGCTGTGCGGATTAAGCTTCAGGATGATCTGGAAAAAATTGAAGCCGGGGAGGGGCATCTGGCTGAATTGATGGCAGCAGTTGCGCGCGCCGAGACTGCCTATGACGTGGCAGCAGAAAAACTTACCAAGGGGCGTATTTCAGCGTCGGCCTCCCTGAAACGTGCAGTGCAGACCGAGCTGGAGCCTTTGAAGCTCGGGCAAGCCAGTTTTGCGGTTCATCTGGAAGCGGTGCCTGAGGGTAGTGAATTTGGTCGTGAACGAGCGGAATTTTGGGTGCAAACCAATCCGGGCACCAATCCTGGTCCGCTGATGAAGATTGCGTCGGGTGGCGAATTGTCCCGTTTCATTTTGGCGATCAAAGTTGTGTTGGCAGACAAAGTGGGCGCCCCGACCTTGATTTTTGATGAAATCGATACCGCCATCGGTGGCGCGGTTGCTGATGCTGTTGGACGACGGCTTGAAATTTTGTCTTCAAAGGTTCAGGTTTTGGCGATCACCCATGCGCCCCAGGTCGCGGCAAGGGCGGGCCACCATTACAAAATTGCCAAGAGGGCGTCTGGTGGTGATACCGCGACTACCAATGTCAAAATATTGGACAATGATGAACGCCGCGAAGAAATTGCGCGGATGCTCTCGGGTGCCGAAGTAACAGAGGAAGCCCGCGCCGCCGCCGACCGGCTGCTGAGCAAGGCCGGATGAGTGACGCGGTCAGTGACATAATTGTTGAGGATTTGACGGCAGAGCAGGCAACGTCTGAACTTGAGCGATTGGCGCAAGAGATTTTCCGGCATGATGCGCGTTATTACCAAGACGATGCGCCTCGTATCAGTGATGCTGATTATGACGCGCTCCGGGCGCGCAATCAGAAGATTGAGGCCCGGTTTCCATATTTGAAACGAGATGATTCACCGTCCGACAGGGTAGGCGCTGCACCGGTTTCGAAATTCTCAAAGGTCAAGCATCCTGTCCCGATGCTCTCGCTTGGCAATGCTTTTAGCGACGAAGACGTTGTTGATTTTTCCAACAAGGTTCGCCGGTTTCTAAAAATTGCTGATGGTGGTTCATTGGCAATCACGGCAGAACCAAAAATCGACGGGGTATCTGCAAATATTCGCTACGAGGCAGGACGGCTAGCCGTTGGCGCGACGCGCGGTGACGGAATGGTCGGTGAAGATATCACTGCCAATCTGCGTACCATCAGCGATATTCCAAAAACGCTGACTGGCGACAATATCCCCGATATTGTTGAAATTCGTGGCGAAGTTTATATGGGCCATGCGGATTTTGCGGCGCTCAATGCGCGCTATGAAAGCGACGGCAAATCTCCGTTTGCCAACCCGCGCAACGCTGCTGCTGGGTCTTTGCGCCAACTGGATTCTGCGATAACTGCGTCGCGCCCGTTGCGGTTTTTTGCCTATGCCTGGGGAGAGATGTCGGCGATGCCGGCTGAGACCCAGATGGGTATGGTGGAGCGCTTTAAGGCTTTTGGTTTCAAGATAAATCCTTTGATGCGTCGCTGCGAAGCCGTTGAAGAATTGTTGGCCGTTTACCGGGATATTGAGGGCCAGCGGGCCAGTCTTGATTATGATATCGACGGCGTTGTCTACAAGGTTGATGATCTGGCCTTGCAGGGTCGTCTTGGATTTGTTTCGCGTGCCCCGCGCTGGGCGATTGCCCACAAATTCCCGGCCGAACAAGCCACCACGATCCTGCGTGATATTGAAATACAAGTGGGGCGCACGGGCGCGCTGACGCCGGTTGCCAAGCTTGAGCCGGTCACAGTTGGTGGCGTAGTTGTATCCAACGCCTCGCTGCATAATGAAGATGAAATCATCCGCAAGAATGTGCGCGTGGGCGATACGGTTGTCGTGCAGCGGGCGGGGGATGTTATCCCTCAAATTCTGGGTCATGTGCCTGAAAAGCGCCCGGAAAATTCTCAACCTTACGAATTTCCGCTCCTCTGCCCCGCATGTGGGAGCAAGGCGATAAAAGACGTCAATCCTGATACCGGCAAGGAAGACGCGATCCGGCGCTGTAGCGGCGGGTTGATTTGCCCGGCACAGGCAATCGAGAAGCTCCGACATTTCGTCTCCCGCAACGCTTTTGATATTGAAGGGCTGGGTGCAAAGCAGATTGAGGCTTTCTTTGCTGAAAAGCGGATCAAGAACGCGGCCGAGATATTCACCCTTGAGGGGCGCGATGCCGGTTTCCCAAAACAACTGAAAGATCAAGAAGGGTGGGGTGAGCTTTCCGCTAATAATCTGTTCGCTGCGATATCCGAACGCCGCAAAATCGCCCTCAACAGGTTCATCTACGCGCTTGGCATTCGCCATATCGGTTCCACCACCGCAATGTTGTTGGCGCGCACCTATGGGACGTTTGAAGCGCTGCAAGCGGCCATGGATGCAGCAAATGACGAAGACAGCGAAGCGTTTCAGGATCTCCTTGCTATAGACAAGATCGGCCTTGTGATGATCCGCTCGCTCAAGGCTTTCTTCACGGAGCCCCATAACCGCGACGTGCTGGCGCAATTGCTCAGCGAAGTAACCCCGGTTCCGGTGGAAATCGTTCGTATGGATACAGCCATTGCGGATAAAAAAATCGTCTTTACCGGCTCCCTCGTGATCATGTCGCGGGATGAAGCCAAAGCCCGCGCCGAAGCGCTTGGTGCCAAGGTTGTCGGATCAGTATCCAAAAATACAGATCTCGTCGTGGCCGGACCCGGAGCCGGATCAAAACTCAAAAAAGCTCAGGATTTGGGTATCGAAGTTATCGACGAAGAAACCTGGATAGAATTGTCGGCAGGTAGTTTTTTGACAAAAAATTGATTTGAATAAATCCTTTTTATTGCGGCGACAGGACTTGAACCTGCGACCTCCCTGCCCATACTGTAAAATTTCTACATTCAACCATATGAAGACAACAGGGGCTCTATCCTTCTGAGCTACGCCGCGAAACTGTTTAACTATTTACTGAGGAGCGCCGCCGACGGCCTCCCCGCTGGGAAACGGCTTTTCGATTTTCCTTAACCTCTTCTTCCACCTCTCGGAATTCTGGCTCAAGTTTTTTCAATTTTTCCACTAAGCCTGTTAGATCGTAATAATTACTAAGCCTGCCGCGATGACTTGCTGTTCTTTCGATCCTCTTGATTAAGCCTGCTGCTTCAAGTTCAGCAATGTAGCGCCGCATCTGGCGAGGGCTAAGCCGCATTCGCCCGGCAAGTGTTTTTACAGATGGATAAGGTTTTCGATCAACATCCCACCAATAATCAGCAAGATGC